>NZ_JAFMZG010000027.1:0-120817 GCF_049132125.1 Pseudomonas sp. NFX5
CCACATTGGTTTTGCGCTATTTACAGGCTTTCTAGGATGTCGGCCATATCGTCCGCATGCTCTTCTTCCTGAGCCAGGATCTCTTCAAACAGACGGCGCGTGGTCGGATCCTTGTCACCGATGTACTGGATGATTTCGCGGTAGCTGTCCACCGCGATCCGCTCGGCCACCAGGTCTTCGTAGACCATTTCCTTCAAGCTGTTACCGGCCACGTATTGGGCATGGGAGTTCTTCGACAGCAGGTCCGGGTTGAACTCGGGCTCGCCGCCCAGCTGCACGATGCGTTCGGCGAGTTTGTCGGCGTGCTCGGCTTCCTGGGTGGCGTGTTCGAGGAATTCCTGCGCGGCGACGGCAGCTTTAACGCCGCTGGCCATGAAGTAGTGGCGCTTGTAGCGCAGCACACACACCAGTTCAGTGGCCAGGGAGCCGTTGAGCAGGCGGATGATCTCTTCGCGGTCGGCGTCATAGCCCTCGGTCACGGCACCGTTTTCGACGTTCTGGCGGGCGCGGCTGCGCAGGGTCGCAACGTCAGTCAAGTTTGCTTCAGTCATCTCAATCTCCTGGGGCTAATCCGGTTTTACGCCACGCTCTGTCGGCGTGATCGCTCCCAGTTGTGAGTCACGGGCGCAGCAAAAAGTTTTATTGGATTTGCCAGGCGTGTCATCAGCGCGTCGCCGGAATTGGGCTAGCCTGCCATCATCCTCTCTTGATCAAGGACGTTCGCTTCATGTCGCAGTCGTTAGCCACGCGTTATCCCTTGGTGCTGGTGCCCGGCATGCTGGGGTTCGTGCGCCTGGGGTTCTTCCCCTACTGGTACGGCATTGTCCCGGCACTGCGGGCGGGTGGGGCGCAGGTGTTTCCCATCCAGGTGGCGCCGCTGGACTCCAGCGAGGTGCGTGGCGAGCAGTTGCTGGCGCAGATCGAGCGGATTCGCCTTGAGACCGGCGCCGACAAGGTCAACCTGATCGGCCATAGCCAGGGCGCGCTGACCGCCCGTTATGCGGCGGCCAAGCGCCCGGAGTGGGTGGCGTCGGTGACGTCGGTGGCCGGGCCCAACCACGGTTCGGAACTGGCGGACCATATCCACGCCCATTATCCGGCCGACAGCGTGAAGGGCCGGCTGATGAGCGCGCTGTTTCATCTGGTTGCAACGGTGATGAGCCTGCTGGAAACCGGCTATCGCGGCCCGCGTTTCAAGGCGGACTTGCAGGCGTCCCACCATTCCCTGACCAGCGCAGGCGTGGCGCTGTTCAACCGCAAGTATCCCCAAGGGTTGCCGCATACCTGGGGCGGGCACGGGGCGGAGGTGGACAATGGCGTGCGCTACTACTCATGGTCCGGCACCTTGCAACCGGGCAAGACCGATCGCGGACGCAACCTGCTGGACGGGACGAATCGCAGCTGCCGATTGTTCGCCCGCAGCTTCGTGCGCGAGAAGGGCCAGTGCGACGGCATGGTCGGGCGCTGCAGCTCGCACCTGGGGCGGGTGATCGGCGATGACTACGCCCTGGACCACTTCGATATCGTCAACCAATCCATGGGCCTGGTCGGCAAGGGCGCCGAGCCGATTCGGTTGTTCGTCGAGCATGCCCAGCGCCTGAAGGCGGCCGGGGTTTAAGCCTGGCGGCGCACCGGCGTGGTCCAGCGCTCCGACAAAATCACCCCGCCCAAGGTCAGCAAACCGCCCACCAGGTGATACAACGCCAATTCTTCCCTGAGCACCACGGCCGCAATCAATGCGGTAATCAACGGCAGCAGGTTGAAAAACAACGTGGTGCGGCTGGGGCCCAGGGTCTTCACCGAGTGCATCCACGCCAGTGGCGCCAGCATCGAAGCCAGCAAGCATGCATAGAGCACCAGCGGAATATTCGTCCAGCCCAGGCCGGCTTTTGCCGAGAACAGAAACAGCGGAAACAGCACCACCACCGCCACCAGCACCTGCAGATACAGGAGCACCAGCGGCGGCAGGCGCAGTTGCCATTTTTTCAACAGGGTGCTGTAGACCGCGTACGCCAGGGTCGCGACCAGCATCATCGCATCGCCCAGGTTCACGCCGTGCTGCAGCAACGCGCCGAGGCTGCCGGCCGACACCACCACCACTACCCCTGCGAATGACAGCACCGCCCCCGTCAGTGCGCCCAAGGTCAGGCGCTGGCCCAGGCTGATGATGGCCGCCGTCAAGGCCATCAACGGCATCAACGACAGGATGATGCCCATATTGGTGGCGCTGGTCAGCGAGGCAGCGTAGTACGCCAGGCTCTGGTACACCGCCATGCCCAGCACGCCAAGGATGCCGATCTTGCCCAGGTTCGGGCGGATCAGCGGCCAGTGGGCGATGACCGGCTTGAGCATGAACGGCGTAAAGAGCAGGGCCGCCAGCAACCAGCGATAAAAGCCGATTTCAGCCGGGAAGATCGAACCCACGGCCAGTTTATTGACCACGGTATTGCCGGCCCAGATAAAGATGGCCAGCAGGGGATACGCGTATTGCATCGAAAGAAACCAGATGTGTTGATGAGCCAGGATTATCCCTTGTCTGGATCGAAGCCTATACTGCGATCCAGACAAACGACCTCTGTATCCAGACAATATGGCCCGACACACCGTACGCCTTGCGGATTTTGGCAGCCTGCCAAGCCCCGTGTACTTCCGTTACTCCGACTTTGCCCCCGACACGGAGTGCACCCCGCACCAGCATGTCTGGGGCTCGCTGGACTACTCCGCCAGTGGCGTAATGCGCATGGAAGTGGCCGGCAACCGCTTTATGTCGCCACCGCAGTACGCGGTGTGGATCCCACCCAATACCGAACACAGTTCCTACAATGCCCAGGCGATTGTCTACCGTTCGGTGGGCCTTTCACCGCAGCTTTGCGAGCAATTGCCCCAGCAGCCCTGCACCCTGGCGATCAGCGAAATCCTCAAGGCCATCCTTAGCGACTTCGCCCAGCGTGACGTCAACATCCCGCACTCCGACGCCGATATTCGCCTGGCCCAGGTGCTGGTCGACCAGCTCAGGCAGGCGCCGATCCACGAGGGTTTTTTGCCCTACGCCCGCCACCCCGGGCTGCTCGGCGTGTTGGAAGGCATGCAGGCCGACCCCGCTGACAATCGCCCCCTGGCGCACTGGGCCGACCAGGTGCATGTGAGCGAGCGCACCCTGGCGCGACAATTTGTGCGCGAGCTGGGCATGAGCTTCGGCGAATGGCGCCAGCGCCTGCGCTACCTCGCCGCCATCGAAGCCCTCGACAGCGAGCGCAGTGTGCAAAATGTGGCGTTTGACCTCGGCTACAGCAGCGCCTCGGCGTTTATCGCGATGTTCCAACGCCAGGCCGGCTGCACCCCGGAGCAGTACCGGCGGACGAATATTCGCAGCCGATGAAGATGTAACAAGGTTTGGCTACACTGCTGGGTAGGCCGTGCCTCCCGGCACGGTAACAGGGAGAAAACTCCATGAAGATGCTGCGTATTCTGCTGTTGATGATGGGCCTGCTGCTGTGTTCCCAGGGCTTTGCCGCCACTGCCCAGCAAAACAAGATGACCACCTGCAATGCCGAAGCCACTACCAAGACGCTCAAGGGCGACGAGCGCAAGGCTTTCATGAAAACCTGCCTGTCGGCGCCGGCAGCCAATGATGCGAAGACGCTCACCCCGCAACAGCAGAAGATGAAGGATTGCAATGCGTCGGCGAAAACCAAGGCGCTGACCGGCGATGCCCGCAAGACGTTCATGAGCACCTGCCTGAAGAATTGATAGCCCCAGGCCCCAGAAGGCTGCGACACTCGCACACAGCCCCTCTGTAGGAGCGAGCTTGCTCGCGAAGAACGCAATTACCCCGCGTTTATTCAGAATAAACGCGTTATCGTTGGCGACCTTCGCGAGCAAGCTCGCTCCTACACATCCTTTAACGCCGTTCGTTTTGAGGCTGTATGCCAACGTTTTCTCAGCGTCACGTGTTATTGCTGGCCAGCTACATCATCATTTTCGGCGGGTTGCTGCTGGTATTGCCGCTGAAATTGCTGCCCAGCCTGCTGGCCGGCCTGTTGGTCTATGAACTGGTCAACATGCTCACCCCCCAACTGCAACGGCTGATCGAAGGGCGCCGCGCGCGCTGGTTGGCGGTGGCCTTGCTCGGCACCCTGATCGTCAGCGTGCTGGCCCTGATCTTCGCCGGCGCCATCAGCTTCCTGCTTCATGAAGCGGAAAACCCCGGCGCCTCCCTGGATAAGTTCATGGGCGTAGTCGACCGCGCGCGCGGCCAACTGCCGCCGTTCCTCGATGCCTACCTGCCCGCCAGCGCCGCCGAATTCCGCGTGGCTATCGGCGACTGGCTGAGCAAGCACCTGAGCGAACTGCAACTGGTCGGCAAAGACGCCGCCCACATGTTCGTTACCCTGCTGATCGGCATGGTGCTCGGTGCGATCATCGCCCTGCAGCGGGTGCCCGACCTGACCAAGCGCAAACCCCTGGCCGCGGCGCTGTTCGACCGCCTGCACCTGCTGGTCCAGGCCTTTCGCAATATCGTCTTCGCGCAGATCAAGATCGCCGCGCTCAACACCGCCTTCACCGCCGTGTTCCTCGCCGTGGTGCTTCCGCTGTGCGGCATCCACCTGCCGCTGACCAAGACCCTGATCGTGCTGACCTTCCTGCTCGGCCTGTTGCCAGTGATTGGCAACCTGATGTCCAACACCCTGATCACCATCGTCGCGCTGTCGTTGTCGATCTGGGTGGCGGTGGCGGCGCTGGGGTATCTGATCGTGATCCACAAGGTCGAGTACTTCCTCAACGCGCGCATCGTCGGCGGGCAGATCAGTGCCAAGTCGTGGGAGTTACTCCTGGCGATGCTGGTGTTTGAAGCGGCGTTTGGTTTGCCGGGGGTGGTGGCGGGGCCGATTTACTATGCGTATCTGAAGAGTGAGCTGAAGCTCGGTGGTATGGTTTAAGGCGTGTGTTGCCTGGGCGGGCCCCATCGGGGGCAAGCCCCCTCCCACATTTACTGTGTCTACACCGGTCGACTTGTGAACACGGTCAGTGTGGGAGGGGGCTTGCCCCCGATGAAGTCGCCACGGTATTTCAGGTAAAACTCAGCAGCCGTAGCGCTTGCTCGCCTCGATCGCCAAACCACTGCCGATACTGCCGAAGATATTCCCCTCCACATGCCGGGCATTCGGCAGCATGGCCGAGATGCTGTGGCGCAGCGCCGGGATGCCGCTGGAACCGCCGGTGAAGAACACCGTGTCCACCTGGGCCACCTCCACGGAAGCGTCGGTGAGCAACTGCGTCACGCTGTTGCGCACGCGCTCCAGCAAGCCATCGATGGCCGACTCGAACAGTGCGCGGCTCAGGTCCACGCTCAACCCCGCTTCAACCCGGTCCAGCGGCACGTGGCGGCTGTCTTCGTGGGTGAGCTGGATCTTGGTCTCTTCCACTTCCATGGCCAGCCAGTGCCCGGCGCGCTGTTCGATCAGCTTGAACAGGCGATCGATGCCGCCGGTGTCTTCGATGTCATAGCGCATGCTGCCCAGGGCCAGCTGGGATTTCTGCGAGTACACCGAGTTGATGGTGTGCCAGGTCGCCAGGTTCATGTGGTGGCTGGTGGGCATGTAGGCACCGCTTTTCATGCGGCTGCCATAGCCGAACAGCGGCATCATGCCGGCCAGGGACAGTTGCTTGTCGAAGTCGGTCCCGCCGATGTGCACGCCGCCGGTGGCGAGGATGTCGTCCTGGCGGTTGTCGTTGTGGCGGCGCTCCGGGGACAGGCGCACCAGCGAGAAGTCGGACGTACCCCCGCCGATGTCGACGATCAGTACCAGCTCTTCCTTCTCGATGGTGGACTCGTAGTCGAACGCAGCGGCAATCGGTTCGTACTGGAACGAGATGTCCTTGAAACCGATCTTGCGCGCTACGTCGACCAGGGTGTTTTCGGCTTCCTGGTCGGCCATCGGGTCGTCATCGACGAAAAACACCGGGCGGCCCAGCACCACTTCTTCGAATTCGCGGCCGGCGGTGGCTTCGGCGCGGCTCTTGAGTTGGCCGATAAACAGCGCCAGCAGGTCGGTGAACGGCATCGCCGTGCCCAATACGCTGGTGTCGTGCTTGATCAACTTGGAACCCAGCAGGCTCTTGAGCGAGCGCATCAGCCGGCCTTCGTAGTTCTCCAGGTATTCGTGCAGGGCCAGGCGACCGTAGACCGGGCGGCGCTCCTCGAAGTTGAAGAACACCACCGACGGCAGGGTGATCTTGTCGTCCTCCAGCGCGATAAGCGTTTCCATGCCGGGGCGGATCCAGCCGACGGTGGAGTTGGACGTGCCGAAGTCGATACCGCAGGCACGGGCTGGGGATGGGTTTTTCATGTCTATCGGGTTCCGGTTGAAAAACGGCCGCGCAGTGTATGCCAGTCGAGGGCGGATGCGTAGGCCGACCATCCGTTAAATCGTGCTTGAAAGTTCAGCATTCGCCCCCACATCTGCTGCATACGGCAAGCGCCGATAACACTTTGACGCACCCCCAGGCCACAAGACTCAACAGGTGCAAACCAGCGCACGTTGTGCCCCGGGCTGTGCGATCTCGATTAACGATGGTGAACCGCCGATGGATTTCAAAGACTACTACAAGATTCTGGGTGTCGAGCCGAGCGCCGATGACAAGGAAATCAAGGCCGCCTATCGCAAGCTCGCGCGCAAATATCACCCGGACGTGAGCAAGGAAAAAGACGCCGAAGCCAAGTTCAAGGACGCGTCCGAAGCCTATGAAGCGCTTAAAAGCGCCGACAAGCGCGCCGAATACGACGAACTGCGCAAATACGGCCAGCATGGCCAGCCGTTCCAGGGCCCGCCAGGCTGGCAGAGCCGTGGCGGGTTTGGCGGTGGCCAGGGCACCGAGGATTTTTCCGACTTCTTCAGCTCGATCTTTGGCGGGCGTGGCGATGCCTTCGGTGGCGGCCAGCGCCGTCCAACCGGGCGTAAAGGCCAGGACGTGGAGATGCAGCTGTCGGTGTTCCTCGAAGAGACACTGTCCACCGAGTCCAAGCAGATCAGCTTCCAGGTGCCGCAATACGACGCCTCGGGCCGGCATGTCAGCAACACCACCAAGAGCCTGAACGTGAAGATCCCCGCCGGCGTGGCCGACGGTGAGCGTATTCGCCTCAAGGGCCAGGGCGCACCGGGTGTTGGCGGCGGGGCCAACGGTGACCTGTACCTGATCGTCAAGTTTGCGCCGCACCCGAAGTTCGAAGTGGATGGCGAAAACCTGATCATCAACCTGCCGCTGGCGCCGTGGGAGTTGGCGTTGGGCGCGGAAGTGGCCGTGCCGACCCTGACCGGCAAGATCAACCTCAAGGTGCCGGCCGGCAGCCAGAACGGCCAGCGCATGCGCGCCAAGGGCCATGGTTTGCTGAACAAGGCCGGGCAGCGCGGCTTCCTGTACGTGCAGCTCAAGGCGGTGATGCCGCCGGCAGGCGATGACGACGTGAAAGCGTTGTGGCAGGAGCTGGCAAAAAAAGCCGCGTTCAATCCGCGCGAGCAGTTCTAAGGGGATTTGTGGTGAGGGCACAAGCTCCCTCACCACAGGTTTCAAGTCAGAACAGGAAATACCGCTGCGCCATCGGCAACACATCCGCCGGCTCACACCACAGCAGCACCCCGTCGGCCTTGACCTGATAGGTCTGTGGGTCCACCTCGATGTCCGGCAGGTAATCGTTGTGGATCAGGTCGGTTTTCTGCACATCGCGACACCCTTTCACCACCCCAATCTGTTTCTTCAGGCCCAGGGCTTGCGGCAAGCCTGCGTCCAGGGCTGCCTGGCTGATAAAGGTCAGGCTGGTGGCATGCAATGAGCTGCCGAAACTGGCGAACATCGGGCGATAGTGCACCGGCTGCGGGGTGGGGATCGATGCATTGGCATCGCCCATCAGGCTGGACGCAATCGCGCCGCCCTTGAGGATCAGGGTCGGCTTGATGCCGAAGAACGCCGGGCGCCACAGCACCAGGTCAGCCCACTTGCCCACTTCGATGGAACCGACGATATGGCTGATGCCGTGGGTGATCGCCGGGTTGATGGTGTACTTGGCGATGTAGCGCTTGGCGCGGAAGTTGTCGTTGCCGGGGCCGTCACCGGGCAGGGCGCCGCGCTGTTTCTTCATCTTGTCGGCGGTCTGCCAGGTGCGCGTGATCACTTCACCGACGCGGCCCATGGCCTGGCTGTCGGAGCTGATCATCGAGAACGCGCCGAGGTCGTGCAGGATGTCTTCGGCGGCGATGGTCTCGCGGCGGATGCGGCTTTCGGCGAAGGCCACGTCTTCGGCAATGCTCGGGTCCAGGTGATGGCAGACCATCAACATGTCCAGGTGCTCGTCGATGGTGTTGCGCGTGAACGGCCGCGTCGGGTTGGTGGAGCTGGGCAGCACATTGGGAAAGCCGCAGGCCTTGATGATGTCCGGCGCGTGGCCGCCGCCGGCACCTTCGGTGTGGTAGGTGTGGATGGTGCGGCCCTTGAGCGCGGCCAGGGTGGTTTCGACAAAGCCGGATTCGTTGAGGGTGTCGCTGTGGATCGCCACCTGTACGTCGTACTGGTCGGCGACGCTCAGGCAGTTGTCGATGCTGGCGGGCGTGGTGCCCCAGTCTTCGTGCAGCTTCAAGCCGATGGCGCCGGCCTTGACCTGCTCGATCAACGGCTCGGGCAAGCTGGCGTTGCCCTTGCCGGTCAACCCTATGTTCATCGGGAACGAGTCGCTGGCCTGCAGCATGCGCGCCAGGTGCCAGGGCCCGGAGGTGCAGGTGGTGGCGTTGGTGCCGGTGGCCGGCCCGGTGCCGCCGCCGATCATGGTGGTGACGCCGCTGGTCAGCGCCTCTTCGATCTGCTGCGGGCAGATGAAATGCACGTGGGAGTCGATGCCGCCGGCGGTGAGGATCATGCCTTCGCCGGCGATCACTTCGGTGCTGGCGCCGATGGCCATGGTCACGCCGGGCTGGATATCCGGGTTACCGGCCTTGCCGATCGCGTGGATGCGGCCGTTCTTCAAGCCGACGTCGGCCTTGACGATGCCCCAGTGATCGATGATCAGCGCGTTGGTGATCAGGGTGTCGACGACTTCATGGGCGAGCAATTGGCTCTGGCCCTGGCCGTCGCGGATCACTTTGCCGCCGCCGAATTTCACTTCTTCGCCGTAGACGGTGAAGTCCTGCTCGACTTCGACGAACAGCTCGGTGTCGGCCAGGCGCACCTTGTCACCGACGGTGGGGCCGTACATGTCGGCGTAGGCTTGGCGGCTGATTTTCATGTGTGTGCCCTGAAATATTTGTGTTGAATGTGAAATCGCTATCGGGGGCAAGCCCCCTCCCACCTTTGGAATGCGTTCCCCTGTGGGAGGGGGCTTGCCCCCGATGAGGCCCTAAAGGTCGCCCATGATCCGCCCGGCAAACCCGAACACCCGCCGCCCGCCGCTCAAATCCACCAGCTCGACCTCACGGCTCTGCCCCGGCTCGAACCGCACCGCCGTGCCCGCCGGAATATTCAGGCGCATGCCGCGGCTCAATGGGCGGTCAAATGTCAGCGCGTCATTGGTCTCGAAAAAATGGTAGTGCGAACCCACCTGGATCGGCCGGTCGCCGCTGTTGGCCACGCTGAGGGTGACGGTGCGTCGGCCGACGTTGAGTTCGATCTCGCCAGGCTGGATCTGATATTCGCCAGGAATCATGCAGGTTGCCCCAGGGTCTTGAAGTAGATGGCGGTCGGGCTGTAGCGCCCGTCCGGGCTTTGGCAGTAGTCGGGCAGTTCACCGATCTTGGTGTAGCGCAGCGACTGGTAGAAGGCTTCGGCAGGCGAGCCGGCTTCGGTGTCCAGGTACAGCAGGCCGCGCTTGTGCTGACGCGCGGCGAGTTCCAGGGTGTTCATCAATTGTTGGCCCAGGCCGTGGCGCCGCGCGTTGCTGTGCACCAGCAGCTTTTGCACTTCGGCGCGGTTCAGGCCGTTGGCTTTCTGGCACAGCGCCAACTGTACGCTGGCGATCACCTGCTCATCGCGCACCACCACCCACAGCAACAGGCTGGCGTCTTCAATGCTCGCCTGTACCCCGTCCAGATAGGCACGGGCCTGGGCCTCATCGAAGTCGGCCATGAAACCCACCGACGCACCGTGCTTGACCGCATCCAGCAACAGCTCGATCAGGCCCCGACGGTAGTGGGCAAAACTTTCAGCATTGACTCGACGCAGTTGCGCGGCGTTCATCGAACTCACTCCTTGGGCGGTTGCGCGCCCGGATTCAATGTCAGTTGCATAAAGGTCAGGTCCAGCCAGCGGCCGAACTTGATGCCCACTTGGGGCATTTGCCCGGTGGTGACGAAACCCAGGCGTTCATGCAGGCGGATCGAGGCCAGGTTGCCGCTTTCGATGGCCGCCACCATTACGTGTTTGCCGCCACTGCGGGTGCGCTCGATCAGGGTTTGCATCAGGCGTGGGCCGAGGCCCTTGCCGCGCTGGTCGTTGCGTACGTACACCGAGTGTTCGACGCTGTAGCGAAAGCCTTCGAACGGGCGCCAGTCGCCGAATGAGGCGTAGCCGGTGACTTCATCGTTCTCCACTGCGACCAGGATCGGATAGCCCTGGGCCTGGCGTGCACTGAACCAGGCCTGGCGGTTGCCGAGGTCCACCGGTTGTTCGTTCCAGATTGCCGTGGTGTTGAGTACCGCGTCGTTGTAGATGTCGCGGATCGCCGGCAGGTCTTGCTCGGTTGCATCACGAATCATGGCCGTGCCTCACGCGATGGGTTGGTGGACGGTCACCAGCTTGGTGCCGTCGGGGAAGGTGGCTTCCACCTGGATATCCGGGATCATTTCCGGGATGCCTTCCATCACCTGTTCACGGCTGAGCAGGGTGGTGCCGTAGTGCATCAGGTCGGCCACGGTGCGGCCATCGCGGGCGCCTTCCATCAAGGCGGCGGAGATATAGGCGATGGTTTCCGGGTAGTTGAGCTTCACACCGCGCGCCAGGCGCCGTTCGGCGACTAAGCCGGCGGTGAAGATCAGCAGTTTGTCTTTTTCCCGTGGGGTCAGGTCCATGGTTCAGTCCGTCGTGAAATACATTCGTAAATACAGTGGAGATTAAGTGTGGGAGGGGGCTTGCCCCCGATAGGGCGGTATCAGGCAATACAGCTGCCACTGACCCACCGCTATCGGGAGCCGGCCCCCTCCCACCTGTTGATCTTCATGTGCTCCAGATTCGTGGTGCGACCGCCTCTCGCCCAAACATGGCGGGGCGTAACAATTTCCATAAATCAATCAACCACCCCCGCGCCAGCAGCGCTTCGCTGGCCAGGCAGCGGGCGACCAGCAAGCCGGGCAGTTGGGTCAGGTCGCCGCGCACGGCGTGGGGCAGGGCGCGGCAGTGTTCGAGTAATTCGGGCTCGATATCGCCGGTCACCAGCAGCGTGGCGAACACCGGTTGGCCATCCAGGCCGATGGGCGAGTCGAGCAGGCCATCGGCGCCCACAATGCGCTGGCGCTCGTGCCAGAGCAACTGGCCGTCGCGGCGGATATCCAGGTGCGATTGAAAGTGGCCCTGGTCGAAGCGCTCGCCACTGGCCGGGCGCCCCAGGGCGATCACGTCCCAGTAGAACAGCCGGGCATCGCCGTGCAGGTCGATGCGGGTGCTGAGTTCGGCCTGGGCGGCGCTGAACACGATGGTTTCCTGGGGCAGCCATTCCAGGGTCGCGCCGGCTTCCACGGTGAGATCAAGTTGCTGATACGCCGGGCCGCTGGCGCGATACCACTTCGCCGCGCCGGGGCTGGTCAATTGCGCCCAGGCACCCTCGGCGACATGGGCGCGGATGTCCAGGCGGTCGCCGCCGGCAATCCCGCCAGGCGGGTGCACGATGATGTGCTGGCACACCTCGGGGCCTTCGGCGTACAGGTGCTTTTGCACCCGCAGCGGGCCAAGGTGACGGCGCATCACCGGGCGCGTGGTGTCGCCGAAACGCGCGTAGCCGAGGTCCAGCTCGGCGTGCCAGCTGGGGGTGAACAGGGCAGGGGAAACGGGCAGGTTCATGGTTTCTTGTGCTTATCGTCAGGACGCTACAGGTTAGATGGTAACCAAACCGCGCACACCCTCAGTCTCCATATTTTCACCACGGCCCTGCTGCACGATTTCACCGCGCGACATCACCAGGTACTGGTCGGCCAGTTCGGCGGCAAAGTCGTAGAACTGCTCCACCAGCAGGATCGCCATATCGCCGCGCGCCGCGAGCTTCTTGATCACGGCGCCGATCTCCTTGATCACCGAGGGCTGGATGCCTTCGGTGGGCTCATCGAGGATCAACAGGCGCGGGCGGCTGGCCAGGGCGCGGCCGATGGCCAACTGTTGCTGCTGGCCGCCGGACAAATCGCCGCCACGTCGGTGCTTCATTTGCAGCAAAACCGGGAACAGTTCGTAGATAAACGCCGGCACTTCCTTGGCTTCGGAACCGGGAAAACGCGACAGCCCCATCAACAGGTTTTCTTCCACCGTCAGCCGCCCGAAAATCTCCCGGCCCTGGGGCACGTAGGCGATGCCGGCGTGCACGCGCTGGTGCGGCTTGAAGCCGGTGATGGCCTTGCCCTCCCAGTTCACCGCGCCTTCCTTGGCCGGCAGCAACCCCATCAGGCATTTGAGCAGGGTGGTCTTGCCCACGCCGTTACGGCCGAGCAGGCAGGTGACTTCGCCGATCTTCACGTCGAAGGACAGCCCGCGCAGGATGTGGCTACCGCCGTAGTACTGGTGCAGCTTGTCGACTTGCAGCATGTTCAGTTCTCCTTAGCGACCGAGGTAGACCTCGATCACCCGCTCATTTTCCTGCACCTGTTCCAGCGACCCTTCGGCCAGCACGCTGCCCTGGTGCAACACGGTGACGTGGTCGGCAATCGAGCCGACAAAGCCCATGTCGTGTTCCACCACCATCAACGAATGCTTGCCCGCCAGGCGCTTGAACAGTTCGGCGGTGAATTCGGTCTCGGCGTCGGTCATGCCCGCCACCGGTTCGTCCAGCAGCAACAGTTGCGGGTCTTGCATCAGCAGCATGCCGATTTCCAGGAACTGCTTCTGGCCGTGGGAGAGCAAGCCGGCGGGCCGATGCATTGAGGCGGTGAGGCGGATGGTATCGAGCACTTCATCGATTCCATCCTTTTGCTCGCCGCTCAGGCGCGCACGCAGGCTGGCCCACACTGACTTGTCGGTCTTCTGCGCCAGCTCCAGGTTTTCGAACACGCTCAGGGCTTCGAACACCGTGGGCTTCTGGAACTTGCGGCCGATGCCGGCCTGGGCGATCTGCACTTCGCTCATGCTGGTCAAGTCGAGGGTTTCGCCAAACCAGGCCTTGCCGTGGCTGGGCCGGGTCTTGCCGGTGATCACGTCCATCAGGGTGGTCTTGCCCGCGCCGTTGGGGCCGATGATGCAGCGCAATTCACCGACGCCGATGTACAGGTTCAAGTCGTTGAGCGCCTTGAACCCATCGAAGCTGACGCTGATATCTTCCAGGGTCAGGATGGTGCCGTGGCGGGTGTTCAGGCCGGTGCCTGCGGCCTGGCCGATGCCGATGGCATCGCGGCCGCTGCCCGCATCGAAAATAGGTTCGAGCATGACGTTCCTCATTTCTTCAACAGCCCGATAACGCCCTTGGGCAGGTACAGGGTGACGATGATGAACAGCGCCCCGAGGAAGAACAGCCAGTACTCCGGGAAGGCCACGGTGAACCAGCTCTTCATGCCGTTGACCACGCCGGCGCCGAGCAACGGCCCGATCAGCGTGCCACGCCCGCCCAGGGCCACCCACACGGCGGCTTCGATGGAGTTGGTCGGCGACATTTCACTCGGGTTGATGATGCCCACCTGCGGCACGTACAACGCGCCTGCCAGGCCGCACAGCACCGCGCTCAGCACCCACACGAACAGCTTGAAGCCGCGCGGGTCGTAGCCGCAGAACATCAGGCGGTTCTCGGCATCGCGCAGGGCGGTCAGCACCCGGCCGAACTTGCTCCGGGCCAGGCGCCAGCCGATGTACAGGCTCGCCACCAGCAGCACCACCGTGGCCACGAACAGCACGGCCCGCGTGCCCGGTTCGGTGATGCCGAAACCGAGGATGCTGCGGAAGTTGGTGAAGCCGTTATTGCCGCCGAACCCGGTCTCGTTGCGAAAGAACAACAGCATCCCGGCAAAGGTCAGCGCCTGGGTCATGATCGAGAAATACACGCCCTTGATCCGCGAGCGGAACGCGAAGAAACCGAACACCAGCGCCAGCACGCCCGGCGCCAGCACCACCAGGCACAGGGCCCAGAGGAAGTGCTCGGTGCCGACCCAATACCAGGGCAATTCGGTCCACGACAAAAACGTCATGAACGCCGGCAGCTCACTGCCTGCGGCCTGGCGCATCAGGTACATGCCCATGGCATAACCGCCGAGGGCAAAGAACAGGCCGTGGCCCAGGGACAACATCCCCGCGTAGCCCCACACCAGGTCCAGGGCCAGGGCGACAATGGCGTAGCAAAGGATCTTGCCCACCAGTGTCAGGGTGTAGGCCGATACATGCAGCGGGTTTTCCGGCGACAGCAGCGAACACAACGGCAGGGCCAGCAGCAGCAACAGCACCACCGCGCCGACTGCAATCGTCACCTGGGGGCCGGCCTTTTGCGTGGCCGTAAGCATCAATGGCTGGTTCATCAGTCGATCACCCGTCCTTTCAGTGCGAAGAGTCCCTGCGGGCGTTTCTGGATAAACAGAATGATCAGCGCGAGGATCAGGATCTTGCCGAGCACGGCACCGATCTGCGGTTCCAGGATCTTGTTGGCGATACCCAGGCCGAACCCTGCCATCACGCTGCCGGCCAACTGGCCGACGCCGCCGAGTACCACCACCAGGAACGAGTCGATGATATAGCTCTGGCCCAGGTCAGGGCCGACGTTGCCGATCTGGCTCAGCGCCACGCCGCCCAAGCCCGCGATACCGGAGCCCAGGCCAAACGCGAGCATGTCCACCCGCCCGGTGGGCACGCCGCAGCAGGCGGCCATGTTGCGGTTCTGGGTGACGGCGCGCACGTTGAGGCCCAGGCGCGTCTTGTTCAGCAGCAGCCAGGTGAGCACGACCACAAACAGCGCGAAGGCGATGATCACGATGCGGTTGTAGGGCAGCACCAGGTTGGGCAGCACCTGGATCCCGCCGGACAGCCACGCAGGGTTGGAGACCTCGACGTTCTGCGCACCGAACACCAGGCGCACCAGTTGGATCAGCATCAGGCTGATGCCCCAGGTGGCGAGCAGGGTTTCCAGCGGGCGTCCATACAGGTGACGAATCACCGTACGCTCCAGGGCCATGCCGATGGCGGCGGTGACGAAGAACGCCACCGGCAGTGCGATCAACGGGTAGAACTCGATGGCCTGGGGCACATAGCGCTGCATCAGCAGCTGCACCACGTAGGTGGAGTAGGCACCGAGCATCAGCATCTCGCCGTGGGCCATGTTGATCACGCCGAGCAGGCCGAAGGTGATCGCCAGGCCCAGGGCCGCCAGCAACAGGATCGAGCCCAGGGACATGCCGCTGAAGGCCTGGCCGAGGATCTCACCCAGCATCAGTTTGCGTTTGACCTGGGCCAGGCTGGTCTCGGCGGCGGTGTGCACGGCGGCGTCGGTTTCCACCCCGGGCTCCAGCAGCGCTTCGAGGCGCGTGCGGGCCAGCGGGTCGCCGGTACTGCCGAGCAGACGCACGGCGGCGAGGCGCACGGCCGGGTCGGTGTCGACCAGTTGCAGGTTGGCCAGGGCCAGGCTGAGGGCGGAGTGCACATCCTCGTTGGTCTCGGCGGCGACCTGCTGGTCGAGGAATTTGAGTTGCGCCGGTTGCGCGCTTTTTTGCAGGGTGCGTGCCGCGGCCAGGCGCACCTTGGGGTCGGCGGCGAGCAGTTGCTGGCTGGCCTGCACGTTGTCGATCAAGCCGCGCAGGCGGTTGTTCAGGCGTACGGTCCTGGTCTCGCCGTTGAGCGTGAGCTGGCCCTGTTGCAGGGCGTCCACCAACTCGATGCGCGCCGGATCGGGCTGGGCGGCCCAGTCCTGGAGGAGCTTGGCTTGTTGCGTCGGGTTGGCGGCCAGGAAGTCTTCGGCGTCGCCGGCATGGGCCGCCAAAGGCAGCAATAGCAGGGCCGTGAGGATGAAACGGTGCAGGGCAGTGGGCATACAAATTGTCCTGATCGTACGCGGTCAATTGTGGGAGGGGGCTTGCCCCCGATTGCGGTGCATCAGTCAGCACATGCAGTGCCTGACACTCAGCTATCGGGGGCAAGTCGAATCGTCGCACCGCCCCTCCCACATTTTTGATCTGTCGTGAGACTTAGTTGCTCTTCACCGCATAGTCCGGCTTCTTGTCATTGCCAGGAATGTACGGGCTCCACGGCTGTGCCCGGATCGGCTCCTGGGTCTGCCACACCACCGAGAACTGCCCGTCGGACTGGATCTCGCCGATCATCACCGGCTTGTGCAGGTGGTGGTTGGTCTTGTCCATGGTCAAGGTAAAGCCCGATGGCGCGGCAAAGGTCTGGCCGGCCAGGGCTTCGCGCACTTTGTCGACGTCGGTGGACTTGGCTTTCTCGGCTGCCTGCGCCCACATGTGGATGCCCACGTAGGTGGCTTCCATCGGGTCGTTGGTCACCGCTTTGTCCGCGCCTGGCAGGTTGTGTTTCTTCGCGTAGGCTTTCCAGTCGGCGACAAACTTCTTGTTCACCGGGTTCTCCACTGACTGGAAGTAGTTCCAGGCCGCGAGGTTGCCCACCAGCGGCTTGGTGTCGATGCCGCGCAGCTCTTCTTCACCCACGGAGAAGGCCACCACCGGTACGTCGGTCGCCTTCAAACCCTGGTTGGCCAGCTCCTTGTAGAACGGCACGTTGGAGTCGCCGTTCACGGTGGAAATCACCGCCGTCTTGCCGCCGGCGGAGAACTTCTTGATGTTGGCGACGATGGTCTGGTAATCGGCATGGCCGAACGGGGTGTAGACCTCTTCGATGTCCTTGTCCGCCACGCCTTTGGAATGCAGGAACGAGCGCAGGATCTTGTTGGTGGTGCGCGGGTACACGTAGTCGGTGCCGAGCAGGAAGAAACGCTTGGCGCTGCCGCCTTCTTCGCTCATCAGGTATTCCACCGCCGGGATCGCCTGCTGGTTCGGCGCCGCACCGGTGTAGAACACGTTCGGCGACATCTCTTCACCCTCGTATTGCACCGGGTAGAACAGCAGGCCGTTGAGCTCTTCGAACACCGGCAATACCGATTTGCGCGACACCGAGGTCCAGCAGCCGAACACCACGGCGACCTTGTCCTGGGTCAGCAGCTGCCGGCCCTTTTCCGCGAACAGCGGCCAGTTCGACGCCGGGTCCACCACCACCGGCTCAAGCATCTTGCCGTTCACCCCGCCCTTGGCGTTGATCTCGTCGATGGTCATCAGCGCCATGTCTTTGAGGGACGTTTCGGAGATGGCCATGGTCCCGGACAGCGAGTGCAGGATGCCGACCTTGATGGTCTCGGCGGCCTGCACGGTCCAGGTCAGGCCCATGGCGACAATGGAGGCGGACAGGGTGAAAGCCTTGATCAAGCTGCGACGCTTCATGGTGCGGTCTCCGTAAACGTTTAGTTTTTTTTGATAGGCCGATGTGAACGCTGAAGGGGTACTAGCAAGGGCTGTGCCCGATGGCGCAACGCCCGGTTTTGCGGGGGCTGGAGCCCGGTGCCTGGCGTTGGCGCACCAATGCGGAGCGTGCGGGCGTTGGCGGTGCAGGGGATGCGCCTAAAGAGTGCCGGGGGCCTCGATAACTATGCAGCGCCCTGCTGGCGGTTCAAGCGAGGACGCTTCTGCATGGCAAGCGTTGTGCGAGCCCGGTGCCCATGGGCACCGACGACGAACATGATCAAGGGAGTGTCATGCAAGAGCATTTATCCAGAGAGGAGCGCGCGGCAGCGAGGGGCCTTCGATATACCCTCAGCCCTGGGTTTATCAGTGCCGACGATGCTGCACGCTATGTGCACGAGCGCATTGGCGACAAGCGCGACCGCGAGTACGGCAGTGTCATTCTCCAGCGCCTGGCCGATAGCAAAGTGTTTGCCACCGAGCCGATTCCCGGCAAGGCGGCGACGTTCGACTTTTCGCTGTTGCTGGAGCGCGGGGCGCAGAACGAGTTCCTCGATCCCGCGGGCTACAAACTGGTGGGCGGGGTGCATTCTCACCCTGACCAGTTTGCCCAGCTCAAGGCCCTCAATCCCGGTTATCGGGACCGCCAGGTGCGTATCTTCAACAGCTTTTTTTCCACCCGCGATGTGGTCTTCAACCACTACGAAGGGCGTGCGTTCGGCACCGCCTACTTGTCGGGCCCCCAGGGCGTATTGCTCAAGTACCAGCCGGGTTTTTCCGAGGCCGAGCGCAAGTTTGTCGACTGGATCGACGACGTCAGTACAGCCGTGCCCGCCGATGGTCACGATGGCACGCTCGAAGGCTTTATAAAAAAAGTGGCGTCGGTAGGCCGCCTGTCGTTGCTGGTCGCCAGCGATGACTGGGGCGGGGTGCCCGGTGTCATCGATCAGCGCTGGCGGCCCTATCTGCCATTGAACAGCGGCCAGCCCACCATCGCCTGCGGGGCGGTGTATCCCGAGGTCACACAGGCGCTCAACGCCGTGCAGGCGCGCATGCGGCGGATGCCCAATGTCAGCCAGATGGCCCTGCTGCTCAAGCATGAGCTGCGCGATGAATTCGCCGCCACCCAGCCCTTCGTACTCAGCAGTGCCGAGCAGTTGCCCGCCGACAACCACCTGCCTTTGCTGGCGGGCGGGCCACCCTTGCCGGAGGGCTTTCACCTGCAGGGTTTCTTCTATCTGTCGCGGCCGGTGCCGGCGCAGTTTCCGACGGTGGAGCCGTGGCTGTACCAGCAGTTCTTCAGCCCGCGAGAGCTGGCGGCCTACATCGCCAAGGCCCGCCGCTACATGCATACGGCGCCCTCCGTGCTGGGCATCTCGCTGTACCTGCGCACCAAGGACAATGCCTTGCTGCGCTACCGGTTCAGCGGCTCACCGGCGGAAACGCGATTGTTCACCACCGATGAGCCCGGCCTTGACCTGGCCCTCGCGGCGGGAACCCTGACCCCGCGCCAGTTTGTGAAACAGGTGGCCGAAGCCGGTGAGTTGAGCGTCGAACAGACCAGCCCGCTGTGGGACGTGGAAGGCGTGGTCGAGAACAACTGGACGCCCTATGCACGCTTCCCGTTCAAGCAGGCCAGCCTCGGCCAGGCGTTTTCGTCGGCCGACAAGGCCGCACAGTTTGCCCATGCGCAGGTGGGCGAGCGCCGTGACCGCGCCTATGTGGCGCTGATTCTGAAGCACCCCGACCAGCACTTTGTACTGACGCAATTGCTGCAGGCGGGCACCAACCCTTATGGGTTCCAGGGGTTCTATCCGTGGGACGCTTACAGCAAACAGTTGGCGTTGCCCGGTGGTTATCAACTGCACGCCTGGTTCGGCTCGCACATGGCGTTGTCATGGGAGAACCTCGATGCCGACTTCAAGACGAAGTGGACCCGCGACGATGCCAGTGTCTACTTCCAGGGCTTTACTGACGTCGAGGCCCACAGGATTCATCAACTGCGCGTGCCGGGCTACCTCTCCGGCGCTGCAGACAGCCTGCTTGTGCTGGAGCCGGAAGGGGCGGACCAGGCCGCATTCACGCGATTGTTCGCGCCGGCGCCGGGCGGCAGCCTGATTGCCAGAGACCTGGCGGACGGTACCTATGCGCCTGCCGAAGGCGTGCGCAAGTTGGCTGGGGTCAGTCGCCTGCGGGTGGTCCTGGGCAATGCGCTATGGGGGCCGCCTGGCGCCATTGACCGGCACTGGCGAGCGTTTGCCGCTGCGCCGTCCCTGCCGAGCGCCGCGACCGCCGTGGCTTCCCTGCCGGCCTTGAGCCCGGCGTTTGTGTCTGCGGATGATGCGGCACTGTGGGCTCACCGGCGTATCGGGACGCGACGCGAGCGTGAGTTCGGTGGAGTCATCCTGAAAAAGCCTGGCGGGCATTTCTTTGCCACCGAGCCGCAAGTCAGCACCGGCGTGCGGTTCGACTTCCTCACCCTCCTGGGCACGGATGATCGCGCCCGGTTCATTGCTCCGCCCTCTTATGAATGCCAGGGCTTCTACCGTTCCTATCCGGCCGAGCCTGGCGAGGTGGAGCGCTACAACCCGGGCTTCAACCCGGACCAGGTTGCGCTGACCGGCAGCTTCTTCTCGAATGCCGATCAGGTGTTTGCCCTGTCCCACCGTGATTTCACCCCGGTGCATTATCTGTCCGGTCCTGACGGCGCATTGCTCAAGTACACGAGCAGCGGTTCCCAGGCCGAACAATCCCTGTTGCGGCAGTTGACGGGGATCGAGCCGGCGCAGCCTCTCACCGCGTTCGAGGGGGCGGTGTGGAACCTGGCGCAGGCCGGGGACCTGCGGGTCGTGGTGGGCAGCAAGGTCTGGGGTGGGGTGCGGGGGCGTGTGCTGCACGGCTGGACCCTGGGCAGCCCTGTCACCTCGGTGCAGGACCTGCCGTTTTTTACCCCGCTGCTGTCGATGGGGCACAGCGCGGTGCTGGTCGCCCTGAGCAGCGTCGACTTGCTGGGGCAGGCGGCGGTGGGCGTGGTGCTGAAACACCGTACCACCTCGAATTACATCGCTACGTTGCCGGCGCCGTTGGGGACGACCCTGGACAGTCTGTTTCCCGTGGGGGACCGCGGTGAGCCAAGGCTGGTGCCGAATTATCGCCTGGTGGGCCTCTACCACGCCCAGCCGGCCCAGGCGCCGGAGCGCCTTCCGCCCAAGGAGGCGTGGCTGTACAAGCGGTTTGCTACGCCGCCGTTGCTGGTGGACGCCATGAGGCAAGCGATCGCCAGCACCGGTATCCAGCTCGCTGAGCTTGGTCTCAAGCTGTATCTGCGCACCGCTGATAACGCTTTGCTGCACTGGCAGGTGCCGAGTGCCTCGTCTGCCAACGAGCTGTTTGTCGTCGACGGCCAAACCGTGACCGACAACGGCAATGAAGCGGCCTTGCTCGACGGCACGTTGTCGCCGCGGGACTTCGTGCGCCGAGTGATTCGCGCGGGCGCGTTGTCGGTGGTCCAGCAAGGCGGCCTGTGGAACACCCTCGGGCCGTTGTATGACAGCGAGCACTTGCCGCTCGGTTCAGGCGCGCTGCCCTTGAGCGGGATGTTCCTGACCGCGGACGACGCCGCGCGGCATGCCCATGAACGCATCGGCGTTCGCCGCAGCAATGCCTATGCCGGGTATGTCCTCAAGCGGGACGATGGGCGATTTGTATTCACTGAGCCGGTGGCCATTTCCGGCGACGGCTTCGCCTCCGACCTGCTGCGCCCTGCCAACGGCAGTGCTTATCTGGTGCCGCCTGCGGGCCATCAGCTGTATGCGCGCTACAGTTCGCATACCGCGTTATCCGTGGCTGACCTGGAACGCCAGCGGCGTCTTGGCTGGACGCTGGCCGATCTGGAAGTCAACGCCACGCTGTTCTCCGATGTGGAGATCCGTTCGGTGATCGAGTCGCGGCTGCCGGCCTATCTGAGCGGTTCGCCGAATAACCTGATCAGCTATCGCCCCAGTGGCTCGGCCAATGAGCTGCTGGTACTGAGCAATACCCGGCGCGAAGCAGGCCAGCATGGCTATTTCGAGCGGTTGGAGAGCGGCCGGCTCAAGCCGGTGGACATCGTCGCCCGGCTGGCCGATGCCGGCACCTTGAGCGTGCTGGTGCGCAGCGCGTTGTGGGGGCCGCGCGGCCGGGTCTACAACGACTGGACGCCCAACTTCGACTACGCCGAAGTCGATCTGCAGGCACCGGCGTTCGGCGCGATCTTCGACAGTCTCGATGCCGCGGCACTCAATGCCCATGTGCGCTGGTACGGCAGGAACCTGGATGCGCAACGCTGCACGGCGTACATCCTCAAGCATCCGCAGCGCGATGAGTTTGTGGTCAGTGAACTGCTGGCGATCACCTCCGGCGGGCGTTGGTTGAGTGACTCCTCCAGGGGCGTCGGTTATCTGGCCGGTGGCGAATTCGCCAAGGGGTTCGAGCTGGCCGGCCTGCTGTTTTCGCAGCAATGGGTGCCGGCGGGATTGCCCACCCCCGAGGCCTGGCTGGCACGGTTCTTCATCACCCCCGAGGTGCTGCTGCGCGCCGAACAGGATGCCCGGCATCTGCCGCGCCCGGCAGCCACTGCGATACTGCCGGTGTATGTGTCGACACACGATGGCGCCTTGTTGCGCTACCAACCTCCGGCATCCTCCCTGCTCAAGGAGGCCACCGACGGCACGGGCGTGATCATCGCCGGGATGAACCTGCACAACGGGACGCTGGACGTCCAGCGCTATGTGTCACAGGTCGCCCAGCCTGCGGACCTGCGGGTGCTCTACACCAGCCAGTGCTGGGACCGCCGGGGAGCGGTAGGCCAGGGTGGCGTGGCCTGGCGCCCCTACGCCAACTTCATCCGCCGTCGCCTGGGCCCGGCCTTTCATTCCCAGGACGATGCGGCCCGGCACGTCCGTTCGCTGCTGCAGGGCAATGGTCTGCTGGGCGGGTTGATTCTGCAGCGTCCCGATGGCCTGTTTGTCGCCACCGAACCGCTCAAGGTGCCCCAGGAAGACTTCGACCCCAAGTGGATTTTCCCGGATGAGGTGGTCAGTACCGGTGGCTTCCCGGCGGCCCATACGGTGGTTGCACGTTACCGCTCCAGCCCGGCCCGGGAGTTGCCCTTCGTACTCGAACTGGCGCAGGCCGGCCTCTATCGCAACATGCTGTCCACCCGCGTGATTTCTTCGGCCCTCGCAGGCCAGGACGCACGCCTGAACCGCGAGTACCTGCTGGGTTCCGATGGCTGTGTGGTGAGCTACACACGCAGCCACTCCGCGCTGGAGGAAGCGCTGAGAAAACAGCTTTTGCCCCTCGACGAGACACGACGCGATCGCCTGGAAAACCTGCTCGAACGTCAGATTCGCAACGCCGCGCTGGCGCCTGGCGAATTTGTCACGCGCTTGGCCAATGCGGGTGTCTTGCGGGTGGTGGAGGGCAGCCCGACGTGGGGCACGCCACGCCGGATCCTTGGCGCCTTCATCGTCAATAGCGACCGCCCCGCGCCATTGGCGATCCGGAACGCACTGGCAGACCCGGCGTTCAGCCCGCTGTTCACCCAGGAGCAGGACGCGGTGCGGTATGCCCATCAGCATCGTCGGCATGGCGAACACCTGCAGTTCGGCTACGTGTTCAAATCGCAGAAAAACGGGCACTACATGGTCAGCATGCCGCTGGTGCGCCAGAGTTATCGTGACTTTGCGCAAGTCTTTCCCGACGGTCTTTTCCCCCAGGGCTATGGGCTGGAAGGCTTCTACCTGTGTGCCAGCAGCGACAGCGTCACGCCGGCCACCGATTCGCTGCACCAGGCATTTTTTTCGCCCACGGACATGGACATCGGCATCCGCTTCTCGATTCACGGAATCAGGGGCAAGCAACTCACGTTTTACCTGTCATGCGCGGATGGTGCCCTGCTCAGGTATCAATACCTGGGCACGGATGCGCAGCTGGATTCGTGGGGCACGCTGCTTGAAACACGGCAGCAGTTGCGCGCGGGCCGGATGACCCTGCTCAGTTACGTCCATCGCCTGCTCGACAAAGGGGTCCTGGATACGCTGGTCCGAGGCGAGGTCTGGACCACGCGCAATCGTGTCGATACGTTCTGGAAGCCCGGTGTCGATGAGGTGTTTGTGCCGCCTTGGCGTGCGGCCTGCGGTCCGGTTTTTTCCGATGGGGATGATGCCGCGCGCTATCTCCGGCGCCAGCTTTCGCCGTATCAGGGCAAACAGTACCTCTCGGCGATACTTGCCAACGCGGCGGGCACGTCGTTCCTGGCCACCTTGCCGGTAGCGGCCGGGGCCGACCAGTCGCTGATTCTGCGCCTGTTCTACAGCGGGCCGCTGGGCCCTGTACAACCGGCGGTGCCGCCAGCGCCCCTGCCGGACTTTCCGCAGCCATATGCGGTTGCGGGTGTCCATCTGCTCTACAACAGCATGCCGGCCACCGACAGCCGGGCGCCGAAAGATATCGCCCTGACGCGTCATTTCGTGGCGCCGACCTTCCTGAGCTATTTCATCAGGGTGTTGCGCGGGCTGTCGCGGCCGTCGCCGGGTCTGTATCTGTCGAGCCAGGCCGGGGCGTTGTTGAAGTACCTGCCCAGTTATTCGGCGCAGGAAAGCCGGGTCCTGGTGGGCGGTCCCGACGTGTATCCCACCGTGTTCCTGAAGGGCGTGGCCAGGACCGGCAAGCTGTTTGTGCTGGACAAGGACGACTTCTGGATGAACGAGGGGCTACTGTCCGAGCAGCAAGTGGAGCGCTCCAATGGCCTGGAAGTCGCCGTGCCCGAGGTCGACGAACCGCTGAGCCTGCGCGACCGCGACGAGCTGTAAACGTCAGCGCTTGCGCATCAGGCCGATGAAGAACAGGCCGCCGATCGCCGCCGTGGCCACGCCGATCGGCAGGTCTTCGGGGGCGATCAAGGTGCGCGCCGCCACATCGACCCAGACCAGGAACAGGCTGCCCAGCAATGCACACACCGGCAGCAAGCGACGATGCTCGGCGCCCACCAGGCGCCGGGCGATGTGCGGCACCATCAGCCCGACAAAGCCGATGGAGCCGCTGATGGACACCAGCACGCCGGTCATCAACGAGGCGACCAGGAACACCTTCAGCCGTACATTGCGGGCGTTCAGGCCAAGGGTCACGGCGGTCTGTTCGCCGGCCATCAGCGCGTTCAACGGGCGGGCCATGCCCACCAGCACCAGCAGCCCGAGCACTACGCTGGCGCCCGGAATCGCCAGCAGTTCCCAGCGTGCCAGGCCGAGGCCGCCGAGCATCCAGAACATCACCGCCGAGGCGGCGCGATGGTCGCCCATGAACAGCAGCAGATTGGCCGCCGCCATCATCACGAACGACACTGCCACACCGCACAGCAACAGGCGATCACTCTCCAGCCGGCCATTGCGACTGGCTACCGCGAGCACCACGATCATGCTCGACAGGGCGCCGATAAAGGCGGCGATGGGCAAGGTCAGCAGGCCGATGATCTCGCCTACATGCAGCACCACGATCACCGCGCCCAGGGTCGCGCCGGAAGTGACACCCAGCAGGTGCGGATCGGCCAGCGGATTACGCGTGACCGCCTGCAACACCGCACCGATCAACGCCAGCCCGGCCCCCACCAACGCCCCCAGCAGCATGCGCGGCACGCGGATCAGCCAGACGATAGGTGCCTGCCCGGCCGCCCAACTCACTTCGCCGATGCCGAAGACCTTGTACAGCAGGATGCGCCACACCACGTCCGCCGGTACCCGCGCCGGGCCGAAGCCCAGGGATATCACGCAGGACACCAGCAGCAATGCGCCCAGGGCGGCAAGCAGCAGGGGGTAACGACGGGTGATCATTCGCCGTGGAACCCCTTGGCCAGGGTTTCCACCGCCAGCACGTTATCGATGCCCGGCGTGGCTTGTACATACGGGATCACGATAAAGCGCTGGTTCCTGATCGCGTCCACCCCTTGCAGCGCCGGGTTGTTGAGCAGGAACTGCTGTTTTTGATCGGCGGTGACTTCGCTGTAGTCGACGATCACGATCACCTGTGGATTGCGCTCGACCACGGTCTCCCAGTTGATGCGGGTCCAACTGGCGTCGACGTCATCGAGGATGTTGCGCCCGCCGGCCGCATCAATCAGCGCCTGGGGCATACCGAGGCGGCCGGAGGTCATGGCGCGGTCTTCACCGCTGTCGTAGAGGAACACGCGCGGCTTATCGGCGGGCAGGTCTGTCTGCACCTCGGCGACCTGTGCCTGCATCTGCGCGATCAAGGCATTGGCGCGGTCCTGCACGTCGAAGATCCTGCCCAGGTTGCGCAGGTCGTTATAGGTGTCGTCCAGGGTCGCGGCCGGGCGCTTCATCACGAAGGCACACGACTCGGTCAGCTCGTACACGTTGATCCCCAGCGGCTGCAGGGTGTTCGGCGTCAGGTCGCCGCCCACGCGCATGCCGTAGTCCCAGCCGGCAAAGAAGAAATCCACATTGGCATTGAGCAGGGTTTCCACTGACGGGTACTTGCTCGCCAGTTCCGGCAGGCCATCGAGAGTCCGGGCCATATCCGGGGTGACCGACTTCCAGCCGGTGATGCCGCTATAGCCGGCCATCCGCGGTTTGAGGCCCAGGGCGAGCATCATCTGGGTCATGTTGATGTCATGGCTCACCGCATGCTTCGGCGCCTCCCGGAAGGTCACGTCGCGGTTGCAGCTTTTGACGGTGACCGGGTAATGGGTGGCTTCAGCGAAGGCTGGTGAAGCACCGAACAGCAGGGCCACAAGGGCGAAGGCGCGCAGGATCATGGTTGGGTTATCCAGGTGATGCGGGGATGGTCGGCCAGGGGATGAGTGTCGATCAGCGCCTCGACGCCGAACACATCGCGCAGCAGTTCAGTGGTCAGCACCTGGTGAGGCGTGCCGCTGGCGACGATGCGCCCGTGGTCGATCACGTAGAGCCGATCACAAAAAGCGGCGGCCAGGTTGAGGTCGTGGATGCTGGCCAGGGTGCCGATACCCAGGCGCTTGACCAGCCTCAACAGCTCAAACTGGTAGCGTGGATCGAGGTGGTTGGTCGGTTCGTCGAGGATCAGTAATTGCGGTTGCTGGGCCAGGGCGCGGGCGAGGATGACGCGCTGTTTTTCACCGCCCGAGAGGGTGGCGAAGGCATGCGCTTCAAAGCCCTGCATGCCCACCGATACCAGCGCCTGTTGCACCAGCTGCCGATCCTCCAGGGTGTCGCTGTCGAACAGGCCCTTGTGGGGCGTGCGGCCCATGGCGACCACTTCATCGACTCGCAGGCCAAAGGCATCCGGGAACTCCTGCAACACCACGGCGATACGTTGCGCACACCACTTGGCGCCTTGCTTCCACAGGTTCCGGTGGGCGAGCAATACGTCGCCGCGCTCCGGCTGGGTGAACCGATAGGCGCAGCGCAACAGGCTGGTCTTGCCGCTGCCATTGGGGCCGATCAGCCCGACGAACTCCCCCGCAGCGACGTGAAGGCCTGCGTCACGCAGTTGGAACGGGTGTTGGCTGTGGTTCGCCGGGGCCCAGTTGATGCGGGTGAGGGTGAGTGAAGTCATCAAGTCTCTCAAGGCCTGCAGGGATCCAACGGTGTTTGGGTCAGTTAGAAGGTGTAGTCCGCCGTGACGAAGAACGAGCGCGGTTCACCGAGGATCCATTGCTGGCCGTCGTTGTACTGGCTGACCGCGTAGGTGCGGTCGAACAGGTTGTTCAGTTGCAGGCCCAGGGTGGTGTTGCGCATCGCCTTCCACGACAGCGTGGCATCGACCACGGTGTAGCTCGGCAGCTCGTTCTGGTTGGCCATGTCGGCATACCGTGCATCGACATAGCGCACCCCGGCACCGGCGCGGATGTCGTCGCTCAGGGCCTTGCTCAGCCACAGGTTGGCGGTGCGGCGTGGCACGTCCACCGGGCGATTGCCGTCGCGGGACACTTGTACGCCGTCGACAGCCTGTTTGAAGTCGTCGTACTGCGCCCGCACGACGGCTGCGTTGGCTTGCAGCGCCCAGGCGTGCGGCAGTTGCAGGTCGAGGCTGGCTTCCAGGCCGCTGGAGGATTGCTGGCCGACTTGCTGCTTGAGGTCCGGGTTGCCGGGGACGTCGGTGAGCAGTTTCTTCTTGACGATATGGTAGGCCGCCACTGTCCATTCGCCGCGTTGATCCCAGAAGGCCTGCTTGAGGCCGATCTCGGTTTGCCTGGCGGTGGAGAGGTCGAACTGCTGCTGGCCAGGGCTCAGGGAAATCAGGCCGCCGACCCCGTCGGTGCTGGTGGCGTACTGGCCGTAGACCGAGGTGTCGGGGGTGATTGCGTAGACCAGGCCGGCCTTCCAGTTATTACCGGTGAGGGTCTTGTCGCTTTGGCTGGCGTCACGCAAATCATCGCGCTCGACGTGGGCATAGTCGCGGCGGATGCCGGTGACCAGCGCCAGTTGGTCGGTGAGTTGCAGGCGGTTTTCGGCGAAACCGGCGACCGTTTTGGTGGTGGTGGCGAACAGCGGTTTGAACGGGTTCTGGCTGTCGAACCGAGCGGGCGCCGGATCGTTGATATCCACCGGCTGGCCGCCGGGCAGTACGTCGTTGAACGGTGAGTTGCTGGCCAGGCGGAAACGGATGCGGTTGTATTCCACGCCCGTCACGGTCTGGCTGTCGAGGCCGAACAGGCTGTGCTTGAAGGTGAAGGTCTGGCGATCGCCGACCTGTTCCTGGTTGTGCTTGATGCCGAAGTTGCCGCTGCGGGTCAGTTGCCCGTTGGTGACGTTGTAGTTCTCGGCGTTCTGCCAGCGGCGCTGGTTCTTCAGGTAGAACAGTTCATTGGTGGCGCTGACGTTGTCAGTGATCTGCCACTCGCTGGTCAGGCGCGTCCACTGGTCGTTGTAGTGCTGGGTGTCGTTGCTGACGTTGTAGTTCTTGTCGCGCAGGCCCTTGTGCAACTGGCCATTGATCAGCGGCGTGCCGAAGTAGTTCTGCGGGCGCTGGTCGCCGTAGTCGCTGGCCAGGGTGAAGCTCAGGTTGTCCGCCGCCTGCCAGCGCAGGGCGCCGCTGACGAAGTCGCTGCTGGAGTCGCCATGGTCGATAAAGCCGTGGCTGCGCAGGCGGTTGAGGTTCAGGCGATAGCTCAGGGTGTCGGTCAGCGAGCCGCCGCTGTCCAGGGCTTGTTGCTGGCGATCGTAGGCGCCGTAGCCGAGGCGGAGGTGGTTTTCGATCTCGCCTTCGAAGGGTTTTTTCGGCACGGTATTGATCACCGCACCGGTGGCGCCTTCGCCGTACAGCACCGAGGCCGGGCCGCGCAAAACGTCTACGCGTTCCACCGCCCAGGTGTCCACCGGGAAGGTCGAGGTGCCCATGCCCATGTACATGCGGGTGCCGTCGTACAGTTGCATCACCGAGCCCTGGCCGGTAAAGCCACGGGCCGCCAGCGAGGTGCCGCCATCGCCCGGTGTGCCGGTGCGGCTGATGCCGGTGGCACGGGAAATGGCGTCCTGCACGCTGGCGTCGCCACGTGCGCGGATCTGCGTGCCGGTCTGGCTTTCGACACTGCCCGGGGTTTGCAGCGCGCTGAGATTCAGGCGCGAGCCTGCGGTGGTCGGTGTGTTCAGGTCGACGTGTTGGTCATCCACGGCCGCTGCGGTCACCGGGCTGGCGGGCAGGGTCAGGGCCTGGGCGCTGTCATGCAGGGCGAGCAGGCACAGGCCGGACACTAGGTACTTGTTCATTGGGCGGAAAATCGCTTCTTCGAGGCGGTGCTCGCCGCTGGGCGCGGCGAGCTGAGGTATGCAGTAAGTGTTATAAGTTAACACTTCCTGCGTCTTTGGCGAAAGCCCGCGTAAGACTACCTAACGCCTCTATGTAGGGCATCTCGCCTACTTCATAGCGAACCTGAGGTGGATTCACGTTGGCTGAACAACCGTGAAAACACCAGGCGATCCAGCGCCCAGACCGCGATCAACGAGGCGCCCACCAGCGGGAACAGGAGCGCCAGCCCGAGCATGATCACCATCGCGGTTTTCCACTTCGGCAGGTCATGACGCAACGGCGGAACTCCCAGGCCGCCCTGGGGCCGACGCTTCCACCAGATCACCACGCCACTCACCGCGCTGAGCAGGATCATCAGGCAGATCAGCAGCACGATCAGCTGGTTCACCCAGCCGAACATCTTGCCCTCGTGCAGCATCACGCCGGTCTCGGTGGCCCGCGCCACGGTGTTGTAGTGCGCCCAGCGCACATCGGCGAGGACTTTGCCGGTGTACTGGTCCACATGCAGGGTGGCGTCGTTGCGCGGGTCGTCGGCGAACACCGCGACGGTGAACACGCCTTCGGCGGTGGTGGGAAAAGTGATGCTGTAGCCGGGCTCGACCTTGCGTGCCGTGGCCAGGTCCACCACCTGTTGCAGGCGCACCGTGGGCGCGGCGGGAGCAGCGTGCATGGCGCCGTGGTTCATGTGTTCGGCATGGTCGCCGGACATCGGCATCGGCGTGTTTTCCATGGCCCAGGGCACGGTCTGTTGCGTTGCGGTATTGAGCACCCGCGCCTGCTGATCGGACTGCGGCACGTTGTTCCACATCGCCGCCGGGAAGGTGTTCCAGAGGTCTGCGTATTGCTTGCCCCAGAAGCCGGTCCAGGTCATGCCGCTGAGCAGCATCACCAGCAGAAACGCCGCGCCCCAGAAGCCGGCGACGGCATGCAGGTCACGCCAGAACACGCGGCCACGGCTCGTGAAACGCGGCCATAACACCCCGGCCGACGTTTTGCCGCGCGGCCACCACAGGTACAGGCCGGACACCACCAGCATCACGCCCCAACCGGCGGCGAGCTCCACCAGTCGATCGCCGACGGTGCCGATCATCAGCTCGCCGTGCAGGGCGCGGGCGATGGCTTGCAGGTTGTTTTTCGCATCCTGCTCACCGAGTACGGTGCCACGATAGGGGTCGACGAACACTGTCACTTCGCGCCCGCCGTCGTGCATCACGAACTGCGCGCTGCTGGTGGCGTCGGCGGGTGGCAGGTACTTGCTGATCTTGCCCTGGGGAAAGGCCGCCTGGGCGCGTTGCAACTGTTCGTCGGCGCTCAAGGCGTGCTCGGCGCTTTGCACCTTGAGCAGGTCGCTGTACATCAGCGGATCGAGCTGGGGTTTGAACAGGTAGATGATGCCGGTCAGGGCCAGCAGCACCATGAAAGGGGCGACGAAGAGGCCGGCGTAGAAGTGCCAGCGCCAGGCCAGGTTGTAGAAGGAAACTTTTTGAGTGGTCATCAGGGATGCTCCGCAAAGCTTGAATTTTTTGTCGTTGGTCAGACTGCTATCGGGGGCAAGCCCCCTCCCACATGTGGAATGCATTCCAACTGTGGGAGGGGGCTTGCCCGCGATGCTTTTAGAAGCTCATGTCAACCTTGGTCCACAGGGTGCGCCCCGGCTCCTTGATGGCCTGCGGGTCGTTGGCCGGGTAGCCGAACCCGGCGTTGCCGGCCAGGTTCAGGTGCTCGGCGTAGGCTTTGCCGAACAGGTTGTCGACGCCGGTGCTGACCTTGAAATTCTTGTTGATGCGATAGGCGCCATTGACCGAGAACACGCCAAAACCGCCGCTCTTGTCGTAGTCCTTGCCGACCACATTGCCCTTGTTCTGGTCGATGCGGTTCTGCGCCGCCACTACCCGCCACAACGCGCCGGCACTCCAGTCGTCTTCGCTGTAGGTCAGGCCGAAGCGTGCATCCAACGGTGGCATTTGCGGCAGGGCCTTGCCGTCGCTGCTGTTCTTGCCCCAGGCGTAGGCGAGGGTGGCATCGGCTTTCCAGTTCTGCGTCAGTTTGTAGGCCGCGCCGAGTTCACCTCCCATGATGCGCGCGTCCACATTGCGCGCCTGGGAGGTGGTGCCCATCATCCCCGCCCGGTAGTCGAACAGGATGAAGTCACGCACCTGGCCGACGTAGCCCGAGGCCCAGGCTTCGAGGTTGTCGGCTTTGTACTGCGCGCCGACGTCGAGCTGGGTGGTTTTCTCCGGCTTCACGCCGTCGAAGGCGTTGACCGAGCCGACTGCGCCGGTGTTGGGCGAGAACAGCTCCCAGTAATCCGGGAAGCGCTCCGAGTGGCCCAGGCCGGCATAGAGGGTGGTCGGGCTGTCGGCCAGGTCGTGCTCATAACGCATAAAACCCGAGGGCAACGTATCGGCGCGGGTGTCGTCGGCGGTCGGGTTGGCGCGTGCACTCATCCCGGAGCCGGTGGTTTGCCGGAAATCCTTGGCCGAGGTGCGGTCCAGGCGCGCGCCGGTGATCAGGCGGTCACGGTCGGCGGCGTACCACGTCAGTTCGCCGAACACGCCGTAGTTGTGGAAGTTGGCGTCCTTGACCTTGGGCAAATCCTTGTAGGTGTCGATGCCCATGCTGCTGCGTTGGCGGTGTTCGTTGGTCTGCGCATCCAGGCCGCTGATCAGTTGTACATCGGCCCAGCGCCAGGTGGCCTTGATGCGCGCGCCGAGGGTGCGGCGGTCGACGTTGGAGGCCATGGGCCCGGCCATCATCCCGGTGCCTGAGGGTGTGCGCAGGCTGTAGTTGTCCATCACGTGGTCGGCGTAGTTGTAGTAGACCTGGGCTTCGACCTTATCCAGCACTTCGCCGATATTCGATTTTTCGAAGCGCAGGCCCAGGCTTTCGCGCAGGAACTGCGAACCGTCCATGCCGCGCCCGGCGTAACGCGCTTCGCCGTCGCCACGGCCGGCGGTGAGCTCCAGCAGGGTGTCGGCATCCGGGGTGAAGCCGACGGCGACGTCGCCATTCCATTTGTCGTAGCGCGAGGCGACGGTATCGTTGTTGCCGTCCTTGTAGTCATCGGCATGGGCCTGGTTGCCGATCACCCGCACATAGCCCAGCGGCCCACCGGCGGCGGCATCGATGACCTTGTCGAAGCGCCCGTTGGAGCCGGCCAGCACACTCGCGTTGAGCCGCGTGCCGAGTTCACCGAAGTGTTCCGGTTCGCGCTCGAACAGGATGGTGCCGGCTGAAGCACCGGGGCCCCAGAGTACGGTCTGCGGGCCTTTGATCACGGTGAGCTTGTCGTAGGTTTCCGGCGAAATGTAGGAGGTCGGCGCATCCATCCTGCCGGGGCAGGCGCCGAGCATCATGCTGCCGTTGGTGAGGATGTTCAGGCGCGAGCCGAACATGCCGCGCAGCACCGGGTCGCCATTGGTGCCGCCGTTGCGTACCAGGGCGAAGCCGGGGATGGTCTTGAGGTAGTCGCCGCCGTCGCTGGCGGGCACCGGTTGGCGTGGGTCTTTGGGGTTGGTGACCACGGTCAGCGGCGAGCTGGGCGCAATGGCGGTGATCACCGTGGGCGTCAGCTCATGCTCGGCGTGTTCATCGGCCTGGGCGTGGGGAACGAGCAGGGCGCCGCATAGGGCAGCGAGCACAGAGGTGCTTCCCAAACGGGAGTCAGCAGTAAACCTGGACATGACAAATTCCATCAATCAATCGTAAACAACACGGCCAGCAGCCTGCGGCTGTCTGTCTAAAGTCGGCCGGGGTGAAGTAACGGTGGCAGGGGCTTACGAGGCGATGGGCGGGGCGCGGCTGCGGGCGCCGGGGAAGATGCTCTGCCGGGCATGGCCCAGGCGCGGTGCGGGGGTAAGGGCATTGGCCGGCGGCGGGGTACCGATGGCCGTGAATGACACGCTGCCGGGCAGGGCCGGGCAACTGTAGAGCAAGTCGCAATAGCCGCACTTGGACCAGAGCGCGTGGTGTTCGTCAGGGGCTTTCTTGTGATGGGCGTCGCCGTGGTCGCCGGGCATGTCCATGGACATGTTCATCGACATACCGGCGTGATGATCCATCGGCATCGCTTGGGAAATCAGCGGACCGATAAAGATCATCAGCATGGCGAACAGGCTGATCCAACTGCCGCGCTTCACGCGGCGGTGTGGGGATAGCCTGGCGCGAGGGGCGCCCATCTGGAGTCAGTCTATTGAGGGTGCTTGTGCGCGTGGCCGGCCATCGGCGGTACTTTCTGTACCGACACTTCCACCTCGACCTTGCCGGCTTTTTCAAAGGTCAGGGTCAGCGGGAATTGCTTGCCATCGGCCAGCAGGCTGCGGTCCTTGAGGCCCAGCAACATGACGTGATACGCCATGGGCGCGAAGGTCAAGTCACCCTTGGCCGGTACGGCAACGCTGGGGACTTGCTGCATCTTCATCAAGTCGCCCTGCATCACATGCTCATGCAGCTCGGCCTTGTCGGCCACTGGTGTGTCGACACTGAGCAGGCGGTCCGGGGTAGCGCCGGTGTTATGAATCACGAAATACGCGGCGACGGTGGGCGCGTTGGGCGGCAATTCCTGGGACCAGGGATCGCTGACCAGCAGGTTGCCGGCCTTGTAGTCTTCGGCATTGGCAGCACTGAACACCGGCAGCAGCAACGCAGCCAGAAGCAGGGAAGATTTAAGCATGGCAGTTCTCCAGAACGGTTCTAAACGCAGTTCACTTGCGAAGAAGATCAGGTCGTCGGAGAGGCGCGGGGGTTAAGGCTCGGCCATTGCTGGCGCGGGGTGGGGGTTTGCAATGGGGTGTGTGGTTGACGCTGTACCGTCTCGAATCGCGTGAGATACAACTGCGGCACATGCCCCGGCAACGCCACCAACGGCGCCGAGCCCGAGCAACACCAGCAATGCTGCATGGTGGAATGATCGTCCGGCTGCGGCGCCGGAATCTCCAGCTTGCCCAGGGCAATGGTCTTCAGGCTGGCGCCATTGGACGAACAGAAACTGCCCCACAGCAATTGCTGCACGGGGTCCTTGGATTGTTGCGTCGCGCTGGCCATTGGCATGGCAAAGGCGTTGAACAGCACTGCAAGGCAGGCGATCCAGGCAATTGCAAAGCGTTGACGGGCCATGGCGGACAATCCGTAGGGTTAAACGATCAGGCGGGTATTTAGCCTGATCGGGGGGGATAAGTAAAAAGTGGTGGTGTGGTTTGGTGTCGCAGTGCTGGGTTTGAGGATAGACGGGGAATCGAGAGGATGCCGATCTTCAAGTCAACGCCCCTCCCACATTTTGGATTGTGTGTGGCTATTGCTTCGCGTTGAGCCTGCGAGTCGCGCGGGCAATGTCGGCTCGCGCCACCTTGATCAATGAGCCATCGCCTGGGTCTTCTTCGATACAGGCTTCAAGGAAAGCATCCATCTCTTCTTGTGTGTGGAGATGGTCAGCAGCGTCGAAAACTGTGAACGTCGTCTTTCTGTCAGATAGGTATTGGGCTTTTTCCAGCCATTGGTTTAATCGAGCTGCGACTTCGGGTTCATCCAATTTTAGTTCGTCGGCCTCAAGGCTTAGCGCGTGCGCGAACTCTGGGTTCGCGATTATGTGCTCGATAATTGTGCTTTCAGCAGGTCGAGTCAGGTGCTGCGTACGGGGTTTGTTAGTCATGTGAACCTCATGTTTACGCCGTAGGACAAAGCGTCGAGGATCATCGCCAAGGGTATGCGGTTCTAGGTAGTCAGCGGGTTCCGTTACGCATGTAGGTAAATTCTCCTTGATCCGCCGCGCAGCCCGAATATGAGGTCGTTCCACAGAAACTTCCGACAACTCTTTGAGGTTGCCGGTAGGAAACTCAATCTCTAGTCTTCGTACACCGCTGCAAATGCCGCGGACGGGCGTCGCGGCCCGACTTCCTAAGAGCAAAAGCGCTATCGTCTGCTTTCAGTTGATGCTTTTTTATCGTCTACTGTGCGGCGCTATGGCGGCTGTGCGCGGGATACCTTTGGGTATGCCGGGTTGCCTCGGGACCGGTCCGCGAACCTGCGTACAGCTGCCACCCTATCGCGTCGCGGCGAATCAGTGGCAGCTCCACATTCCTGAGGAGCTTCACAATGATCAAACCCACCCCCAATCCCCCCGTCCGGCTGTTCACCGTGGCCGATGGCATCAGCACCGAAGACCTGTTGGTCAACCTCAGCGAAACACTTGCCTCGGCCAACGCGCTGAGTTGCGACCTTGCCTTTAACCTGGAAGGCGCACCACGCGAGGAATTACTGGGCGTTGCGCAGTTGATCGAGCTGGCACAATTGCTCGCTGACAGGGTGCACGAAGGAGCAGGGCAGGCAACCGCCGCGAGTAGTTAACAAGTTCGATGAGCGATCGTTCCTGCGCATATGTGTGGGAATGATCGTGTGGCAGGTCTTAGACCTCCCAGCTGGCTTCCCGTATATGATTGAAGTTGACGACATCTACGCAGTGCTGATGAGCAAACCCAGCGACTCTGAGATCGTCAGTCAAAACCAGATAGTTATCTTTTGCTGCGGCAACAATGCCAACGTCGGTAAGGCCGTAGGGTGAAAGCTCATAATCGCGACTTATATCCAAGGCTGGATGATGGACCTCGATTATTGTTGATAGTGAGTTTTTTAACGTTGCATAAAAATCGCGCAGCTTGTTTCCATGAAGTCCATTTGTCAGGTTGCTGACTTCAGCGAGAATGTGAGGGGTTGAAACAAGTTTTTCGAACTGGTCAATCACTTTGAGCAAAAGTTGATAGTCTGCATCGCTGTAGCCGCGTGTTCTCTTGAACTCCACGATGCTGGACGTTCCTCCTATCAGTGCCAGAAGCAGCAAGTTAGTATCAACGATGATTCCTTTTCTTCGGTATTGCTTGATGTAGGCTTCGATCATACTTCGCGAATCTTCATGGAGCGGAACTCGCCAGTCTCCGAGTCGATGATGAATGTTTTGTATTTTCTTGCATGCATTTGTCCGGCTAAAGATGCGCCTAGCCTTTCATAGTTATTAGGGTTGGGGACATTGAAGCCCAGTGTTATTGCCCAGGTTTTATTGTCTGGGTCTAACTCTACTTCCTCAAGCATCAGGTCTTGTAGTGCTGTTTCTTGCCCGAGAAAGTCGTTTGCGACCGCCTTGGCGAGTTGTACGGCTTCTTTAACTTCTATCATGTCAGCTCCTGAATACCGTTGGGCCTGGCTTGAACTGTTCCTGGAGTTTAGCACTTCGTGTTGTGGGTTCATCGCCGTCCCTTGAGGTAACAAAAAGATTGGATAGAGGGTGGCGGATGATCCTGATCTATCGAATGAAATCTGCCAACGAATCGATTGTTTCTGCGGGCGACAAAAGCTCCCGATCCACCGCCGCCAACACCGGCCGCTTCAACACCAACACCGGCACCCCCCGTTCCCGCGCCACTTCCAATTTCGGCTCGGTGGCGGTGCTGCCACTGTTCTTGCTGATCAGCACATCGATCCCACGCCGTTCAAACAACGCGCGTTCATCTTCGATCAGAAACGGTCCGCGCGCGCCGATCACTTCACAGCGATCATTCCCCGGATACACATCCAGCGCGCGCAACGTCCAGAACTGCTCGGCGGGGATTTCGTCGAGATGCTGCAATGGCTCGCGGCCCAAGGTGAACAGCGGACGCTTGAAGGGTTTCAAGGCGTCGATCAACTCAGCCCAGTCACTGACCTCCCGCCAGTCATCGCCGACCTGCGGCTGCCACGCCGGGCGACGCAATGCCCAACACGGCACACCGCTCAACCGTGCAGCCTCGGCGGCATTGCGGCTGATCTGCGCCGCATACGGATGGGTCGCGTCGAGGATCAGGCTGATCTGTTCATCGCGAACAAACTGCGCCAAGCCTTCGGCGCCGCCATAACCGCCGACACGCACTTGGCAGGTGAGATCGGTCGGCACACGCCCCACACCCGCCAGGCTGTAGATATGCGCCGGCCCCAAGGTGCGCGCGATATCCAGTGCTTCGGTCACACCGCCCAGCAGCAGGATGCGTTTCATCGCGGCTTGACCACGTCCAGCAGGGTGATTGGAAGCGCCTGGCGCCACGTATCGAACTCACCCAGTGGCTGGGCCTGAGCGACGTGGATGCGCGTCAGTTCGCCGCCATGCGCCGCGCGCCAGTTCATCAAGGTCATTTCGCTTTGCAGGGTGACGGCATTGGCCACCAACCGACCCCCGGGGCGCAGGTGTTGCCAGCAGGTGTCGAGCACGCCGTCGCGGGTGACGCCGCCGCCGATGAAGATGGCGTCGGGAGCTGTAAGGCCGTGCAACGCTTCCGGGGCTTTGCCACGAATCAACTGCAAACCGGGCACGCCGAGGGCGTCGCGATTGTGTTCAATAAGGCCCTGTCGGCCTTCGTCTGCTTCAATTGCCAATGCTCGGCAGCTCGGATGGGCGCGCATCCATTCGATACCGATGGAGCCGCTGCCCGCACCCACGTCCCACAGCAGTTCGCCGGGCATCGGGGCGAGGCGGGCGAGGGTCATGGCGCGCACATCGCGTTTGGTCAGTTGGCCGTCGTGCTGGAAGGCGGAATCGGGCAAGCCAGCGAGGCGCGACAGACGTGGTGTGTCGCTGGAGGCCACGCAGTCGATGGCGACCAGGTTCAAATCGGCGACACAGGCGTGCTGCCAATCCTCAGCCAAACCGTCGATGCGCCGCTCATTTGCGCTGCCCAGGTGTTCAAATACTGTCAATCGGCTGGGCCCAAACCCGGATTCAGCCAACAACGCAGCAATCAACGCGGGACTGCCGCCGTCATTACTCAGTACCAATAAACGCACACCTGTGGCCAGATGCGCATTGATCGCCGCCACTGGCCGGGCCACTACGGACAGCGTCACCACCTCCTGCAACGGCCAGCCCAGCCGCGCCGCCGCCAACGACACCGACGACGGCGCCGGCAAAATCAGCAGTTCTTCAGCCGCCACCTGTCGCGCCAGGCTGGCCCCCACGCCATAAAACATCGGGTCACCACTGGCCAGCACGCACACAGGCTCGCCACGCCGCGCCAGTACCGGTTCCAGGGAGAACGGGCTCGGCCACACCTGGCGCTCACCGCGAATACACACCGGCAACAGGTCCAACTGGCGCTGACTACCTATAATCCGCGAAGCGCGCAACAGGGCATGCCGGGCATTCCTGCCCAGCCCCTTGAAGCCGTCTTCACCGATGCCTACAACCGTCAGCCAGGGCGACATATCAATTCCTTGAGCGACATCCGACGGGCAGGCTTTTCATGCCGCCGGACAAAGCAGGCATAATACCGCGCCTTTACCCGTCAACCGGTAGCCCCGTGAACCCAACGCCCGCTGTGAATACCTTGCGCCCCTCGGCTTGTCCGGGGTTGCTGCGTATCGTCCAGGCGCTGGATGGCGGCATCTGCCGGATCAAACTGGCCGGTGGCTCGATCAGCGCCGCCCAGGCCTGTGCCGTGGCAGACGCGGCCCAGGCCTATGCGGGCGGGGTGATCGAGGCGACCAACCGCGCCAACTTGCAGATACGTGGGATCGGTGCCGAGCAAGACGCCTTGATCGCCATGCTGCTGGCCGCCGATCTGGGCCCGAGTAACGCCGCTGGCGATGACGTGCGCAACCTGATGCTCAGCCCCAGCGCCGGTATCGACCCGCAGATGCTGTTCGACACCCGGCCGCTGGCCGAGCAGATCCTCGCCAGCCTGCAAAACCGTCCGCGTTTCCATGAGCTGTCGGCCAAGTTCGCCGTGCAACTGGACGGCGGCGAGGCCCTGGCGATGCTCGAGCATCATCATGATCTGTGGCTGTCGGCGTTCGTACGCAATGGCGAGACGCTCCTTGCGTTCGGCCTGGCGGGTTGTCCAGGGCAGGATGCGCCGTTGGCCGCCGTGCCGTTGGCACAGGGCCATGGGTTGGTGGTGGCGGTGCTGGAGGCGTTTCTTGACCTCGCCACCCCAGAACAAACCCGCATGCGCCACCTGGCTGTGGATAAGTTGCTGAGCCGCCTCAGCCTGCCGCTGCTGCCGGCCGATGGCTTCAAACGCCCGCCCAGCGGCGCTTTGCTGCACCTCGGGAGTTATCCACAGGCTCAAAGCAATCAATTCTACGTCGCGGCCATCGCACCCTTGGGGCGCCTGGATTCGACGATGCTCACAGGCGTGGCGCAGCTCGCCAGCGAATATGGCGACGGCACCGTGCGCTTCACCCCCTGGCAAGGTGTGTTACTGCCCAACGTCGAAAAACCTCACGCCGTGACCCAACGCCTGGCGCAACTGGGTTTCCTCTGCACCGTCGACCAACCCTTGGCCCGCGTGATCGCCTGCACCGGTTCCAGCGGCTGCGCCAAAGCCCTCGCCGACACCAAGGCCGACGCCGTGCACTTGGCCGCGCTGCATCCCGGCCATGACGTGCACCTGTCCGGCTGCTCGCGTTCCTGCGCCGCCGCACATATCGCGCCGGTCACCTTGCTGGCGGTGAGCCCCGGCCACTACGACCTGTATTTTCGCGATGCAGCCCACCCCGGTTTCGGCCGGCTGCACGCACGCACCCTTTCCATTGAAGCGGCGGGCGCCTTGCTGCGCGCTCACCCACGGAGCAACACCGATGATTGATTACATCCGCGACGGTCAGGAGATCTATCGCAACTCCTTCGCCATTATTCGCGCGGAAGCCAAGTTGGAGCGTATCCCGGCCGACCTGGAGAAACTCGCGGTGCGGGTGATCCATGCCTGCGGCATGGTCGAGGCCATTGATGGCCTGCAGTTCTCCACCGGTGCGGGCAAGGCCGGGCGCGATGCGCTGGCCGCTGGTGCGCCGATTCTGTGTGATGCGCGGATGGTCTCCGAAGGCGTGACCCGTGCGCGCCTGCCGGCCAACAACCCGGTGATCTGCACCCTGCGCGACGACAGCGTGCCGGAGTTGGCGCGGGAGCTGGGCAATACCCGTTCCGCTGCGGCCCTGGAGCTGTGGCGTCCGCACCTGGAAGGCAGCGTGGTGGTGATCGGCAATGCGCCGACGGCGTTGTTCTACCTGCTGGAAATGCTCGACGCGGGTGCACCAAAACCGGCGTTGATCCTCGGCTTCCCGGTCGGCTTTGTCGGCGCGGCCGAATCCAAGGCGATGCTGGCAGCGGACAGCCGCGGCGTACCGTTCGTGATCATGCAGGGCCGCCTGGGCGGCAGTGCCATGGCCGCCGCGGCGGTGAATGCGCTCGCCACGGAGGTCGAATAATGCCGGCACGCGGACGTTTGATCGGCCTGGGCGTCGGCCCCGGCGACCCGGAACTGATTACCCTCAAGGCCCTGCGCCTGCTGCGCGAATCGCCGGTGGTGGCGTATTTCGTGGCCAAGGGCAAGAAGGGTAACGCCTTCGGCATCATCGAAGACCACCTGGTGCCACAGCAAACCCTGATGCCGCTGGTGTACCCGGTGACCACCGAAGCGCTGCCGGCGCCGTTGTCCTATGAACAAGTGATCAGCGACTTCTACGACACCGCCAGTGTCGAGGTGGCCGTGCACCTGGACGCCGGTCGCGACGTGGCGGTGATCTGTGAAGGCGACCCGTTCTTCTACGGCTCCTATATGTATTTGCATGACCGCTTGGCCGAGCGCTACGAAGCCGAGGTTATCCCCGGTGTGTGCTCGATGCTTGGCGGCGCCTCGGTGCTGGGCGCGCCGTTGGTGTATCGCAACCAGAGCCTGTCGGTGCTGTCGGGCGTATTGCCCCACGAAGACCTCAAGCGCCGCCTGGCGGATGCCGACGCGGCGGTGATCATGAAGCTGGGGCGCAACTTCCCCAAGGTGCGCCAGGTACTCGAAGAACTCGGCCTGGCCGAGCGCGCACTGTATGTGGAGCGCGCGACCATGGCCAACCAGAAAATCGTGGCGCTGGACCAGGTGGAGCCGATGTCTTCGCCGTACTTCTCGCTGATCATCGTGCCGGGTGAACGGTGGCAAGGTTGATGACCCCGGCGATTGTCATTCTGGGCCAGGGCAGCCTGGCCACCGCGCGCAGGATCCAGCAGGTTTACCCTGGGGCACTGATCCACGGCCTGGCCGGGCGGGTTGAGGGGGCGGACCAGCCTTACGGCGAATTCGGCGCGACCCTGCGTCAGCTCTACCAGCAGGGCACGCCGCTGATCGCCCTGTGTGCGGCCGGCATCGTGATCCGCACCCTGGCGCCGCTGCTGCTGGAGAAAGGCGAAGAACCCGCCGTGCTGGCCGTGGCGGAAGATGGCAGCGCCGTGGTGCCGTTGCTCGGTGGTCTTGGCGGTGTGAACGTCATGGCGCGGGACATCGCGGCAGCACTGGGTGTCGCTGCGGCGATCACCACCAGTGGCGAGCTGCGTTTCGGCACCTGCCTGCTCAACCCGCCTGCGGGTTATGAGCTGGCAGACCTGGAACTGGGCAAGCGCTTCGTGTCCGACCTGCTGGCGGGCGAAAGCGTGCGCATCGAAGGTGCGGCACCGTGGTTGGACCAGGCGAATTTGCCTCAGGACCAACAGGCGCATCTAGCCATTCACGTGGGCAGTGCCGAGCGTGTGCCTGCCGCCAACGAGTTGCTGATCTATCCAAAGACGGTGTGCGTGACCTGCAAGCCGGGTGCGCAGTTGGCCGAGCGTGTGCGCGCGGCCTTGCACGAGGCGGGTATTGCCGTGCAATCCCTGGCGTGCCTGTTGGCCAGCGATACGCAGATGGCTGACCCGTCGTTGCACGAAGCCGCGTCGGCGTTGGGCGTGCCGCTGCGCTTTGGCGGCGTTACCCAGGCTGCCGATATTGTCATCGAGGTGGCTGACCAACCGCTGGAGCTGGCCCAGGTCGGCCGCTGCCGCGGCCGCCTTGCCGTGATCGGCCTGGGCCCTGGCGCCGCCGAGCTGATGGTGCCGGCGGTCAAGGCCGAGCTGGCGCGCTGCACCGATGTGCTGGGCTATGAAACCTACGTGCGCATGGCCGGGCCGTTCCGTGACGATCAGGTACAGCATTGCACCGATAACCGCGAAGAGATGCAGCGCGCCCGCCACGCCTTCGAGCTGGCCGCCCAGGGGCGTTCGGTGGTGGTGGTGTCGTCCGGCGACCCGGGCGTCTTCGCCATGGCGGCGGCGGTGATCGAGGCGTTGCACGAGTCCGGCGATCCGGCGTGGCATCAGGTCGACCTGGAAATCCTGCCGGGGGTTTCGGCCTCCCTGGCCACTGCCGCCCAGGCCGGCGCGCCGTTGGGCCACGACTTTTGTGTGATGTCGCTGTCGGACAACCTCAAGCCCTGGTCGATCATCGAAAAGCGCCTGGACCTCGCGTCCCAGGCCGACCTGGCCCTGGCGTTCTACAACCCGATCTCGCGTTCGCGGCCTTGGCAGCTGGGGCGCGCCCTGGAAATCGTCGCGCAACACCGCAGGCCTGAGACCCCGGTGGTGCTGGGTCGCGATATCGGTCGCCCCGGCCAGACCCTGCGCGTCACCACCCTCGGGCAACTCACGCCAGACCAGGTGGATATGCGCACCATGGTGCTGGTCGGCTCATCCACTACCTGCACATTCCCTCGCGCCGGTGGCGGTGAATGGGTGTACACACCGCGCTGGTACGGTGCAAAACCCGCCTCCTGAAAACGCCTGGATGGCTGCACGAAAGCTCCGAATGACAATGGGTGATCACCTGCTGTTGCTCGGGGCTTTTTCTTTTTTGAGTGACGAAAGCCGGAAGGCCACGAGGGGCGCCCTGTCATTGCTGGGCAGCGTTTTTTGCCGCGTTCCGGCAAGCGATGTTTGTGGCATGGAAGAGCCGCCGCTGACTGGACTAGTGTGGACACAAGCCCCGAGCCGGGGTGTTTGTGGAGAACTGAAATGGAGCGACATCACAGAAGGATCAACAACACAAAACGGCGCAAGTTGATTGCGCGCTACACATTGCCGAGGGCGCGAGGTGCGCAGCCCTCATTGCCGCTCGACACGGAGGACGACTGCAACGCGGCGGTGGTCAACAACAGCGTGATTTCGTTTGCCGAGGGGCTGTCCGGGTTGAACCGGGAATACATCCGCAAAAGCTATCTGCTGGCCAGCAGCTACGTCAGCGATGTATTGAAGATCCAGCGAGGTACCGAGGCCTGGTACGACGAATTTATCAAGGTGATGATCAGCCTGGGCTGGCTGCCGGTGCGCAGCAGTTTCAAGCGGGTCTCACAGTCGGGCAAGGGCCTGACCGTGCAATTGGCGGCGCTGAATATCATCGCCACGATACTGGCGGGGGCGTCGGTTTCGGGACCGCTGGTTACGGCGCTGCCGAAACTGGCAGCCGATGCGCTGGAGGCACTGAAGCAGCAACCGAGTTCTTTCGAACTGTTCAAGCGCAACAGTACGGTGCACCAGGGCGGTGATTTCGGCCTGGCATCCTGCGCCGAAACCGACGGCGAATTGATGATGGTGCTGGTGACGTACAGCACCCAAGGCGTGAACAAACAGGTGGGGCTGCCGTTTCTGGAGTGGGACAGTTCCTCGTTCGAGGCCTTCAGCGGGCAGACCTGCCTGGTGCTGAATACCTCGATGGTCAACGAAAAAACCATCCAGCTGATGCGCGAGAGCGCGGGCGACAAGGTGCAGTCGGCGATCGCCAAATACCGGATCTAAGGCACCAGGTAGCCGCGCACCCCGGTAAAGATGATTTGCGCGGCGAGGGCACACACGAACAATCCCATCAACCGACTGACAATCTGCAAGCCCTGGTCACCGAGAATCCGTTCGATACGGTTGGACAGGTACAGCACCACACCGACCGTGAGGCTGGCCAGGGCGATGCTGAGGATGGCCGTGATCTTGTCATCCCAGTGCGGTTGGCTGACGCCCATGACCAACAGCGCACCGATGGTGCCGGGGCCGACCGTGAGGGGAATGGTCAGCGGCACGATGGTCACGTCCTGCTGCACATTGTCGGTCTGCACGGCCGACTTGCCCTGGGCCATGCCCAGGGCGGAGATAAACAGCACACTGCCGGCGCCGATGCGAAAGGCATCCACGGTGATGCCGAACACGCTGAAGATCACCCGGCCGAACAGGTAGAGCAACACGCTGGACACCAGGGTCGCCAGCGCTACTTTCCAGGCCAGGCGCCGCCGCTCTTTACTCGAATAACCACGGGTCAGGCTGATAAAGCAGGACAGCACGAAGAACGGGCTGTAGAGCACCAGCATCTTCAGGTAAACGCTGAATAACACGTGGAGCATGGGGGGGGCTCGCGGGCGGGGAAAGTGTGGAGAGTCTATCAGGCGCCAGAGATCAAATGTGGGAGGGGGCTCGCCCTAATTCCAGTCAGTTACAGTGTTCGCTCTTGACTGAAGCAAGCCCCTACCCAGATTGGAATTGCATTTAAAGTCAGGACGGGGCGTGTTCAGGCCGTTGTTGACGCTGCGCCACCCAGAACTCCACCAACTCACGCAATTGTGATAACTCCACCGGCTTGGCCATGTGCCCGTCCATCCCCGCCTGGCGTGCGCGCTCTTTGTGCTCCGAGAGGATATGCGCCGTGAGCGCTACCACGGGGGTACGAATGCGCTGGTGGCTGACTTCCCACGCCCGCAGTTGCTGGGTGGCCGAGAAACCATCGAGAACCGGCATCTCACAGTCCATCAACACCAGGTCATAACGCTGGGCCTTCATCGCCTCGAGGGCTTCCTCACCGTTGCTGGCGGTATCCGGGTCGAGGTTGAGCTTGCCGAGCATGCCGCGAATCACTTTGGTGGAGATGCTGTTGTCTTCGGCCACCAGGATCCTGAAGTCGCTGGGCACGGTCACCGCCGCCGGGACGCTGAGGGGCGGACGGGGCTGCACGCCACCTTTGCTGCGTTGGGTCAACTCGTCGGCCAGGGTGGTCTTGAGGGTGTAACCGGCAACCGGCTTGGCGAGGATGCGCTTGATCCCGCAGTTACGCGCGATGATCTTGCTCGGCGCATTGCTGATGCCGGTGAGCATGATCAGCAGGATGTCGTGGTTCAGGCTCGGGTCTTCCTTGATCTTCGCCGCCAGTTGCATGCCGGTCATGCCGGGCATGTTCTGGTCCAGCAGCACCACATCGAAGTAATCGCGCAGGTGCGCCTTGGTCCGCAGCAACGCCAAGGCCTCTTTACCCGACGGCACGGCGCTGACATTCAGGCCCCAGGCCGAGCATTGCTGCACCAGCACTTTGCGGCACGTATCGTTGTCGTCCACCACCAGCACGCGCGCGCCTTTGAGCGGGCCGTCGAGGTCGGAGGTGGGGTGTTCCAGGCGTTCCGGGTCCAGCGGCAGCGTCAGCCATAGCGTGCTGCCCTGATGGCTGCCGCTCTTGATGCCGAACTCACCGTTCATCAACAGGATCAACTGGCGCGCGATCACCAGGCCCAGGTGGCCGCTCAAGCGGGTGGCCGAGAGGAAGTTCTTGCTGTGCAGCTCGCTGTGCAGCAGGGCCTCGCGTTCAGCGGCTTCCATTGGCAGGCCGCTGTCCTGCACGGCAATGCGCAGGCGCGGCTTGGTGCTGCGGTCGTCCAGGGCGACGACGATCAGCACTTCGCCTTCGTCGGTTTTGTGCAGGGCGTTTTCCAGCAGGCTCAGCAGCGCCTGGCGCAGGCGGGTCGGATCGCCGCTGATGACGCGGGGTACCTGGGGCTGGATGAAGCTGATCAACTCGACGTTCTGCTGCTCGGCCTTGGCGCGGAAGATGCTCAGGCAGTCTTCGATCAGCGCATTGAGGTCGAATTGCACGTCATCCAGCTCGATCTGCCCGGATTCGAGCTTGGAGATGTCGAGGATCTCGTTGATCAAGGTCAGCAGCTCGTTACCGGCGCTGTGGATGGTTTGTACGTAGTCGCGCTGCTTCACCGACAGTGGCGTGCCCAGCAGCAGTTCGGTCATGCCCAGCACGCCGTTCATGGGGGTGCGGATTTCGTGGCTGATCTTGGCCAGGAATTCGGCCTTGGCGGCGATCTCGGCATTGCTGGCGGCCAGGTCGCGGCTGAGGCTGAAGCGGGCCTCGACAATCGCACGCTGGCGCTCGCCCAGGGCCAGGCTCATCAACAGGCCGCTCAGGCAGATGAAGGCCAGCAATGTGACGATCAAACCCTGGGGCGACACCATCGTCAGCCCCAGCAACGCCGGGAGAATGATCAGCGTACCAATGTTGAACACCACCATGCCCGCCACGAACAAGCGCGCCGGGCGATAGCCTTTCTGCCAGTGATACGCCGAGACAAACAGCATGCTCAGGCCCGCCAGGGCCACCAGCGCGTAGGTGATGATGTTCAGCGGCAGGGTACTGACGAACAACAGCAGCAGGCCGCACAGCACGATAAACAGGATGTCGGCCATCAACAGCTTGTTCAGCGGGTGCGGACCCAGGGGCATGAAGAAGCGATAGGCAAACATCAGCCCGCAGGGCGCGGTCAGCAGCAGGGCCAGGTAGGCGCCCGGGGTCTGGACCGCGTGCCAGTTCGGCAGCCATGGGCCTACCAGGTTGAGCAGCAGCGCCAGGCTGAGCATCAGCAGCAGTTCGCAGGCCGCCAGCCACAGGCTGCTGCGCGAGCGGTGGTAAGCGAAGCGCGTGAGGTTGTGCAGGATCAGCATCAGCAGGCAGCCGAACAGCAGGCCGTAGATCAATGTCTGGGTCTGGTCGGCGGCGGCCAGCACGGCCGGTTCCAGGGTGATATAGGGGCGCAGTTCGTGCTCGGAAACCAGGCGCAGGTAGACGTCGAGGGTCTGTTGGCTCTGGGGCATCGGCAGCATGAAATCGTTGCTGGGCAGCGGGCGTTCCGCCTGGGGCTGGCGGTTACCGCTGCTTTGTTGCTCGATCAGGGTGTCGCCGTCCAGCACATAGAGGCTCAGGTGCGCCAGGTCCGGGGCGAATACCCGCAGCACCTGCTCGTGCTTGCCGGGTTGCAGCTTGAAACGTACCCACAACGCACCGTCCGGTTCCGCGGCGGTAATGCGGTCCAGTTCGATGGGGCTGAATTGATTGGTGTAGCGCGAGGAGCGGATGTCGCTCAGCTGCAGGTCGGCCTGTTCATCAAGCAATACTGCCCAGCCACTGCCTTGCGCGGCGGCCTGGGCCGGGAACAGGCAGAGCAGCGTCAGCAGACTGACAGTGAAACCTATGGCGATCCTGAGCCAGCGCACGGCGAAATCCCTTCGTAGGTTGATGCACGGTTAACTATGCGCGGGGAGGCCTGTATACGGCAAGGGCCAGAAGCCCTTGCCTAACCGAACGGATAGCTAGCGTTACAGGCTTTCGCCACGTTCACGGGCAATGGCGCGGTAGCCGATGTCCGTGCGGTAGAAGCAGCCTTTCCAGTCGATTTTTGCAGCCAGCTTGTACGCCTGTTGCTGTGCGGCGTCGACGCTGGCACCCATGGCGGTGGCGCACAGCACACGGCCTCCGGCGGTCACGACCTTGCCGTCCTTGAGCGCGGTGCCCGCATGGAACACCTTGCCTTCCAGGGTAGCAGCCGCGTCCAGGCCTTCAATCACATCGCCCTTGGCGTAGTCGGCCGGGTAACCACCGGCGGCCAGCACAATGCCGACGCTCGGACGTGGATCCCACTGCGCTTCAACCTTGTCCAGGGCCTGGGCCAGCGCGGCTTCCACCAGCAGCACCAGGCTCGATTGCAGGCGCAGCATCACCGGTTGGGTTTCCGGGTCGCCGAAGCGGCAGTTGAACTCGATGACTTTCGGGTTGCCGGCTTTGTCGATCATCAGGCCGGCGTAGAGGAAACCGGTGTACACATTGCCTTCATCGGCCATGCCACGCACGGTCGGCCAGATCACCAGGTCCATCACGCGCTGGTGCACCTCGGCGGTCACCACCGGGGCAGGGGAGTAGGCACCCATGCCGCCGGTGTTCGGGCCAGTGTCGGCGTCGCCGACGCGTTTGTGGTCCTGGCTGGTGGCCATCGGCAGCACGTTCTTGCCGTCGACCATCACGATAAAGCTGGCTTCTTCGCCGTCGAGGAATTCCTCGATGACGACGCGCGAACCCGCGTCACCAAAGGCGTTACCGGCGAGCATGTCACGCACGGCGTCTTCGGCTTCCTGCAGGGTCATGGCCACGATCACGCCTTTACCGGCGGCCAGGCCGTCGGCCTTGATCACGATCGGTGCACCTTTTTCACGCAGGTAGGCCAGGGCGGGCTCGATCTCGGTGAAGTTCTGGTAGTCGGCCGTCGGGATCTTGTGGCGCGCCAGGAAATCCTTGGTGAAGGCTTTCGAGCCTTCCAGCTGGGCGGCGCCAGCGGTTGGGCCGAAGCAATCCAGGCCGCGGCTGCGGAACAGGTCTACGACACCGGCAACCAATGGCACTTCCGGACCGACGATGGTCAGGGAGACGTTTTTCTCGGCGAAGTCGGCCAGTTGCTCAAGGGCCAGTACGTCGATGGCGACGTTTTCGCACTTGGCTTCGATGGCGGTACCGGCGTTGCCGGGGGCGACGAAGACTTTCTGGACCCGTGGGTCCTGGGCAACTTTCCAGGCCAGGGCGTGTTCACGGCCACCGCTGCCAATGATCAAAACATTCATTTCAAAAACCTCAAATTCTGTAGGCGCTGCACGAGCGCTTTAATGTGGAGCCGGACTCTTGTGGCGAGGGCGCTTGCTCCCGTTCGACAGCGCAGCTGGAGCCCGCTTTTGGGGGCGCTTCGCACCCCAGCGGGAGCAAGCTCCCTCGCCACAAAACCGGCTGCCACATTTCGCTCGAGTTGGATCAGTGACGGAAGTGGCGCATGCCGGTGAAGACCATGGCAATGCCGGCTTCATCGGCAGCGGCGATCACCTCGGCATCACGCATCGAGCCGCCCGGTTGGATCACGGCAGTCACGCCGGCTTTCGCGGCGTTGTCCAGGCCATCACGGAACGGGAAGAATGCATCGGACGCCATCACCGAGCCGGCCACCTGCAAACCGGCGTGCTCGGCCTTGATCGCGGCGATACGCGCCGAGTTCACGCGGCTCATCTGGCCAGCGCCGACACCGATGGTCTGGCGGTTCTTGGCGTAGACGATGGCGTTGGATTTAACGTACTTGGCCACTTTCCAGGCGAAGATCAGGTCGTTGATCTCTTGCTCGGTCGGGGCGCGCTTGGTCACTACCTTGAGGTCTGCGCTGCCGATCATGCCGATGTCGCGGCTCTGTACCAGCAGGCCGCCGTTGACGCGCTTGTAGTCCCAGGCAGCGGCACGTTCAGCCGACCACTCGCCGCAGGCCAGCAGGCGCACGTTGGCTTTGGCCGCCACGATGGCGCGGGCTTCTTCGCTCACGGAAGGGGCGATGATCACTTCGACGAACTGACGCTCGACGATGGCCTTGGCCGTCTCTGCATCCAGTTCACGGTTGAACGCGATGATGCCGCCGAACGCGGATTCGGTGTCGGTGGCGTAGGCCAGTTCGTACGCCTGGCGAATGCCACCTTCAGCGTCCGGGCTCACGGCCACGCCGCACGGGTTGGCGTGCTTGACGATCACGCAGGCCGGCTTGACGAAGCTCTTCACGCATTCCAGCGCGGCGTCGGTGTCGGCCACGTTGTTGTAGGACAGTTCTTTGCCTTGCAGTTGGGTCGCAGTGGCGATGCCCACTTCGGCAGGCTTGGCTTCCACGTAGAACGCCGCGCTCTGGTGCGGGTTCTCGCCGTAGCGCATTTCCTGGGCCTTGATGAACTGGCTGTTGAAGGTGCGAGGGAACTGGCTGCGGCCTTCTGTGCTCAGGGTTTCGGCGGCCTGGTTCACGGTGCCCATGTAGTTGGCGATCATGCCGTCATAGGCGGCGGTGTGTTCGAACGCCTTGAGCATCAGGTCGAACCGCTGGGCGTAGGTCAGGCCGCCGGCTTTCAGGCTTTCCAGCACGTGGGCGTAGTCGCTGGCGTTGACCACGATGGCCACGTCTTTGTGGTTCTTGGCCGCCGAGCGAACCATGGTCGGGCCGCCGATATCGATGTTTTCGATGGCGGTCGGCAGGTCGCAGCCCGGCTTGTTGATGGTGGCTTCGAACGGGTAGAGGTTGACGGCCACCAGGTCGATCGGCTTGATGCCGTGCTCGGTCATGATGGCGTCGTCGATGCCGCGACGGCCGAGGATGCCTCCGTGGATTTTCGGGTGCAGGGTCTTGACGCGACCGTCCATCATTTCTGCGAAACCGGTGTAGTCCGCCACTTCCACTGCGGCCACGCCGTTGTCCTGCAGCAGCTTGAAGGTCCCGCCCGTGGAGAGGATTTCCACGCCCAGGGCTTCCAGCTCCCGGGCAAATTCGAGGATCCCGGTCTTGTCGGAGACACTGATCAAGGCGCGGCGGATCGGCAGGCGGGTAGTCTGGTCGGTCATTTCAATTTCCATCAAAAGCAAAGGAGTCAGCAAAAAAGGCGACCGGTTTTACGCGGGCGCCTTTCTGGTTTGATTGAATGCTTACAGCAAATCGTATTGCTTGAGCTTTTTGCGCAAGGTGCCACGGTTGAGGCCCAGCAGCTCACTGGCTTTGGTCTGGTTGCCCTTGACGTAGTTCATCACGCTTTCGAGCAGGGGCGCCTCGACTTCGGAGAGCACCAGGTTGTACACGTCCGTGACGGAAGCGCCCTCAAGGTGGGCGAAATAATTATGCAGCGCCTTCTCGACACTCCCGCGAAGGGTCTGGCCTTCTTCGCTCGGCGTGTTGAGGTGCTGTTTCAAATTGACGTTGTCGCTCACGGGTGTTGTTCCACTCACTAAAGTCTCGGTCATCATCGTCATGCGGCCACCCATTCTCCGTCCCCTGCTCTCAGGCTCTTGTCTCGTTCGGCAAAAAACTCACGAACGGCGGTGACCTGTGCTTGCGTTTCATCCAAACGATTGAACCCGGCGCGAAACTCCCTGGCGCCTGGCAGGGTTGCGAGATACCAACCCACATGCTTGCGAGCAATACGCACGCCCATCACCTCTCCATAGAAGGTGTGAAGTGCAGCCAGATGCTCTAGCAGAATACGTTCCACCTCGACCAGTTCCGGCGCCGGCAGGACTTCACCCGTACGCAGGAAATGCTCGACCTCACGAAAAATCCACGGCCGCCCCTGGGCGGCCCGGCCAATCAACACACCATCGGCACCGGTGGCGTGCAGCACGCGCCGGGCTTTTTCGGCCGAGTCGATGTCGCCATTGGCAAATACCGGCATCGACACCGCCTGCTTGATCGCGGCGATGGTGTCGTACTCGGCTTCACCGGTGTAAAGGTCGGCGCGGGTGCGACCATGCACCGCCAGCGCTGTAATGCCTGCCTGTTCGGCGATCTTCGCCACCGTCAGGCCGTTCTTGTTGTCCCGGTCCCAACCGGTACGAATCTTCAGGGTCACCGGCACATCCACCGCGGCAACAACGGCCTGCAGGATCTCGGCAACCAACTGCTCATCTTTCAACAGCGCGGAACCGGCGGCCTTGTTGCAGACCTTCTTGGCCGGGCAGCCCATGTTGATATCGATGATCTGTGCGCCCAACTCCACGTTGGCCCGGGCTGCATCCGCCAGCATCTGCGCATCACCGCCGGCGATCTGGACCGAGCGGGGCTCGGGATCACCTTCGTGGATCATGCGCATCCGCGATTTGCGGGTGTTCCACAAGCTCATGTCGCTGGTGACCATTTCCGAGACTACTAGACCCGCGCCCAAACGCTTGCACAGCTGACGAAAGGGCTGGTCGGTGACGCCCGCCATCGGGGCGAGAATCAAGCCATTCTGCAATGTATATGGGCCGATGCGTACCGCCGACATAGGACTTCCCTGTTGTGGGGCCGGATCATTAGAGTTCGAAAAAGGGTTGGCATGATACCCGCTCTCGATGACTGGATAAAGGCTGAATTGGATAAAATCTGAACAGTTATTTCTTTATCGCCGCCGGTTTGGATGGGCGGGGCCCAGTCAATACTCCACCGTCAAGCGACGGTGTGTAGGCCGATTCACTCGGGCGAGTGGAAGCTCAGGCTGTAATTCACGGCTTTATTGCCCGGATCGAGGATATCCAGGGAGATATGGATCGGGGTCTGTGATGGCATTTCGCTCACCCCGGCCAATTCGCCGCTCAGGTATTCGGCGGGCTTGAAGCGACGACTGGCAATCAGGTTGCCGTTGAGGTCGGCGAAACGCAGTTCCAGCAGCGGAAAGGGCTGGGAGAACGTCGCGCGGTTATAGATGATCGCATCCACCACCAGCGCCCCGGCGAACTCCGGGTGGCTGCGTACCACCAGGTTACTGCTCTTGATATGGGCGATATCGACCCGCGACGGCACCGTGCAGCCCAGTGTCGGGCACAGTTGCTGGAACCACGGGCGGTAAGCGTCCTGGCGGGCCAGATCGTCGAACTGATAGGCAATGTACTGCGCGGCCAGGCCGGCGGCGGCGATCAGTACCAGCAGCATCCAGATCAGGCGACGGCCCAGGCCCTGCGGGCGTTTTTGCGCGTACAGGTGCAGAGGGTCGTCTTCCAGGTCCTGGAGCAGGTCGTCATGGACGCCGGCCTCGGGGCGTGGGCGCTTGCGACGGGGTTGCGCGCGCTCTTCGGGCTCCGCTTCATCCGCTGCCGCTGTCAGGGGCGTGAACGGAGGGTCGATGTGTTCATCTTCCGGGGTTGAGCGCAGCGCGGGCTCATCGCCGAGGTGCAACGACATGGAGGGCTCGGTGCGCTGCCGGGTCGCAGTGGCTTTGGTCGGTTCAGGTTCGTCTTCGGCGGCGGAGGCGCGTTCTTCAGGCGGTTCGCTGAACAGGCTGGCGGCCCATTTTTCTTCTTCGGCCTTGACGGTTTCGCGGCTGGCGCTGAGGGCGTCTTCTTTCTGCCGACGGTCGGCACCGGGCTGGCGGCGTTCCGCGCCCACGGGCAGTGTGTGCTGAATCTCGCGGCGTTCCAGCTTGGCCAGTTCCTGGTCCAGGTCCAGGTTGTCCAGGTCCAGCTCTTCGGCGCTCCATTGCTTCTGGCTGATTGCCCGCTGTGGCTCAGGCGCGGCTTCGCGCACGGGCTCGATCGTGGTCGGCTGCTCCGGCGCAGGCGCCTGGGCGCGCTGCTCCAGCAGCTGGCGGGCAGCGTTGAAGACTTGCAGGCACGAGCCGCAGCGAACCACGCCGCGAGCCACGCTCAATTGGGCGTGGTTGACGCGAAAGCGGGTTTGGCAATGCGGGCACTGGGTGACGAAACTGTCGGTCATGCGGCCATCCGATTCAGGCAAGCGCTCATTCTAGCGCCGACGTCCGCTGATGCGTACCCAGCCATCACGGTTAGCGATCGGATCCAACTCGAAATCCTTGGCGTAGGCGGCGGCGACATCTTCGCCCTGCTCGGCGAGGATGCCCGACAGCGCCAGGCGCCCGCCCGGCTTGACCAGGCTCGACAGTTGCGGCGCCAGGGACACCAGCGGGCCGGCGAGGATATTGGCGACCAGCACGTCGGCCTGCACCTGGGGCAAATCCTGCGGCAGGTAGAGCGGGAATTTGCCTTCAGGAATGTTGTTGCGCCCGGCGTTATCCCGGGACGCTTCCAGGGCCTGCACGTCGATGTCGGTGCCCACGGCTTCCTTGGCGCCCAGCAACAGGGCGGCAATCGCCAGGATCCCCGAGCCGCAGCCGAAATCCAGCACGTGGCTGTCCGTCAGGTCCTGGCCGTCCAGCCACTCCAGGCACAACGCGGTGGTGGGGTGGGTGCCGGTGCCGAATGCCAGGCCCGGATCCAGCAGCAGGTTGACCGCGTTTGGCTCCGGGGCGGCATGCCAGCTCGGCACGATCCACAGGCGCTGGCCGAAGCGCATCGGCTGGAAGTTGTCCATCCAGCTGCGTTCCCAGTCCTGGTCTTCGATGATTTCGCTGTGATGCTCGGGCAACGGGCTGCCGGTGAGCAATTCCATATGGGCCAGTACGGCGGCGGCATCGGTGCTGTCTTCGAACAGGGCCAGCAGATGGGTGTGGGACCACAGCGGGGTGGTATTCAGTTCGGGTTCGAAGATCGGCTGGTCTTCGGCGTCCATGAAGGTCACCGAGACGGCGCCCACTTCGAGGAACGCGTCTTCGTAGGTTTCGGCTTGTTCTGGGCTGATGGCGAGACGGACTTGCAGCCAAGGCATGGCGGGCACCTTTGAAAAAAATGAGTGTGCAGCGGGGTAGGCTGCGAAAGCGCGCAAGTTTACGCGAGCGGCGGGCAGAAGACGACACTACTGACTGCACGCCGGTCAAATGTGGGAGGGGGCTTGCCCCCGATTGCAGTGTGTCAGTCTCAGCATCTGTAACTGATCCACCGCCATCGGGGGCAAGCCCCCTCCCACATTTTGACGGTGTACATCTTCAAAAAAGTAGAGGGCCCACAAACAACAAAGCCGCCCGAAGGCGGCTTTGTTGGGTGGAGCACTTACTGGTTGGCCAGCTTGTGTTCCAGGTAGTGAATGTTCACACCACCCTCGCAGAAGCCTTCATCGCGAACCAGGTCCCGGTGCAGCGGGATGTTGGTCTTGATGCCGTCGACCACGATTTCGTCCAGGGCATTGCGCATACGGGCCATGGCCTCGTCGCGGGTCGCGCCCCAGGTGATCAGCTTGCCGATCAGCGAGTCGTAGTTGGACGGAACCTTGTAACCGCTGTACAGGTGCGAATCCACACGTACGCCGTTGCCGCCGGGCGCGTGGAAATGCTTGACCAGGCCAGGGCTTGGGATAAAGGTCTTCGGGTCTTCGGCGTTGATCCGGCACTCCAGGGAGTGACCGTGGATCTTCACGTCGTCCTGGGTGAAGGACAGCACGTTGCCGGCGGCGATGCTGAGCATCTCCTTGACGATGTCGATACCGGTGACCATCTCCGACACCGGGTGCTCTACCTGCACACGAGTGTTCATCTCGATGAAGTAGAAACGGCCGTTCTCGTAGAGGAACTCAAAGGTACCGGCGCCACGGTAGTTGATGTCGATGCACGCCTTGACGCAGCGAGCCAGGACTTCCTGACGCGCTTTTTCATCCAGGCCCGGTGCCGGGGCTTCTTCCAACACCTTCTGGTGACGACGTTGCAGCGAGCAATCGCGGTCGCCCAGGTGGATGGCGTGGCCCTGGCCGTCGGACAGTACCTGCACTTCCACGTGACGTGGGTTGGTCAGGTACTTCTCCAGGTAGACCATCGGGTTGCCGAACCAGGCAGCCGCTTCGGAGCGAGTCTGCTTGGCCGCTTCGATCAGTTCTTCTTCCTTGTGCACCACGCGCATGCCGCGACCACCACCGCCACCGGCGGCCTTGATGATCACCGGGTAGCCGACTTCGCGACCAATGCGCAGTGCGGTTTCCTCGTCTTCAGGCAGTGGGCCGTCGGAGCCAGGAACGGTGGGCACGCCGGCGGCGATCATGGCGTCCTTGGCCGAGACCTTGTCGCCCATCAGGCGAATGGTTTCGGCTTTCGGGCCGATGAAGGCAAACCCGGATTTTTCCACCTGTTCGGCGAAATCGGCGTTTTCCGCGAGGAAGCCGTAGCCCGGGTGGATGCCATCAGCGCCGGTCACTTCAGCGGCGGCGATGATGTTCGAGACTTTCAGGTACGAGTTCGTGGCCAGTGGCGGGCCGATGCAGATGCTCTCGTCCGCCAGTTTCACGTGCATCAATTCGGTATCGGCCGTCGAGTAAACAGCGACGGTCTTGATGCCCTCTTCCTTACAGGCGCGCAGGATACGCAGCGCGATCTCGCCGCGGTTGGCGATCAGGACTTTTTGCAGTTTCTTCGCAGGTTTCAACATCGAAGGCGCTCCGCGGTTCAAACGATGGTGAACAGCGGCTGGTCGTACTCAACCGGCTGACCGTTTTCTACCAGGATGGATTCGATGACACCGGCTTTTTCGGCCGTGATGTGGTTCATCATCTTCATCGCTTCAACGATGCAGATGGTGTCGCCCACTTTCACGGTCTTGCCCACTTCAACGAAGGCTGGCGAGGTCGGTGCCGGGGTGCGGTAGAACGTACCGACCATTGGCGACTTGACCACGAAACCGTTCAGCGCAGGGGCTGCCGGTGCGGCAGGTGCGGCGGCGGCAGCAGGCGCGGCGGCCGGAGCAGCAGCCGGTGCCGGTGCCTGCATCTGTGGTGCGTAGAACTGTTGGGCCGGGGTCTTGCTGTGGCGGCTGATCCGTACGGACTCTTCGCCTTCCTTGATTTCCAGCTCGTCGATACCGGATTCTTCCAGCAGTTCGATCAGTTTCTTAACTTTACGGATATCCATGAATCATCAACTCCCAAGGGTCGGTCAGGGGCGCTTGGCCTGTTCTTCAAGCTGTTCCAGGGCGGCCTCCAGGGCCAGTCGGTAACCGCTGGCGCCAAGGCCGCAGATCACTCCTACCGCAACGTCGGAGAAGTAGGAGTGATGGCGGAAAGGTTCGCGTTTGTGCACGTTCGATAAATGCACTTCGATGAATGGGATGCTCACCGCCAGCAGCGCGTCACGTAATGCAACACTTGTGTGCGTAAAAGCGGCGGGATTGATCAGGATAAAGTCCACGCCTTCGCCACGGGCAGCATGGATGCGATCAATCAATTCATACTCGGCATTGCTTTGCAGGTAGAGCAAATGGTGGCCGGCTTCACGTGCCCGTCGTTCCAGGTCAAGGTTGATCTGATCGAGGGTCACTGCCCCGTAGACGCCCGGTTCACGGGTGCCGAGCAGGTTCAGGTTGGGTCCGTGAAGAACCAGTAAGGTCGCCATCGGCTGTTCCTTGTTATTGATGTGGGCAAGGCAGAACCCGGCGACTATGCCGCAAAGCCTTTGTGACTGTCCAGTTCTATGCAGTAGGCGGCACGATTAGCGAGGATTGCGCAAAATTTGTGACTGGTGGCTGGGATCCGGTCATTGGTAATACGCCCTTGAATACTGTGGAGATCAAATGTGGGAGGGGGCTTGCTCCCGATTGCAGTGTGTCAGTATCGACATCTGTAACTGATCCACCGCTATCGGGGGCAAGCCCCCTCCCACATTTTGATCTTCATTTGATTTTGGATCTTCGTGGGGCGGGTCAGACACGGAACGCCTGCACAGCCGTATTGAGCTGCCCACCCAGCACCAGCAAATGCTCACCCTGGCTGCGGCCCTGGCCGATGCGCAGCAAATTATCCTCACCCAACTGATGAATCCGCTCGCTGTTGTCGCGAATCTCACTCACGGCGCCACTTTGCTGCGCCGTTACATCGGCAATCCGCACGGCGGTGTCGGAAATGGTCTGGATCGCGCCGACGATTTCATCCAGCGCGCCATCCGCCGCCTGGGCTTGCTGGGCGGTAGCCTCGGCGTGTTCAACCTGGGCGCGCATGCCCTGCACCGATTGGTGCGCAGCGGTTTGCAGGCCGGTGATCAGGCCCTGGATTTCGGCGGTGGCGCCAGCGGTGCGTTGGGCCAGGGTGCGCACTTCGTCGGCGACCACGGCAAAACCGCGTCCGGCTTCACCGGCGCGTGCGGCTTCGATGGCGGCGTTGAGCGCCAGCAGGTTGGTCTGGTCGGCAATCGAGCGAATCACGGTCAATACGCCGCCAATGGTGGCGGACTCCTCGGCAAGTTTCTCGATCATCTGCGCATTTTGCTGCACTTCACCCACCAGCGCGTGCAGGCCGGTCAGGCTCAGGCCGATCACGCGCTGGCCTTGCTCGACCGCCTGGCCCGCGCTGCGACTGGCGCCGGCCGCCTGGCTGGCATCACCGGCGACTTGCTGGATGGTGGCTTCCAGTTCGCCCAGGGAATCACGAATCTGCGCAGTATCCCCGGCCTGGCGTTCGGCGCCGTCGTGCAGGCCACTGCTCAGCTCGGCCAGGGCGCGGCTGCTGCCGGCCACTTCTTCGGCATTGCCACGGATGGTACCCACCAGATCCACCAGGTAGGCGCGTAAACGGTTGAGGGACGCTTCGATGTCGCGCAGTTCGCGGTTGGTCTTGCCCAAGGTGATCGGTTGGCTGAAGTTGCCCTCGCCCCAGATCGACAAGGCCGGGGCCAGGTTGGTCAGCACCCGCGCCAGGCGCCGCTGCAGGGTGTCGATCAACAGGGCGATCAGCAGAATCAGGCCGATCATCACGCCTTGCATCAGGCGCACTTCGCCCTGGATCTTGCCGTGTTGCGCACGCACCACCGGCTCCAGGCCGGCGATGGCCTGCTGAACGGCGGCGATTTTCAAGTGGGTGGCGGCGGCCAGGTCGGCACGCTGCTGGATCTGCGTGCGGGTGCGCTGGAGTTCGGCGGGGTAGCGGGCCAGCAGGCCGTTGAGTTCGCGCTTGAGGTCGACGCCGGTGTCCTGGGCTTCGGCTTTTGCGCTGTTTTCCAGGCCCATCAAGGCCGAAAAGTCATCGGTGTTGGATTCTGCGCTGGCCTTTACCCCGAGTAATGGCAGTTGCTCCAGCAGGTCGGCCTGGCTGCGCATATTGCCGACTTCGCGTTCCACATCGTCCGCCAGTTCCGCGCGGCCGCTGCTCACCAGTTTGTCGCGGGCCAGGGACAGCTTGTCCAGGTGCAGTGAGGCCGCCAGCAGCGGTGGCAGGTAGCGCGCGGCTTCGGCGCTGTTGACGCCCATGGCGTATTGGCTCAACTGCTCCAGGTTGGCGCCCAGCTCCCGCTCGGCTTGCAGCAACAAGGCTTGCGGGTCGCCGGCCAACTTTCCGGCCGCCAGCAGGTCGGTCTTGCTGAAGGTGTCCAGGTCCACAAGGCTGGGGCGCAGGTTCTGTGCGAGGTCGGCGGGCAGTTCATCCAGATGCTGCAACAGGCTTTCCAGGCTCTGGCTGGCGCTGCTCAAGCGCAATGCATCACCGCTGCCCAGGTAGTCGTCGATATTGCGCGCGGCCTGGTTCTGGAAGGCCTGTGACAGACCGAGGTAGCGTTCCATCAGCAAATAAGGCCGTTCCAGCGCTCGTTGCGACCACCACAGCGTCGCTCCAAGTGCCAGGCACACGGCCACCAGCAGGAGGGTATTGAGATTGGTCAGCAGCTTCAGGCGCATGCGGGGTATCAACCGACAGCAAAAGGTAAGTGCCTGAAGTTATTGCGTTTTCATTACAGGGTTATGACGGAATCAGTGGATTCTGGTGAAAAGGTGGCACTTTGCTTTGACGTGCGTGCCGCTTGCACGCGGTTACGCCCGGCGTCCTTGGCGCGGTACAGCGCCTCGTCGGCCTGGGCGGCCATCATCAGGCTGTCGGAGCCGTCACACAGCTCCACCACCCCGGCGCTGAAGGTGCACCACAAATCCTGCGGCTGCGCCGGGTAGTGAATCTCGGCAAAGCGCCCACGAATCTCATCCAGCACCTTGCAGGCCGAGTCCAGGTCGGTGTCGGGCATCACGATGGCGAATTCTTCACCGCCGTAGCGGCCGATGTAATCGGTCTTGCGCAGGCGTTGCTTGAGAAACAGCGCCAGGCTCTTGATCACGCGGTCGCCCATGGGGTGGCCATGGCTGTCATTGACCCGCTTGAAGTGATCGATGTCGAGCATGGCAAAGCTCAACGGCTTGTTCTCGCGGCGCGCGCGGAAGCTGCAGTCTTCGAGCAGTTGCAGGATATGGGTGTGGTTGTACAACCCGGTCAGGCTGTCGCGCACCATCCGCGCCTTGAGGTTGCGCGCACGGGCGGCGCGGTTGCGCACCGTGGTGATCAGGTGGCGCGGCTTGATCGGTTTGGTGAGGAAGTCGTCGCCGCCTTCGCTCATGGCGTCCAGCTGTTTGTCCAGGTCGTCTTCGGCCGACAGGTAGATGATTGGCACGCTGACATAACGGTCGTTGTGGCGAATCACCTTGGCCAGTTCGGTGCCGGTGCAGGCCGGCATGTACATGTCGAGGATGATCAGGTCGGGCTGGAAGTCTGCCAACTCGGCCATGGCCTGGATCGGCTCGATCAAGGTGCGGGTGACGATGCCGGCACTGTTGAGCAACCGCTCGGTGTGCAGCGCCTGGGCCCGTGAGTCATCAATGATCAGCACTTTGTACGGTTCGTACTGGGCGACGCAGGTCAGCACTTCGATCTTTTCCAGCAGGCTGGAGGCTTCCAGCGTGCCGGTGAGGAATTCCTGGCCGCCGGCGCGCACGGCGGCCAGACGGGTAGGGGTGTCGGTTTCGTGCAGGCTGAAAAACAACAGCGGCAGCTTATGCTCCAGGCCTTCCTGGGCTTCGGCGGCGAGCTTGAGGCCCAGGCCGGCGCCGCAGAAATCCACGTCCATCACGATCGCCGACGGCAGGCGCTCGGCCATGGACGCGCGAAACGCCGCGACGCTGTCCAGGGACTGGGCGCTCATGCCAAAGAATTCCAGCTGCTTGGCCAGGCGCTCGGCGCGGTCGTGATCGGCCAGCATCACGTAGATCGGCTTGCGCATCGGCGGCAGGAAGGTTTGTTCCAGCTGGTCGCCCTGGCGCAGGCCGGTGCGGGACAGGCGCTGCATCAAGCGGTTGAGTTCGGTGATCAGGTGGCTGCTCAGGCGCCCGCGGTTTTCGTCGACGGCCTTGAGCGATTCGCCGATGTGCCGGGCCAGTTGGCCGTGTTCGGGTTGTTCGAAGCGCTCGGCAAAGCGCTGCAGGCGCAGGTTGGCCTCGCTGAGTTCGGAGAGGTCGGCGCCTGACCATTCGCTGCGTTGCAGGCGCTGCCAGATCTCAAGAATTTGACGTGCCTGATGAATTACCCGCTGGGCAAAATGCTGCTTGAGACGCTCACGGCTGGGGTCTTCTGGCTCGGTCATATCCTGACTACTAGTGAGGGTGCATGCTGAGGTCGAACTGATGGCTCTATGCTAGCACCTCTTTCCAATGGGATGAGTGTCATATGTCAATTAACTGCGTGTCCCTGATATTCAGTTGGTGACCTGACGGTCGCGCAGCTTAAAAAGCGTGCATCCTTTATAGTCGAATGCCTGCCGTATGCACGTTTGGTGAAAAGCCCCGCATGGGCGGGCACGATGGGGTAGGGTTGTGGTCGGAGTGTTTGAACGCACGCCCTCAATTCAAGTGCATGAACTCAAGTGATTGAAAGGATATCGCCATGCTGGACTGGAAAAACCGTGCGGGCAGTGCCAAAGGCCCTGCCCCTGAGCCCAAGTCGGCCAACCGCAGCTATTTTCGTACCCTGCTGATGAGCCGAGCCGTGCTCAGCGTGCTCGGCCTGTATCTGTTGGTCACCGGCGCCCTGGGCTGGTACTGGAGCGAAGAGCCGGCGCTGTTCCCGGTCCAGCAGAATGCGCAGCTTGCCGCCGAGAAGGAAGGCAAGCAGATGGTGGTGGGCTATACCACCGTCGAAACCCTCAAGACCGTAGTCGGCACGTTGCTGAACAAGCCCGGTGGCTATATTTCCAACGACCGTTTCCCGCCGGGCCTGTGGATGGACAACATGCCCAGCTGGGAATACGGCGTGCTGGTGCAGGTGCGCGACCTGACCCGCGCCTTGCGTAAAGACTTCGCCCGCTCCCAGTCGCAGTCGGCCGAAGACGCCGATCTGGCCAAGGCCGAGCCGCGTTTCAACTTCGACAACAAGAGCTGGGTGCTGCCGTCCAGTGAGTCGGAGTACCAGGAAGGCATCAACTCCCTGAACCGCTATGAAGCGCGCCTGTCCGACCCGAACCAGCGTGGCGCCTTGTTCTATGCCCGTGCCGACAACCTGAACAACTGGCTGGGCGATGTGGCCACCCGCCTGGGCTCGCTGTCGCAACGCCTGTCGGCCAGCGTGGGTCGGGTCAAATTGAACACCGCACTGAAAACCGAAGCCCTGGCGCCGGGTGAAGTGCCGCAGGTCGACGAAGAAGTGGTGGAAACCCCATGGATGCAGATCGATAACGTGTTCTACGAGGCCCGTGGCCAGGCCTGGGCGCTGTCCCACCTGTTGCGTGCCATCGAAGTCGACTTTGCCGACGTGCTGGCCAAGAAAAACGCCACCGTCAGCGTGCGCCAGATCATTCGTGAGCTGGAGGCTTCGCAAGAGCCGGTCTGGAGCCCGATGATCCTCAACGGCAGCGGTTTCGGCGTGTTGGCTAACCATTCGCTGGTCATGGCCAACTACATTTCCCGGGCCAACGCGGCGGTGATCGATTTGCGTCAACTGCTCAACCAGGGTTGATGATGGACACAGCTCAAAACGAGGCCGCGCACCGTGCGGCCTCTGATGCCGAACTGATCTGCTGGGTCGACGAGCGGGACAACCTGCTCGGCCACCTCGTCAGGTCCGATTTGCGCCAGCGCGGCCTGATCGGCCGTTGCACCTTTATCTTCCTGTTCAATACCAAGGGTGAGCTGTGCGTGCATCGGCGCACCCTGAGCAAGGCCCTGTACCCGGGTTTCTGGGACACGGCGGCGGGCGGGATGGTCGCGGCGGGCGAGTCCTACGCGTTATCGGCGGCCCGCGAGCTGGAAGAGGAACTGGGTGTCGGCGGGGTGGAACTGACCGAGCATGACCATTTCTACTTTGAGGATGGCAACAGCCGGCTCTGGTGCAAATCCTACTCGGCGACCTGGGATGGGCCATTGCGCCTGCAGCCTGAAGAAGTCATGGAAGCGCGCTTTTTGCCCGTGGAAACGGTCCTGCAGGAAGCCGAGCACAAGCCTTACTGCCCGGACGCCCAGGAGGGCTTGCGGCGCTATCTGGCCTCACGTCGCTAAAGCTGCATAAATTGGCGCCATTTGGCTCTTAGCAAGTGGGCTTTTTGCCGTTACACTGCGCGACTTTTCACCCGAACCGCCTTGGCGGGTCGGTAGCGCTGCCCCTGCCTGAGTGGGGCTTCGCGGTCGGTCGTTCCTTAGCGGAGGCCGATCAGTCTTTGTCCTCCCGAGAGGATTGCCGGTGGCCAAAAAAGCCGCATCCTTCGCCGCCCTCGGCGGCCTGGTATTTTCCACCGACGCAGGTCGACACTGCCCGGACTGTCGTCAGCCCGTGGATTCGTGTACCTGCAAACAGACCCTGATCCCCGAAGGCGACGGTATTGCCCGCGTGCGCCGCGAAAGCAAAGGCCGTGGCGGCAAGACGGTGACCACCATCACCGGCGTGCCGTTGGCCGAAGAGCCGCTCAAGGCACTGGCCACCACGCTGAAAAAGCGCTGTGGCACCGGTGGCGCGTTGAAAGACGGTGTCATCGAGATCCAGGGCGATCACGTCGAACTGCTGTTGGCCGAGCTGATCAGGCTGGGTTACAAGGCCAAGAAGTCCGGCGGCTGAAAGCCTCTTCCCAACCTGTGTCTAAACTCTGTCCTGCGAGTGGGGTCTACCTTGCTTACAGGCAAATCGTCATTTTCATTCTTTAGACTGCGCCAGCCTCGAACGCGAGGCGGCGCCTTCGCCTTCATTTATAGGGGACTTCGATGTCCGTACGACGCACACGCAAAGACGATGGCAGCCAATGGACAGTTGCGGACAGCCGCAGTGTTTACGGGATTCGCCATTGGGGGGCCGGGTATTTCGCGATCAATGATGCCGGTCGCGTTGAAGTCCGTCCGAACGGCCCGAACAGCACACCCGTCGACCTTTACGAGCAAGTGGACGAGCTGCGCAAGAGCGGCCTTTCCCTGCCGCTGCTGGTGCGCTTTCCCGACATCCTGCAAGACCGTGTACGCCAGCTGACCGGCGCTTTCGACGCCAACATCGAGCGCCTGGAATACCAGAGCAAGTACACCGCGCTGTACCCGATCAAGGTGAACCAGCAGGAAGCGGTGATCGAGAACATCATCGCCACCCAGAACGTTTCCATTGGCCTCGAAGCCGGCTCCAAGCCTGAGCTGCTGGCCGTGCTGGCCCTGGCGCCGAAGGGCGGCACCATCGTCTGCAACGGTTACAAGGACCGCGAGTTCATCCGCCTGGCGCTGATGGGCCAGAAGCTCGGCCACAACGTATTTATCGTGATCGAGAAAGAATCCGAGGTTGAACTGGTGATCGAAGAGGCCGCCAGCCTCAAGGTCAAGCCACAGGTGGGCCTGCGCGTGCGCCTGTCGTCCCTGGCGTCAAGCAAGTGGGCGGACACCGGTGGCGAGAAGTCCAAGTTCGGGTTGTCGGCGGCGCAGCTGCTGTCGGTGGTCGAGCGCTTCCGCGCGGCGGGCCTGGACCAGGGCATCCGCCTGCTGCACTTCCACATGGGTTCGCAGATCGCCAACCTGGCCGACTACCAGCATGGGTTCAAGGAAGCCATTCGTTACTACGGCGAACTGCGCAACCTCGGCCTGCCGGTGGACCACATCGACGTGGGCGGCGGCCTGGGCGTGGACTACGACGGTACCCACTCGCGTAACGCCAGCTCGATCAACTACGACATGGACGACTACGCCGGTGTGGTCGTGGGCATGCTCAAGGAATTCTGCGACGCCCAGAGCCTGCCGCACCCGAATATCTTCTCCGAAAGCGGCCGCTCCCTGACCGCCCACCACGCCATGCTGGTGGTGCAGGTCACCGACGTCGAGAAGCATAACGACGAAATCCCGGTCATCGAAAACAAGGAAAGCCTGCCGGAAACCGTGCAATGGCTGGTGGACCTGCTCGGCCCGACTGATATCGAAATGGTCACCGAAACCTACTGGCGCGCCACCCACTACATGAGCGATGTGGCCACCCAGTACGCCGACGGCAAACTGACCCTGGCCGAGAAAGCCCTGGCCGAACAGTGCTATTTCGCCGTGTGCCGCCGCCTGCACAACTCGCTCAAAGCCCGCCAGCGCTCGCATCGCCAGGTGCTGGACGAACTCAACGACAAGCTGGCCGACAAGTACATCTGCAACTTCTCGGTGTTCCAGAGCCTGCCGGACACCTGGGCCATCGGCCAGGTCCTGCCGATCCTGCCGCTGCACCGTCTCGACGAAGAGCCGCTGCGCCGTGCTGTGCTGCAAGACCTGACCTGCGACTCCGACGGCAAGATCAAGCAGTACGTCGACGAGCAGAGCATCGAGACCAGCCTGCCGGTGCACGCCTTGAATGAAGGCGAAGACTACCTGCTGGGCATCTTTCTGGTGGGCGCCTACCAGGAAATCCTTGGCGACATGCACAACCTGTTCGGTGACACCGACTCGGTGAACATCTACCAGCGTGAAGACGGTTCGGTGTACAGCGCCGGCATCGAGACCCACGACACCATCGAAGACATGCTGCGCTACGTGCACTTGTCGCCGGAGGAGTTGATGACTCACTACCGTGACAAGTGCGCCAGCGCGAAGATCAGTGCCAGTGAGCGTACGCAGTTCCTCGACGCCTTGCGTCTGGGCCTGACGCGTTCGTCCTACCTGTCGTCCTGATGCTGGGTTGAACGATGCGCGGGGATACCCGCGCGTCGTATCGGTGGGTGGTTCAGTACGTGACCAGGCAGAGCTTGACCGAGCATTGGCCTGGGTTGAACTGAAAGACAACCCGGTCAAGTTTGTCGGCACCGGTGGTGGTGGGCGCCACCGTGACATTTTGGCTGTTAAAGGGCAGTTCAATATTTGCACCTGGAGCGAGGGCGTGTCGCTCGGTTCCCTGGATGAGTGTCAGATTGGACTGGCTACTGTTTGTAACTCGCAGTCTGTCCTCGGTAGTGTTCGGCCCTTGCCCATTGCTGCATCCCGCGATGCTCGCCAGTGTGCAAGCCGTAGCGATCCACAGTGCTTTCGTGATGTTCATATCCGACTCTCCTTGAATCTATGGGATGGGTTTTACCCATGGCCATTCAACGCCCGGAATGTCGGTCTGTAACCTGTCAGAACTAACAGGTAGGTTCAGTCGGCACGGGCACCGAACCACTCCCCCCGCTGCTTGAGCCGCCAGGCAATGACCCCCAGGGTCAGGCTGCGCAAGGCCATGAACAGCAGGAATGTCATCCACAGCCCGTGGTTGCCCAGGCCTTGCAGTGCCCAGGCAAAGGGCAACACCATCAGCACCGTCAGCAACATGCCATTGCGCATTTCCTTGGCGCGCGTAGCGCCGATAAACAACCCATCCAACAGATAACTCCACACCGCAATCAACGGCAGTACCGCCAGGTACGGCAGGTAGAGATCGGCGGTTTCGCGCACGCTGGGGATATCGGTCTGCATGGCAATAAACAGGTGGCCGGCGAGGGTGAACAGTAGGGCAAACCCCAGACTGGCGATCAGCGACCAACCGCCGGCAACCACCAGCGAACGGCGCAGGGCCGGGCGGTCACGGGCGCCAATGGCGTGTCCGCACAGCGCCTCGACGGCGTGGGCCAAGCCGTCCAGCGCATGAGCGGTCAGCAGCAGGCCGTTGAGCAACAGCGCGTTGGCCGCCACGGTGGCATCGCCCAGGCGTGCGCCTTGTACCGTGATCATGAAAAACACCGACTGCAGCGCCAGGCTGCGGATAAAGATGTCGCGGTTCACCGCCAGCAACGGGCGCCAGCTTTGCCACCGTTTCAACGCAGCCCAGGCGATATGCCCGGGGTAGGCGCGCAGGGCTTTTTGCGTGAGAGCAAGGCCGAGGAGGGCGCCGGTCCATTCGGCGATCACCGATGCGCGGGCCGAGCCGACCACGCCCCAGTCCAGGCCCAATACGAACCACAGGTTCAGGGCGATGTTCACCAGGTTGGTGGTCAACAGGATTGCCAATGGCGCCCGGGCGTTTTGCGTGCCGAGAAACCAACCCACCAGCGCGTAGCTGGCCAGGGCGGCGGGCAGGCCGAACAGGCGGGTGTGGAAGAACTCGCGGGTCAATTGGTTGAGTTCGGGGGACGGTTGCATCCATTCCAGGGCCAGATGGCTCAGCGGAATGCCGACGGTCCCCAGCAACATCGCCAACCCCAGCGCCAGCAGCAAACCTTGCAGCAGGATCTGTCGCAGTGCCGCACCATCCTTGCGCCCGGCGGCCTGGGCGGCGAAACCGGTGGAACCCATGCGCAGAAAACCCATGGCCCAGGCGAGGAAGGTATACAAGCTGGCACCGACGGCCACGGCGCCCAGCTGGTGAGCGTGGGGCAGGTGGCCGATGACCATGCTGTCGACCAGTGCCACCATCGGCACGGAGATGTTCGAAAGAATCATCGGCGCGGCCAAAGCCCATACGCGGCGATGGGTAGGGCGGTCGCGCCAGTCGGTCAGTAAGGTGGACATGCAGGCTCCTTGGGGGAGCGGCATTGTAACCGTCCATTGGCAGCGCAACAGGGCCAATGTGGAATGGAGCCCTATGCCTGTGGGATTTGGCTGGGACTTGAGACCGTTGAGAACCAACTCACCCTCCGTCGGTCAATGTGACCAGCGCCACATCGGCTTGGCCGGCGCTGATATATAGTTCACCCCTCGGTTCCCTCTGACTACGAGTGCCCCATGCTTAACAAAGGATTGTTCCTGGCCTGCGCGCTGGCCCTGCTGAGCGCCTGCGATTCTTCCGATAAACCGGCAGCACCGCCTGCGCCTACCGTGGCGACGGCGCCGAAACCGGCCAAGGCCGCGGTGGATGTGGCGGCGCTCAAGCAGCGTTATGCCGGGCGTGAGTTGAGTGTGGTGGACGTATCCGAGGTGCAGTTGGACGGCGCCAGCACCTTGTCGGTGAGTTTTTCCATTCCGTTGGATCCGGAGCAGAAGTTTGCCGACAAACTCCATCTGGTCGACAGCAAGTCCGGCAAGGTCGATGGCGCCTGGGAGCTGTCCGATAACCTCATGGAGCTGCGCCTGCGTCACCTGGAACCCCAGCGCAAACTGGTGCTGACGGTGGATGCCGGGGTGAAGGCGGTCAACGCCAACACGCTCGCCGCCGAGTACATCGCGCGCCTGGAAACCCGTGACCTGCAAGCCACCGTCGGCTTCGCCAGCCGTGGCACATTGTTGCCGACGCGCCTGGCCGAAGGCCTGCCGGTGATCGCATTGAACGTCGACAAGATCGACGTTGAATTCTTCCGTATCAAACCCGAATCCCTGCCGTCGTTCCTGGCGCAGTGGGGGCGCAATACCAGCCTGCAAAGTTATGAATCCCGCGAACTGCTGCCGCTGGCCGACCTGGTCTACGGCGGCCGTTTCGACCTGAACCCGGCGCGCAATACCCGTGAAACCTTGCTGCTGCCGATCGCCGGCCTCAAGCAATTGCAGCAACCGGGCGTGTACCTGGCGGTGATGCGCGCTTCGGGCACCTACAACTATTCGCAACCGGCCACGCTGTTTACCTTGAGCGATATCGGCCTGTCGGTGCACCGCTACGCCAATCGCCTGGATGTGTTTACCCAGGCGCTGGAAGGTGGCAAGGCGTTGGATGGCGTCGACCTTGAAGTGCTCGATGCCGACGGCCGTGTGCTGGGCCAGGGCAAGACCGAAAAGGGCGGCCACGCTGAGTTGCCGTTGCCGAAAAAGGCCCAGGTGCTGCTGGCCAAACAGGGCGAGCAGACCAGTCTGCTGCGCCTGGACAGTGCCGCGCTGGATCTGGCCGAGTTCGATATCGGCGGCCAACCTTCCCATCCGTTGCAGTTCTTTGTGTTCGGCCCGCGCGACCTGTATCGCCCTGGCGAAACCGTGCTGCTCAACGCCCTGCTGCGGGACAAGGACGGCAACGCGGTCAAGCCGCAGCCGGTGAGCGTCGAAGTGCGTCGCCCGGATGAACAGGTGAGCCGCAAGTTCGTCTGGGATGCCGATGCCTCCGGCCTCTATCAATATCAACTGCAGCTGGCCGGCGAAGCGCCGACCGGGCGCTGGCAGTTGGTGTTCGACCTGGGTGATGGCAAGCCGCAGCTGTATGAATTCCTCGTCGAAGACTTCCTGCCCGAGCGCCTGGCGCTGGAACTCAAGGGCAGCGACACGGCATTGAGCCCGGCGGATAACCCGGTGATCAAGGTCAACGGTCGCTACCTCTATGGTGCGCCGGCGTCGGGCAACCGCGTCAGCGGGCAAGTCTATGTGCGACCGTTGCGCGAAGCGGTCAAGTCGCTGCCGGGCTATCAATTCGGATCCGTCACCGAAGAGGAACTGAGCCAGGACTTCGAGCTGGACGAAAGCGTGCTCGACGCCAAGGGCCAGGAAGAACTGACCCTGGAAAGCAAATGGGCCGAGGCCAAATCCCCCCTGCAACTGATCGTGCAGGCCAGCCTGCACGAGTCGGGCGGGCGGCCGATCACCCGGCGCCTGGTGCAGCCGATCTGGCCCGCCGAGCAACTGCCGGGCCTGCGTGGCCTGTTTGACGGCAAGGAAACCAATGGCGACGGCCCGGCGGAATTCGAAGTGCTGCTGGCCAACCAGGACGGGCAGAAACTCGCCGCGCAAGACCTCAAGGTCCGCCTGGTACGCGAGCGCCGTGACTACTACTGGAACTACTCCGACAGCGATGGCTGGAGCTATCACTACAACGAAAAATTCCTCAACCTCGACGAACAGACCCTGAACATCAAGGCCGGCGATACCGCCAAGGTCAGCTTCCAGGTGGAGTGGGGGCCGTACCGCGTCGAGGTCGAAGACCCGCAGACCGGCCTGGTCAGCAGCCTGCGCTTCTGGGCCGGCTACCAGGCCCAGGACAACACCGAAGGCGGCGCCGTACGGCCCGATCAGGTCAAGCTGGCGCTGGATAAACCCGCCTATGGCGACGGCGACACCGCCAACGTCACGGTCACGCCGCCGGCTGCCGGTAAAGGCTACCTGCTGGTGGAGTCCGCCGAAGGGCCGCTGTGGTGGCAGGAAATCGACGTGCCGGCCGAAGGCAAAAGCTTTGCCGTGAAGCTTGATCCGAAATGGTCGCGCCATGACCTGTACGTCAGCGCCCTGGTGGTTCGTCCCGGCGAGCGCAAAGCCAATATCACCCCCAAGCGCGCGGTAGGCCTGCTGCATCTGCCGCTGGATCGCACCCAGCGCAAGCTTGGCGTGACCCTGACCGCGCCGGAAAAAATGCGCCCCAAACAACCGCTGACGGTGAACATCGCCGCCAAAAACGCCGATGGCAGCGTGCCGAAACAGGTGCACGTGCTGGTGGCGGCGGTGGACGTGGGCATCCTCAATATCACCGAATACCCGACGCCGGACCCGTACTCCAGCCTGTTCGGCCGCAAGGCCTATGGCGTGGACCAGTTCGATATCTACGGCCAGTTGATCGAAGCCGGGCAGGGCCGCCTGGCCAGCCTGGCCTTTGGCGGCGACGCCGCGCTGGCCAAGGGCGGCAAGCGTCCGGACACCAGTGTGACCATCGTCGCCCTGCAAAGCGCGCCGGTGACCTTGAATGAGCAGGGCGAGGGTGAAGTCAGCGTCAACATCCCCGACTTCAACGGCGAACTGCGCCTGATGGCCCAGGCCTGGAGCGACGACCGCTACGGCATGGCCGAAGGCAAGACCGTGATCGCCGCGCCGCTGATCGCCGAGCTGTCGGCCCCGCGCTTCCTCGCCGGCGGTGACCAGACGACGTTGGCCCTGGACCTGTCCAACCTGTCGGGCAAGGCGCAGAAACTGGATGTGCAACTGAGTGCCGAAGGGCAGTTGGAGCTGGTCAACACGGGCGCTCAAGCCGTCGAGCTCAAGCAAGGCCAGCGCACTACCCTGCGTATCCCGGTGAAAGCCTGGGGTGGCTTGGGTCAAGGCAAGGTGAAGGTCACGGTCAATGGCCTGGACCTGCCCGGTGAGAACCTGCCGCCGTTCAGCCGCGAATGGACCCTGGGTGTGCGCCCGGCCTACCCGGCGTTGCTCAGGCATTACCGCGCGGTGCTCAAGGGCGAGCCGTGGAGCCTGCCCGCCGGCGCATTGGATCAATTCGATGCCTCTGGGCGTGAGGCGCTGCTGAGCCTGTCGAGCCGGCCGCCGCTGAACCTGGGTGCGCAGATCTCGGCGCTCAAGGCCTACCCTTATGGTTGCCTGGAGCAGACCGCCAGTGGTCTGTACCCGTCGCTGTACGCCGACGACGCGCTGCTCAAGCGCTTGAGCATCAAGGGCGAGCCGGATGCCGAGCGCAAACGCAAGATCGAGCTGGGCATCGAACGCCTGCTGGGCATGCAGCGCTACAACGGCAGCTTCGGTTTGTGGGGCGCCGATGGCGAAGAGGAATATTGGCTGACGGCTTATGTCACCGACTTCCTGTTGCGTGCCCGTGACCAGGGCTTCGCGGTACCGCCTGAAGCGCTGAAAAAAGCCAGCGAGCGCCTGCTGCGCTATGTGCAGGAGCGCAACCTGATCGAAGTCGACTACAGCGACAACGCTGACCACACGCGCTTTGCCGTGCAGGCCTACGCCGGCATGGTACTGGCGCGCAGTCAGCAGGCGCCGTTGGGGGCGCTGCGCAGTATTTTCGAGCGGCGCAGCGACGCGCGTTCCGGGTTGCCGTTGGTGCAGTTGTCCATCGCATTACAGAAGATGGGTGACCAGCCCCGTGCGGATCAAGCCTTGCTGGCCGGCCTGGCGGCGCAACGCAGCGCCAAGGAATGGCTGGCTGACTACGGCAGCCCGCTGCGCGATCAGGCGATGATCCTGGCGTTGCTGGAAGAAAACGACTTGGCCAAGGGCAAGCGTGAGGAGCGTTTGTTTAGCCTGTCGGACCAATTGGCGGCCAGCCCGTACCTGTCGACCCAGGAGCGCAACTCGCTGTTCCTGGCCGGGCGCCTGGGGTTTGCCCAGCCCGAGTCGGCCTGGAAGGTCCTGCTCAATGGCAGCGGTGGGGAACATGAGCTGAACAATCAACAGTCGACGCTGGACCTGGAAGGCAAGCTGCTTTCTGGCGATCTGAACCTGACCAATCAGGGCGATGTGCCGGTCTACCAGCAACTGACGATCTCGGGTTATCCCCAGGTGCCACCGACACCGGGTGGCGACAACCTGAGCATCCGCCGGGAATACCTGGGCATGAATGGCCAACCGCTGAACCTGCGCAACCTCAATAGCGGCGACCTGGTGCTGGTGCACCTGGCCGTGAGCGCCAGGCAGCGCGTGCCGGATGCCTTGGTGGTCGACCTGTTGCCGGCGGGCCTGGAGCTGGAAAACCAGAACCTGGCCCAAAGTGCCGCCAGCCTGGAAAACGCCAGCAGCCAGGTGAAGGAATGGCGCGGGTCGATGCAGAACGCGGCGCTCAAGCATCAGGAGTTTCGTGATGACCGTTACGTGGCGGCCATCAACCTTGACGGCGATGGCACCACGCACTTGCTGTACCTGGCCCGTGCCGTGACACCGGGCACTTACCGCGTGCCGCCGCCGCAGGTGGAGTCGATGTACCGGCCGAACTGGCAGGCAGTGGGGGAGACGCCGGCGGACCTGGTGATCAAGGGACGCTGAAATTTGACGGTTGATCACTGTAGGAGCGGGCTCGCTCCTACAGTGGCTGGGTGTTCTTGGGTTTAGTGCACGACCCAACTGAGCAGCCACAGGCCAAGTATCAGCCAGATCACCCCGAAGATAATCGAAGCGCGCATGAAGGCGCGTACGGCTGAGTACAGAAACAGCAGGCCGACGATCAGGGTGAGGATGCTGATGATCGAGGTGTCCATGCCCAATGTGCGTGACAGTCCTTCGACAAAGTTGCCGCCGGCGTGGGTCAAGGCTCCGAACAATCCGCTGAGCCCGTCGACGATAAAGCGGATGACGGAACCGAGCGCCTGGCCCAACCATTCGAAAAAGCTTTCTACCTGCATATGTGTGTCCTGATAAGAAGGTGGGCGTATCTGTGCCTTTGGTTGTTATTGCAACAGGCTAGTTCCCTACAAGCATAGAGGTTTGCCCGCTTGAATTTGCGTTTACTTGTCCGCTGGACCCTGGCGAGCCTGGTCTTGATGATTGCCCTGCTGTGGCTGGCCGATCGTATCTGGCCGTTGCCGTTGCCCAGGGACGACCTGGCGCGGGTGGTGCTGGCCGAGGATGGCACGCCGTTATGGCGGTTTGCCGATGCCAACGGCGTGTGGCGTTATCCGGTGCAAACCAGCGAAGTGTCGCCGTATTACCTCGATGCACTGCTCACCTACGAAGACCGCTGGTTCTATCAGCATCCCGGTGTTAACCCGTTGGCGCTGGTGCGGGCGACGTGGCAGAACCTGACGGGCGCGCGGGTGGTGTCGGGTGGCAGTACGTTGTCGATGCAGGTGGCGCGCCTGCTGGATCCTCACTCGCGGACCTTCCACGGCAAGTTGCGCCAACTGTGGCGCACGGCGCAGTTGGAGTGGCACCTGTCCAAGGAACAGATTCTCAACCTGTACCTGAACCGCGCACCGTTCGGCGGCACGTTGCAGGGCGTGGCGGCCGCCAGCTGGGCGTACCTGGGCAAGTCCCCGGCGCAACTGACCCACGCCGAAGCCGCTTTGCTCGCGGTATTGCCTCAGGCGCCGAGCCGCCTGCGCCCGGATCGCCACCCGCAGCGCGCCCAGGAGGCCCGCGACAAAGTACTGCGCCGCCTCGCCGAGTTCCAGGTGTGGCCACAAGCCGCCGTCGACGAAGCGCTGGAGGAGCCGTTGCTGCTCGCCCCGCGCCTGGAGCCGAGCCTGGCGCCGCTGCTTGCCCGCCGCCTTAACCGTCCGGACAGCCCGCCGCTGATTCGCACCACGCTGGATGCCACCCTGCAACGCCGTCTTGAAGACCTGTTGCTGGGCTGGCGTGCGCGGTTGCCGGAATACACCTCGGCCGCGATCCTGGTGGTGGAAGAAGAAAACATGGCCGTGCGCGCTTACCTGGGGTCAGTGGACATCAACGACGCCAAGCGCTTTGGCCATGTGGATATGATCAGCGCGCTGCGTTCGCCGGGCTCTACCTTGAAGCCGTTCCTGTATGGCATGGCCCTGGACGAGGGCCTGATTCACTCCGAATCGCTGCTGCAGGATGTGCCCCGGCGTTATGGCGATTATCGCCCGGGCAACTTTTCCATGGGCTTTACCGGCGCAGTGCCGGCGAGCACGGCGCTGTCCAGTTCGCTGAACCTGCCGGCGGTGCAGTTGCTGGAAGCGTACGGGCCCAAGCGGTTTGCCGCGCAGATGCGCATCGGCGGCGTGCCATTGGCCCTGCCGGCGTTGGCCGAGCCCAACCTGGCGCTGATCCTCGGCGGCGCGGGCAGCCGCCTGGAGGATCTGGTCAGCGGCTACAGCGCCTTCGCCCGCAACGGCAGGAGCGCCACCCTTCGATTGCAGCCGGACGATACGCTGAGAGAACGGCCCTTGCTGTCGCCAGGGTCCGCCTGGATTGTTCGGCGCATCCTCAGTGGCCAGGCGCGGCCTGATCGCGACCCGCGTGCCGAACTGGTGCAGCGCCCGGTCCTGGCCTGGAAAACCGGGACCAGCTACGGTTTTCGCGATGCCTGGGCGATTGGCGTGGGGCCGCGCTATTTGATCGGTGTGTGGATCGGTCGCCCGGACGGCACGCCGGTGCCGGGGCAGTTCGGTTTGGCCTCGGCGGCGCCGCTGATGTTGCAGGTGCATGACGTGCTGACCAATCGCGACAGCCAGCGCGGCATCAGCGCGCAGGTGGTGGCGGTGCCGACCAATGTCGGCGTGGCGGCGATTTGTTGGCCGCTGGGCCAGCCCATGAACCGCAGCGATCCGAATTGCCGCCGCCAGCGCTTTGCCTGGACCCTGGACAACACCACGCCGCCGACCTTGCAGGCGCTGGATCAGCCGTTGAGCGTGGGCTTGATGGAAAGCGTCTGGGTCAACGCCAAGGGCTTGAGGGTGGATGCCCATTGCCCTGGCGCGGTGTCTAAAAATATCGCCTTGTGGCCCGCGCCCCTGGAGCCATGGTTGCCCAGGATCGAGCGCCGTGAAGCGCGGATTCCCGCCGCCGACCCCGATTGCCCGCCACCGGCGCTGGCGGCGTCTTCGCCGCTGTCGATTGTCGGCGTGCGCGAAGGCGACCAACTGCGCCTGCCCGCCGCCAGCCAGCAAACCCTGCGCCTCAAGCTTTCCGCCCTGGGCGGCAGCGGCCGGCGCTGGTGGTTTCTCAACGGCGCCCCCCTGGGCGACAGCGCCAACCAGGACAGCATCAATGCCAGTTTCGAGCGCCTGGGCCGCTACCAACTCAGCGTCCTCGACGAAGCCGGCCAGACCGCCCGGCTCGAATTCAGCGTGGTGGATTAGGGCCTCATCAGGGGCAAGTCGAATCGTCGCACCACCGCTATTCACTTGCCTTCACTCTCCATCCCCCTGAAGCTATACCCATTCAGGAGCCCCCCATGAACCTCGAACACCTCACCGAACGCCTGCACCGCATTCGCGACACCAACGACTGGAAGCCATTCCACAGCCCGAAGAACCTGGCCATGGCCGCCAGCGTGGAAATGGCCGAACTGGTGGAAATCTTCCAGTGGCTCAGCGAAGACCAGTCCCGCCAGTTACCCGCCGACAAACTTGCCCACGCCGGCCAGGAAGTGGGCGATATCGTGCTGTACCTGCTGTTGCTGTGCAGCGAGCTGGGCCTGGACATGAACGAGGTGGTGCGCGCCAAACTGGCCGACAGCGAGCGGCGGTTTGCCCATGAGTGACCGGCATTTCGACCAGTTGGCCACGCGCTTCGCCGAGAAAATCTACGGTGGCGCAAAAGGCGCGATTCGCCTGGCAGTGCTCCAGGCCGACCTGGCTGAGGCCCTGCCGGAGCGCCCGTTACGCGTGCTGGATATCGGCGCGGGCCTGGGGCATATGTCGCTGTGGCTGGCCGAACGCGGCCATCAGGTGACCCTGGCCGAACCCGCCGAGCCGATGCTCGAGGGCGCGCGCCAACGCTTCGCCGAGGCCGGGCAGGACGCCACCTTTATCCACGCGCCGTGGCAAGACTTGCTCGGCCAGCTCACCGAGCCCTACGACCTGGTGCTTTGCCACGCCGTGCTGGAATGGCTGGCCGAACCCCACGGGATCCTGCCGGTGCTGCATCAGCTGACGCTGCCCGGTGGCTGGCTGTCGCTGGCGTTCTACAACCGCGATGCGCTGATTTATCGCAACCTGCTCAAAGGCCATTTCCGCAAGATGCGCAAGAATGACATGGCCGGCGAAAAGCAGAGCCTGACCCCGCAACAGCCCCTCGACCCGCGCGAGCTGGCGGCGCAACTCGAAGGGCTTTGGCAGGTCGAAAGCCAAAGTGGCGTGCGGGTATTCCACGACTATATGCCGGTGGAATTCCAGGCCCGCGCCGACTTGAAGGACCTTGTAGAGATGGAGCTCGCTCACCGTCGTCACCCAAGCTTTGCCGGACTTGGGCGTTATTTGCACTGGATCTGCCGTCCGGTATAAGCGGCCCAGTCTGCGGAGGTCGAAATGCGTCGTCTCTGTTTGATCCTGTTATCCCTCGGGCTGGGCGCCTGCTCCAGCCCCAACCCTTATGTGGCGGCTTCTGCGCCCATGCCACCGGCGCCCGCGCAGGCGGCCACGACCTTCGACGCCAGCGCCTACCCGGCACCGGTGCGCGACTATGGCGCCTACCGCAATTGGGCCTGGCGCAACGGCCAGCTCCCGGCCGGCACGGCCTGGGCGGACTCGGCGCAGGTCGCCGAAGCGGTTAGCGGTGCCCTCGACCAGCGCGGCCTGCGGCCCTTGCACGACAACCGCCCGGCGGACCTGCTGGTGAGCGCCGATGTACGCCTGGAGAAGCGTCTCAAGCAGGTCCAGGACGATTACGGCTACGGATACGGCGGCTATAACCGCTACGGCCCGGGCTACGGCATGTACAACTCGGTGCCGATCGTGCGCACCTATGAAGTTCAAGTGGTGGTGGTGCGGGTTAATCTGTTCGACGCCCGCAGCGGCCAGCCGGTGTGGAGTGCCAGCGCGGAAACCGGCAGCCAGGGCAGCCTCAGCGAGCGCGCGGATGCGTTGCGCCAGGCCGTGCAAAAGGCGATGACCGCCTATCCTCCGAGTTAATAGCTATTCTCATCTAAAGCTCGGTCCCTTGTTGGAGATCAACCATGTTTCGTCGTATCGCTACGCTAGCTTTTGTTGTGCTGCTGGGCGGTTGCCAGACCAGCCAGGTCAACCACGATTTTGATGCCAGCCGCGACTTCGGCGCCTACCGCAACTGGGCCTGGAAAGACCCGGCGCTGCAATACCGCCCCGATGATCCGCGGATCAAGAGCGACCTCACCGAACAACGCATCCGCCAGGCCGTGGGTGAACAGCTTGACCAGCGCGGCCTGCGCCCGGCAGCCGCAGGCACCCGGGCTGACCTGAACGTGCAGGCCTACCTGATCGTCGAAGACCGCCAGCAACAAGTCACCACCAACTATGGCGGCGCCTGGGGTGGCCCGTGGAACGGCTATTGGGGCGGGCCGATGTACAACGAAACACGCAACATCACCTACAAGGTGGCGACCATCCAGATCGACCTGCTCGACGGCAAGGACGGCAAGCTGGTGTGGCGCGGCAGTGATGAACAGATGATGAGCAGCACGCCCAACCCCCAGGATCGTAATAACGCGATTCGCACGACGGTGACCCGGATCCTCTCCAGCTACCCACCGCACTGACCGTTTGTAGCGACCGGCCGGCGCACCTGCCAAGCCTTGTCTACACTCCACGGCAACACGGAGAGTAAGCGCTAAGGAGTGCCTGATGTCTCCCCGACTCGGTTGCAGGCAGCGTGGTGCGATTGGCTTGATGGCAGCGGGCACCCTGGCGTTAGCGCTGGTGTTCCTGCTGCTGGCGGTGGACAGCGGCCGCCTCTACCTGGAAAAGCGCAAGCTGCAGTCCATTGCCGACACCGCCGCCCTGGAGGCCGCCGGGCGTGGTGGCCTGTGCAGCCCGACCACCAGCGCCAACGACTATGCCGTGCAGAACGCCGCGCGCAATGGCTTCACCGTGGTTGCCGGCGACAGCAGTCGTGGCCTGGCCGTGACCTGCGGCACATTGACGACCAATGCCGGCAACATCCGCGTATTCAGCGCCGACGCCAGCAAAAACGAGGCCATTCGGGTAGTGGCGACGCGCAGCGTAGTAACCAGCGTCGCCACGGGTATCTGGAATATGTTCAGCGGTACGCCGGCGTCCACCCAGATGACCCTGGCTGCCAGCGCCGTGGCCGCGTACGCGCCGCCAGTGGCGCAACTGACGATTCGCAGCAGCCTGGCGACGGTGGATTCGGCGAAGTCCCCGCTATTGAACATGGTCATTGGCAACCTGTTGGGCGGCAGCCTGTCGCTGACGGCGGCGGGCTGGAATGGCTTGCTGGCGACGAACCTCAACCTGCTCGGCTACCTGGACCAGTTGGCGATTGAGCTGAACGTGACGGCGGGTGACTACGATGCGCTGCTCAACACCGCCGTATCCGCCAACCAGCTGATCGATGCCGCGGTAAAGGTGCTGCAAAAAAACGGAGCGGTGGCGACGGCGGTCATCAACGATGTGATTTCATTGAAAGCCATCGCGCCCAATACCCAGCTGCTGAAAGTCGCAGACCTGCTGAAGGTTGCCAGCGGAACACCGGCCGCGGCGCTGAATACCAACGTGCAGTTGTTTCAATTGCTGGAGGCCGTGGCGCAGCTGTCCAATAGCAAGGGTGCGGTGAGTGCGGCCGCTCAGGTGAATATTCCCCTGGTGGGCAATGTCTCGATCCAGACCAAAGTCATCGAGCCGCCGCAATTGTCGGCCATCGGTAATCCGGCGAAGGCCAAGGCGGGGCTTCTGAATAACCCGCAGACGGATCAGATTGTTGTCCGAACCGCGCAAGTGCGCACATTGGTTACGGTGGATGCGCCGATCATCAAGCTGGTGTCGGGGGTTTCATCAATCCTGACCGGGTTGGCGACACCGGTGTCGAAGGTGGTCGGCGGCCTGTTGAACCTGAATATCCCGGCAGTGGTGGGCGGCGTGTTGTGCCTGGTGGCGTGTAACGTCACCGACGTGGATATCACACAATCACTGTCCATCTACATCGAGGCGGCCAGTGCGCAGAGTCAAGTCACGGACTACAGCTGTGCCACGCCGGCCACAAAGTCGCTAACGGTGCAGGCCACCACCGCCATGGCCACCCTGGGCTTGGGCTATGTCGACCCTGCCACCGCGTTTTCGTCATCGGCGCCAGTCACCGTGCAGCCGGTCAGGCTGATCGATTTTGGCCAGCGCTACTGCATTGTGCTGTCGCAGATATGTGGCACGCGTACAGCGGGTGTAGGCGGTGGTTTGAATGTGAAGGCGTTGTCTACCGTGGCGGCGCAGACCAGCTCGTTGCTGTTCTTACCGGTCGCCGATATGAATGCCGTGCCGACCTACAAAAGTCCACCCGGCACCGCCAATATCGTCAATAGCCTGGGAGCAACCCTGAGCGGCCTGCAGGCTACCTACGTACCGCCCAGCGGCAGCACGCCCGGTGCGGCGAACGGCACGGTTACGACGGCCCTGGCTACCATCACCAGCGCGGTGGTCACCCTTGTCCAGGACGTCCTGTCACCGCTGCTCGACCCCATTGTCAACACGCTGCTCTCGGCCCTGGGCATCAACCTGGGCAACGCCGAAGTCGGCGCCAACCTGACGTGTCAGATGGGCCGCGCCTACCTGGTGATCTGAACCACCGGCAGTTCCACACAAAACCGTGCGCCGTCCTCGCCATTGATCACGCTCAAGCGCCCACCCATGTTTTCCACGATCCCGTAGCTTACCGACAGCCCCAGGCCGGTCCCCACCCCAATCGGCTTGGTGGTAAAAAACGGCTCGAAAATCCTCTCCAATAATCGTGGGTCGATGCCGCCCCCGTTGTCCTCGACCCAGATGCGCACATGCCGGCTGTCGTGCTCGCAGTGCAGCGCAATCCAGGGGCGCGATTGCGCGGCTGTTTCGCGCTGGCTCAATAGCGCATCGCGGGCGTTGACCATCAGGTTGATCAACACCTGCTCAAGCTGGTCGACATGACCTTTGACCTGCACCCTGAAGTCCGCAGGTGTGATGCGCAGGTCCACGCCTTTGCCGCGCAGGCCTTCACTCAGCAGCGACAAGGTCCCTTCCACGGCTTGCACTGGGTCGAACGGTTGCTGTTCGATTTCCGAACGGCGGCCAAACACGCGCATATGGTCCACCACCCTCGCCGCGCGTTGCACTTGGGTGTCGATGCGCTTGAGTTTTTCGGTGAGGTAGTCGATCTGCGCGTCGCCGTTGGCCAGGCGCTTGAGCACATTGACGATCGCCATGCGCATCACGTTCAGCGGCTGGTTGATCTCATGGGCCAGGCCCGTGGCCATTTCGCCGAGGGTCGCCATCTTGGCGCTCTGGGTCAGTTGCTGCTGGGAGCGACGCACTTCGGTGTTGTCGCGGCCCACGGCCTGCACTTCCACCAGTTGACCTTGTTCATCAAACACACCACGGTCGGACCATACCCACCAGGCATGTTCGCGCCCGGGCAGCTGCAGGCTGATTTCGGCGGTGCTCACCGGAAACTCGGGGGTCAGTCGGCGGATGCGTTGGATAAATGCCTGGCGCTGTTCATCCGACAACCACGCGTCCAATTGCCGCCCCGGCAGTTGCGCGGGCAAGCACTCCAGGTAGTTGGCCAGCGGCGTGTTGCCAAACGTCAGGGTCAGGTCCGGGCGATAACGGCAGATCATTGCCGGCGAGTCTTCCACCAGGATGCGGTAGCGCTCTTCGCTCTGCCTGACCTGTTCGGCGGCCAGGGTCGCGTCGGTCACATCGAGCCATAGCCCCACGGCCTCCACCGGCAGGCCCAGGTCATCGCGCAGCAGCTTGGCCTCGTCGAGCAGCCAATGGTAGTCGCCGCGGGTGTCGCGCACCCGGTAGCGGCTGCGTACATTCCCTTCGCGTAGTAATTGACGGGTGCGTTGGAAGTACAACTCACGGTCTTCGGGATGGATCAACGAGGCCAGGCCGTCGTGGCTGCAATCGGCCAGGCTCCAGCCCAGCAGCGGCAACAGGCTGTCGCTGAAAAACGCCGGGTGCAGCGCGCCGCCGACGTAGCGCTGCACGTAGATCACCGCCGGTGAACTGGCGATCAGGTTATCCAGGCGTGCATGGGCGGCGGCGGCTTGCAGTTGCTGGTTCTTGATGTCGCTGATGTTGAGCATGAAACCGACCCAGCGCCGGTTGTCGCCCACGCCCAGTACCTGGCCCTGCACGCGATACCAGATGGGCGTGTGGTCCGCGTCACTGCCTGGCAGGCGCACGTTGGTCAGCAGGGGTTTGTCCAGTGCCTGCAGGTCTTGCAGGTGGCTGAGCAGTTCCTGGCGATCAGCGGGGTGGATCAGCTCCAGCCACAGGGCCAGTGCCTGGCGCGTGGCGCCGTGTTCCTGGCCCAGGCTATGCAACAACTGGGGAGCGAGCTGGATCTCCTGGGTGGCGGGCAGCAGTTCCCACCAGCCGGTGCCGAGCAGTTCTTGCAGGGCCTCCATGCGCTCCAGTTGCTGATGGCTGCGTTGTTCGCGCAGGCGGCTCAGCAGCGGGGCGGCGAGTGCGGCGGTGAGGTCCAGCCAGTCACGTTCGCGGGTGTGCGGTTCGCCGCCGTAGAAACCGCAGAGCAGCCAGGCCGCCACGCCCTGGCTGTCACGGTAGGGCACCAGAAAACCGTCGATATCGCCGAAAATGCTCTGCAGGCGGGGGTTGTCAATGCGCCCGTGGGCCAGGCTCAGGAGCGCGTTGCCGTTGACACTGTCCAGGCTGGCCCCCAGATGTTGGCCGGTTTGCCACAAGCCCGGGGCGTCGTGAGCGGTGTATTGGCTGTAGATCCGCCAACCCTGGTTGGTTTCATCGAGCAATGCCAGGGCCACACAGGGGATACGCCAGCGTTGGGCCAGGCTGCGCAGTTGCTCGTTGAACGTCTCGGGCAGGCGACTCAGGCTGCACACTCGCAACTGTTCGCTCATCCTGCAGGCGAGTTGGTGGTTCTGCTCGCGCTGTTCAGCCAGGTGGCGGCCGGCGAGCAAGTCGCTGATGTCCAGCAGGTGCAGCACCCAGCGGTCGCCCTCCGGCTCGACCCAGCCGCGGGTGGGCAGGACCTGGCCGGCAGAGCCCTTGAAGTCCAGGTCCAGGGTATGGCGTTGCCAGTCGGCAGGGCTGCCTTCGATACTCAAGGCGCTGCTGGCGCACAGCAACTCCCGCAGCAGCGGCCGTGCTTCACCCCCGACGGGCATGGCGAGTTGCGAACGCAGTGTGCCGCGGATGTCCACCACATGGCCTTGATGATCCAATAACACGCGCAGCCCTGCTGCAGGGACAGTGGGTGCCTCGAAGGCCTGGGTGCCGACACGGCCCCGCAGGCGCTCGAAGAAATTATTCCCCGCAGTCAAAACTGAAGACTCGAGCTGGCCGAAAGGTTGGTCGGCAGGTTCGGCACAGTGCCAATGCCTGGCACCACCAGCGCCGGGAATACGGAGTAGAGGTTGGAGGAGGGGTATTTGATCGTGACAGTCAGCGTGGTGCCGGTGTAGGTGGCGCTGATGAAGGACGGCTGGAACTGGAAGTTGGCGGGGATCCAGCTCAATTGCGCCGCTACCGCATCTTTCGCACGCTGGGTGACAAGGTTGGGGTAGGCCGATCCTGCCGCAACCGGGTCTACCGCCATGGCCTGGCGCACGGCCTCGGCCGCTGCCTGGTTGAACGACTGCATCAACAGCAGCGGCAGGCTGAAGCTGATCAAGCCATAGAACACCGCAAAAAAGATCCCGAAGACCAAGGCGAATTCGATCGCCGCAGCCCCTTTTTGCTTTGCCGGCAGGCCTGTTTTCATGACTGCGTCTACCCTGACGTCTACGACTCGATATCAGCATAGAATCATTCAGCGAAAAGGAACGTTTTTTACGTGATTCATGGCGTAGTGATAGTGATCTGGCTGGGAGTCTGTGCGGTGCAGGATATTCGCCGGCGACAGATCGCCAATGGCTTGACCCTGGGCGTGGCGTTGCTGGCGCTGTTATACCTGTTGTGCACAGGTGCCACCTGGCTGGGCGCGCCAGCGAGCGCCGGTCTCTTGGCGTTTGCCCTGGCACTGCTGTTGACCCTGCCGGGCTATGCGCTGGACCGCTTCGGTGCGGGCGACGTGAAGCTGCTCGCGGCGCTGGGCCTGGCCACCACGGTGGATCATGTGTTGTGGTCGCTGATCGGTGCCGCCATCACCCTGGTCGGCTGGTTGGTCGTTCGTCAACAGCTCGGTCCGCGCGCTGCTGATCGGGTACAAGGCCCGCCTGCCAAGCAGCCTTTCGCCGCGTTTTTATTCGCGGGTTTTGTGCTGTATGGGGTGTGGACCCTTTAGTCGCACAATGCCTCTATTGCTATGTACAGAGTCGGAAAGTAGGTCTACGTTTATGGAACGGATGTATAGGATTCTTCGTCCAAACGGATAGGTCAGTCTTTTGGCTTGCCAGGCATGGAGTCGCGTGTGAACAAGCTGAAATCGGCTGTAAAAGTGCTGGTGGTCGATGACCAACCGCTGATCGTGGAGGAACTCTGCGAATTTCTCGAAAGCAGTGGCTACCACTGCGTCCCGTGCGAATCCAGCCGCCAGGCCTTGCAGCGTTTCAGCGAGGACGCCGAGGTCGGCCTGGTGTTGTGTGACCTGCACATGCCGGACATGGATGGGATCGAGTTGGTGCAGTCGATGCAGAAGATCGCCGGCAAGCGGCGTGCGTTCGAGGCCATCATGCTCACCGGGCGTGCCGACAAACAGGACGTGATCAAGGCCCTGCGCGCGGGCATCTCGGATTACTACCAGAAGCCGATCAACCTCGATGAGTTGCTCGAGGGCCTGCAGCGCCAGGAAGCGGCGCTGGAAGAGCGGCAAAAGGAGCTGCAACTGGGGCACTTGAACCAGAAACTGCAGTACCTTTCCGAATCCATCAATGACTTGTACCAGGACCTCGACAAGGTACGGCGCGGCCCGCTGCAGGACGCTGACGCCGAGGGCGGGCAAGACGCCGGGCCGGCGCAGATTCCATCCATCTTCAACCAGTTGTCACCGCGTCAGATGGAGGTTGCGTGGCTGGTAGGCAAGGGCCAGACCAATTACCAGATCGCCTGCGAATTGGGCATCACCGAAAACACCGTCAAGCTGTATGTGTCCCAGGTGTTGCGCCTGACCCATATGCACAACCGCACCCAGCTGGCGCTGGCGTTGTCGCCAAGCCACTCGCCGATGCGCCAGCAGATGAGTGCGCACTGACGCACGGGGTTCATTGGCTCTTGCCGCCCGCCTCCGACTTGGTTTCAAAGAACTCCGGAATCGGGTGCTTGTGACTGTCCAGCCAACGCTGCAAGGCCTGCTCCTTTTCCGCCGGGGTGGTGCTCTGCGGTGTCGGCGAGGCTGCCCGCCCATCGACCTGCAACGCCATCCAGTTTTCCGTTTCGGCCTGCTGCGGGGACGAAGGCCCCGGTGGAATAGCCGAGGCGCTCAATGGCAGCAGCGCCAGACACACAACGTAATGGGCTTTCATCATCGACTCCTTACTTGATACTCACCGGCAGGGCATCGGCGGCCGTCGCGACGTTGCGCGCGGTCCTCGCTGAGTGCTTGAGCCGGGCCGCGCGGGCCTGTGCCTCGGTGACCTGGCCGGGGGTCAAACCCAGCTGGCTGACCACTCTGGCCGCTTGCCCCCAGTCATCCTGATAAATCAGCAAGGTCACCAGGTTGACCGCAGCCAGCGTGTCGCCCTGTTTGAGCTCGATAGCCGTCATGAACTCAAAGCGTGCGTCTTCCAGGCGCAATTGGTTGAGGTACACCACGCCCAGGTCATTGCGGATTTTTTCATCGGTGGGCGCCAGGCGCGCGGCCCTTTGCAGGTGAGTCATCGCCTGTGGGTGGTCGCCCTTGGCCGCTGCCAGTTGCCCCAGCCCATGTTCGCCTTCGGCGGTCATGCAAGTACCCAGCAGGCTGCGATACAAGGGTTCGGCCTCACTGCGGCCCAGCAAGCGAAAGTTACGGGCCTGGCGCTGGCGCACCTGGGGCAAGCTGTCGGGCAGGTTCTGCAGGTTGGCCAGGCTGGCGTGCAGCTTGCCCTCGTTGGCCAGGTCATCGGACAGGTTCAGCGTCAGTTCCTGCTCCGCACTGGGTTTGGCGCAACTGCCCGGCGAGGTCAGCGCGGCCCATGGGGTGTGGCCGTCGGTGGCGCATCCGCCGAGCATCAGCAGGGTCAGGCCGGCAATCAGTGGTTTCATCAAGGTGGTCCTCAGAATTGGCTCAAGGCGCGGGCGATGCCGATAAAGGCGGGGCCGCCGAGCACGATCAGCAAGGCGGGAAACAGGAACACCATCATCACCACCGACATTTTGGCCGACATTTTCGAGATGTATTCCTGCATGCGGGTCAGGCGCCGGTCGTCGAGCAATTGCTTGAGCGTCAGCAGGGATTTCATCGCGCCACCCCCCTGCTGGATCAATTGCTGGAGGATGATGCAGGTGTCGGTGAACTCATCCACCTCCAATATGCGCGCGGTCTTGCCCAGTTCTTCGCTCAGTTCCAGGCCGGAGTCGACTCGCGCCAGGATCAGGCGCAATTCGTGGGTCAGGTCTGGAAGCAAGCGCTGGGCTTCGTTGGCCATCACGCGCAAGGATTGTTCAATCGCCATGCCCGACTCGAACAGGATGCGCAGCAGCGGAATGAAGGTTGAGATTTCCTTGGCGATGCGCTGCTGGCGGAATTTGGCGGCAGCGGCGAGCACGCGTTTTGGCAGCAGGTAGCCGATGCCCAGGGCGACCGCCGGGGCAATCCAGGCGGGACTGGCGTGAGGGAAAAGTAGTTGCTGGCCGAGCAGGGTCAGGCCCATCGCCGCGACAGGCACGCCGATCTGGAAAGCGGCAAACAGCGAGCGCTGGCTGGCCTTGCGCCAACCGACCCGGTTGAGCAGGACCTGGGTCTCGTTATCCAGGCTGACTGAGCGCTGGGCCAGCGTGCTTGCGCCCAGTTGGCGCATGAACGTGCCAAGTTTGTCATCGCTGGCGCTGCGCCCTTGCAAACGCTCAACGACCCGGCGATCACGACGGCGATGTTCGAGCCATTGCCCGCCCGCCAGGACCATGGCGGCCAGCGCCAGCAACAGGCTGACCATCAGGGCCATCTCACACACTCCTCAGCATGCGCCACATGGCAAAGGTGCCCGCCAGGTCCATCGCCAGTGCGCCGAACAGCAGGGAGCGCCCCGTGTCGTCGTTCCACATGGTCATCAAGTAGCCAGGGTTGACCAGGATGAAGTAGCCCACGATCAGGATCGGCAAACCGCCCAGCACGTAGGCCGTCATGCGGGTCTCGCCCGTCATCGCCTTGAGTTGCCGGGCGCCCTGGTCCCGCTCGCGGATCATCTTGATCAGGTTTTCCAGCAGTTCGCTGGCGTTGCCGCCGTAGCGGTGGTTGACCTTCAGGCCAAGGGCGAACAGGCGGAACTCGTCCTGTTCGTAGAATTCAGCGAAGTCGCTGGCCGAATCCGGCAGGCTCACCCCCAGGCGCACGTTGCGCTGCATGCGGCCCATGGCGTGCTTGAGCGGGTTTTCCACACTCTCGATACCGCCCAATACCGCGTCGGCCAGGGTGCGGCCGGATTTGAGGCTGCGTACGCTATGGTCCAACAGCTGCGGCAGTTGCTCGACCATGCGTTGCACCCGCTGCTGGTAACGCCAGGCGATATACGCACGCAATGCCAGGGGCGGGCCCAGGGCCATCAACACCAGGCCCAGCCAGTCGGCGACCAAGTAGCCCAGCAGGGCGCCGACCACCCACGCGCTCAGCCACAGGCCGAGGCGTTCCTTGGGTTTGCCCAGCCCGGCGCGCAGAAACATGCGCTCAAGGCCGGTCCAGGTGCCGGGCTGCTCCTGGGCCTCGGGTTGGCCATCGCCGAGGCGCTCCAGCACGCGAATGGTCCGGGCCTTGCGCAGGCCATGCTGAAACAGCCAGAACGACAGACCGATCAGCAACAGGCAAACCAGCAGCAATACAGGTCCGGTCATCAGGCGCTCCCTATAGCGGCAAGGCCGATTCGCGGCGCAACTTATCGCCGGCCGGGTTGATGGCTTCGCGCAGGAAACCGACACCGGTGCGCCGGTCCAGCCGGAACAGGGTATTGGTGACATACACGTCATCGCGCACACCGACCACTTCCACCACCTCGCTCACGCAACGACGGCCATCGGGCATGCGCGTCAGCTGGATCACCACATCCAGCGCGGCGCAGATCATCTGGCGCAGGGTTTTTTCCGCGATCACGCGGCCGGTCAGGCCCACCAGGGTTTCCAGGCGCAGCAACGCATCCTGGGCATTGTTGGCGTGCACGGTGCTCATGGAACCGTCGTGGCCGGTGTTCATGGCCGTCATTACGTCGAGCACTTCCACGCCACGGATTTCCCCCAGGATGATACGGTCCGGGCGCATCCGCAGGGCGTTGCGAATCAGGTCGCTGGACCTGACCTCACCGTGGCCCTCGGCATTGGGCGGGCGGGTTTCCAGGCGCACCACATGGGGATGCCCCAGTTGCAATTCGGCAACGTCTTCGATGGTCACCAGACGCTCGTGGGGATTGATCAACTGGCTGAGGATATTGAGCAACGTGGTCTTGCCGGTGCCGGTGCCGCCGCTGATGAGGATATTGCAGCGCCTGCCGACGGCTTCCTGGAAAAACTCGAAGATACTCTGGTCGATGGTCTGCATGGCAACCAGGTCGCTGCTCTTGAGCATGTCCTTGCGGAACTTGCGGATTGACAGGCATGGCCCATCCAGGGCAATCGGCGGGATGATCGCGTTGACCCGGCTACCGTCAGGCAAGCGTGCATCGACCATCGGCGAGGACTCGTCCAGGCGCCGGCCCAATGGCGCGAGGATGCGTTGCATCACGCGCTCCACGTGGTGGTCGTCGATAAAACGCAGGTCACTCTGATGCAGCAGGCCCTCACGTTCGATAAACACCCGGTGCGGCCCATTGACCAGGATTTCGGTGACCGATGGGTCGCGCAGCAGCACCTCCAGCGGGCCGAAACCGGTAAGTTCATCGACGATCTCTTCGGCCAGGCGTTCCATCTCATAGCGCGAGATCGCCAGGCGCATGCGCGTGATGTACTCGGACACCTTGTCGACGACAAATTGCGCCAGGGATTGGCGCGTGTCTTCAAGCAGGTTCTTACCCGACTCCTCGATAGCGTCGATGATGTAGCGATGCAACACCAGCTTCAAGCCATCGTGATCCGTGTTGCCGCCGCTGCGGGCCGGGCCGCCGAAGAGTTTCTCGCCGTTCATCGCACTGTCCCCAGGATGCGTTCGAACCAACGCATTGATGGTTTTTCCAAGCCCTCGGAGCGTTTCGCCAGGCGTTCGCCCAAGGTGCGCACGGCCAGGCTCAACGCTTCACGTGGGGCCAGGGCAAACAGGGTCTGGCCCTGGTTCTTTACGTTCAGGCGCAGTTCGGCGCTCAGCGGCAGCACGGCGATGCACTCAAGGCCGTAGCTTTTTTCCAGGGTGTCGGTGTCTGGTACGCAGGACTTGATATAACGGTCGACCACCAGCCTGGCGTGGTCGAGTTTCATGCCTTTGTCGCGCCAGCGGTTGAGCACCGCGAGGTTGCGGCGACAGTCCAGTACGTTCTGGTCGGTGCACCACAGCAGTTTGTCGCAGTGGCCGACAAAGGTGCGCAGTGCGTCGCTGTCCGGTTGCCCGGTAAGGTTCACGACGATGTGCTGGAAGTGCTGGCGCAATGCACTGAGCAGCATGTACAGCTCGGCGGCGCTGGTCAGTTTCAGCGGTTCGTCGCCGGTGGCATACGCCAGGATGCGCAGGCCATCCACGGTTGTGGTAAAGGCGCTGTTGATCAGCGTGGTATCGAGGCGGCGCAAATGCCGCAACGCGTCACCGAAGTTGAAAGTGCTCTCCAGCCCCAGCAGCGCCAGGCTGTCGCTGCGTGGCAGGCCCAGATCCAGCAGCAGGGTCTGCTGGCCGCTTTTTTGCACCACCAGGGCCAGGTGGGTCGCCAGCATCGCGCCGTCGGCGTTGCTTTGGGTGCCAAACAGAACGGTCAGGCCACCCAAATGCGCACTGGGGATGACGGTCGGCAGGCGCTTGCTCAAGCGGCGCACCAGGCCGGCCACTTCGCTGGAGCGTGAGCCGTAGGCGACGAAATCCCGGGCGCCGGCCCGCATGGCGTTGAGTACCAGCTGATTGTCCATGCCGTCGCCAAGGGCGACCACGGCGAGCATCGGCTTGGCCTCCAGGGCGCCTTCGATCAGCGCACTCTGGGCCACCAGGTTTTCACGGTCCAGGCCGATGAACACCAGGTTGGCAAAGGTCACGTCGACCAGCGCCAGCAGCTCGTCCAGGCTGCCGGTGCCAGCGCTCACGACTTGGCCAAGGGGTGCCAGGGCACCCTGCAGCCACTCCAGGTCGATGGTGTTGCGAGTGATGGCGAGGAACGTCTGGCTCAAGCTATCGCTCATTGGGAAAGTCCACTGCGGCGGTCGAAATTACCGTTTTCGAGGAAAAACAGGCGGTACCAGTTGGGGTCATAGTTGCGCAGTTTTTCGCCGGGCAAGGAAGGCAGCTGAGCGTTGGCCGCCAGCGGTTGCACCAGGTGCGGCGTGACTATCATCAGCAGCTCCTTTTCTTCGCGGCGGATATTGGTGTCGCGGAAAAACGCACCTAGGACCGGGATATCGCCCAACCCTGGAAACTTGCTGATGCTGGAGCGGTTGTTGGTGCTGATCAGGCCGCTGATCACAAAACTTTCGCCATCGGCCAGGGACACGCTGGTGTCGGTGCGGCGTACGGTCAGGGCCGGCACCTGGATGCCCTGGATCTGTACGGCGTTGCTGTAGTCCAGCTCGCTGACCTCCGGCGCTACCTTGAGGGTGATGCGGTTGCGATCAATCACCGTCGGCGTGAGGGTCAGGCGAATGCCGAATTCCTTGTATTCGATGGAGATGGTGTCACTGCCGGCGCTGGGTACGGGTATAGGTACTTCACCGCCGGCCAGGAAGGTTGCGCTCTGGCCGCTCAGCGCTACCAGGCTGGGACGCGCCAGGGTGTAGGCAAAACCGCTGCTCTCGAGGGCGTTGATCATCGCTTTGACCCGACCGCCGCCAAAACCGACATTGAAAGACTCGGCACTCACCGGCAGTTTGAACACACCTTCTGCCGGGGAGAGAAGGTTGGGGCTGCCGAGGAAAAAATTGTTGCCCAGCCCCAGGAACTGGGTGCTGGCTTCCTTGAGCTTGGTGCGGCTGACTTCTACAAAGCGTATATCCGTCTGCACCTGGCTGGGCAGCAATGGGTCTTCGGAGGGTGGCCGCGACAAACTGGTCAGTGCCGACGTGGCCTTGCCCTTGACGAACACCATGCTCTGGCGCGGCGCCTTGGTACAGGCAGTCCACACCATCAGGCTGGTAGCGCCGCTGGCGACGCCGGTCAGCAGGAATTGACGGTCGCCATTGACGCGCACATCCGCGATCTTCGGGTCGCCAATCGCCAGGCGGGTGATTGGCACCGGCGATTGCAGCTCCTGTTGCAAGCCTTCGCCCACCTCGACCACGGCAGGCAACTGGCCCATGGCGCTGCAATTGCCGGGTGCCGCCAGGGTCATGGCGGCTGGCAGGCTTGTCAGCATCAAGGCCCAGGCAATTGGCGTGAACATGAGGGCGTAGCGATGGCTCATTCAAGGCATCCTTGCTCAATCACGGGGTTTGTTCAGTGGCCTGCGCGCCGCGAATCACCTCGACGCCCCGGCGTACAGCGGGTGTGCCGCTGATTTGCGCGACGCTTTTGGGCGGTCCCACAAGGGCAAGCTGGGTGAATTGGTAGAGGTCACGATTGGCATTGGCCAGTTTGTCCGAAGCGTCGTTTTCCCCGGCCCAGTACTGGCTGAGCAGTTGCTCCTCGGCACTGCGCACGGCCAGGCGCAAGGTACCGGCTTGCGACGCCAGCATCAGGCGGCTCAATAGAGGCTCCGGCACGGCCAGCACCACGGTGCGTGCAGCAGCGCGACGCTGGGCAGCCTGGGCGCGCTCCTCGGGCGTGGTGGCGGGCGGCACGGCCGGTAAGCCATCGTTGGCCAGGCCCAATTGGTCACCGACGCTGAGCAGGCGCAGGGCCGGAAGGACGATTTGTGCCGACTGCTCCGCGTTGCCAGCATCCTGGCGCAGGAACAGCAGCACATCCACATAGTCGCCGGGGCTCAGTTGGCCTGCCGCGCCGATCACCTCGTCGACGGCCACGGCCAATGCGCGCTCATCGGGACGAATCATGCGGGCAAGCGGGCCGCCGGCGCTGAAGCTTTCTTCGCTGAGCCAGGTACCTGCTCCCAGTGCGCGCAGTGGTTGGCGGCCGATGGCCTGGTCCAGCCGCGTCAGGCTGCCGGCCGGCACCGTGCGGAGTTTTTCCACGACCAGGTCGGCAGCGGTAAGTGCAACGAAGGCAGGGACGTCATGCGCCAGTACGACCACTGGTTGGCGGGTCTGGTCTTCGACGACAGCAGTGGGCTTTTCGGCAGAAATGACAGGTGTTGCGACGGGCTCCGGTTGGCGGCTCAACACCAGCCCCCAGTACCCTGCAATCAATGCCCCGATTAGCAGCACAGCGGCCAGGGCCATGCTGATGCGACTGTTCATGACGGCTCTCCCTTTCCCGTTGCACTACCTGTTCGTCAATCCAAACGAACTAATTCGCAACCTGGCTGTGATGAACATCTAACGATTTGGCTATTTGAAGGTAGCTCAGCCAGGACGAAACGCCATTTGTCACGGATAAAATTTTATTTGAACGCTATTTGCAGCCGGGTAGTCAGGCATGGGCCGACGACTAATACTTTGTGATTAATGAGTTCTTACAGTTGTGAGGCTGAGGTTTGTTGGCAATGCTCTAATTGCACGTCGCAAACATCGTGCTAGAGCCGTACTGGCTTTTAGTGGCGTATTAGGGAGAAGTCGTATGTTCCTTGACCTGATGTTGAAGTTATATGTTCAAACACAACTGTTCTTCAAACGCAAAGAGGCTGCTTCAGGTATTGAATACGCCATTATCGTGGCGCTGGTGGCCCTTGTCATTGTGGGTGCCGGAACCGGCCTGGGCACCAAGATAAGTGGAATTTTCACGTCGATCGCTACCAAGCTGCCAACGGCGACCTGACTGCCAAGTTGCAGCAGCTATTCTTCAATTACCCCATTCTTCCAGGTACGGCCATGAGCACATCTTCTTTGTCTCGCCAACAAATACTATTGGTGGACGACGAAGAGGATGCTCTGGTTGAGCTGGCCGAATCCCTCGAACACGAGGGCTTTGTCTGTTTTACCGCCACCTCCGTGACCTTCGCCTTGCAAGAATTGACACTGCATCCGGATATCGCCCTGGTCATTACCGACCTGCGCATGCCTGAGGAAAGCGGCATTTCCTTGATCAAGCGCCTGCGCGAACACACCTCGCGCTCGCACCTGCCGGTGATCGTGATGTCCGGCCATGCCGAGATGGATGACGTCAGCGACATGCTGCGCCTGCAGGTGCTGGACCTGTTCCGCAAGCCGATCTATCTGGTGCGCCTGATCGATACGCTCAACAACCTGTTTCCTCTCTCTCACTCCAGGTATTAAGCGCTCATTCACAGCTGATAAGTGAAGCTCAGCGTATACCGCGGCCGTCGGTCGAAGTTATCCCGCGCCACATCTGCCATCGGCTTGGCCGCTTCCACGGAAATGTTGTAGTATCTGGCGTCGCCAAAACGCAGGCCCAGGGCCGCCGATGACATATCGCTGCCCTTGACCGGCAGGTCGTTGAACCAGGCCCTGGCGCGGTCGAGCACCATATAGGGCTGCAGGATCCGCACCCACTCGCCAGCACGGTTGTAGCTGTAGTTGATCTCATACGCCACGCCCCAGCCTTTGTCGCCGGAGCCCTGGTCATCGGGGTAGCCACGGCCGAAATTCTGCCCGCCGAAGGTGGCACGCTCGCTGTCGGGCAGGTCGTGGTGGCTCCAGTAGAGTGCGCCGGAGAGTACACCTTGCCAGTTATCGAAGAGCCTGTTGCTCTGCACGCCGGAGAGGCGCAGGCGGAAGAAGTCGAGGTCCGGCTTGAGCCCGCCGAAGTCTGTGCGGGTCTTGGCGCCCATGCCGTTGATGCCTTGGTACACACCGGCGCTGAGGATGCGCAACTGGGTCGTGTCGGCCTTGCGCCAATCGCCTTCGAACGCCAGTGCGCGCAGGTCTGTTTGCAGCGCCAGGCGTTGCGGGAAACCTTCGAGCTTGTAGCGCGTAGTCTGGTCGACGGCATAGTAGCGCGCGCCCAGGTTCAATGACTCGTTGGGCGACGCGATCAGCGGGTGGCTGAAGCCGATGGCGTAGCGGTCGATTTCCTGGTGTGGCTTGAGCTCCAGGCCTTCGCCCAGTTGCAGGCTGGTGCGTGGGTCGGCGCGGTAGCGTTCACCCGCCAGCGTGAGCTGGGTGCCCTCGGCATTGATGAATTGGCTGTAGGCTGCGCGGTAGTAATGTTCTTTGTCGTCGCCGGGCGGGAACAGGCCGCTGAGGCTCAGTTGTTCGCCCATGGAGGTCCATGAGTTGCCGGTGCCGGTGAGCAGCGCCTGCGTGCCGCCTCGGCTGGCCTCGTTGAGGCTCATGCTGGTGGTGAAGGGTTTGCGGCTGGCGGTGATGTGCATCGGCGTGCCGCCGTCGGTGGTGGCGGGCGGCGGTACCTGGGCCTGCAAGGTTACGCCCGGGATGGCGCTCATCAGTGTCGTGTAACGCTCGAACGTCTTACGGGTGAGTGGACGTTCGGCCTTGAGTTTTTCGGCGAGTTTGTCGACGTAGGACGAAACCGGGCCGATGTCGCCTTGCAGCTGGTAATCGCGGATATAGCCTTCGACCAGCACCACATGCACCAGACCGCCGTCGAAGCGCTGTTCCGGCAGGAACGCGTAGGACAGCAGGTAGCCATCTTCCTGGTAGCGGCGGGTGATGCTGCGGGTGGCTTCGATCAATTGCGCCAGGTTGGTCTCATGGCCGATCAGCGGTTCGAATGCCTGGGCGACGTCCTTGAGCGGGTAGACCGTGCCGCCGTCGATCTGCAGCTTTCGAATGGTCACCTTGGTGTCCATCAGCAACGGCTGCTCCGCGCTGGCAGCAGGGGCGGGCAGTCGGGTCTGCGGGGGCGCCGGTCGATAGGCGTCGGCGGGCAGGTTAGGCACGGGCAGGTTGCGGACGGTGTCGTTGCTATTCAGGAAACTGGGCAGGGGGCCGGCGTGGACGGAAGCACTGAGGGTGAGCAGTAACAATGGTGTCAAAGCGCGCATAGGACACTCCATGGTCAAAACTGCTGCAGCGTTTTGCAGGTTCCCGTCGGGCTCGAGGAGCGCGGTCTGGGTGTTTTCAGGGGGCGATCATTGACCCATGAAAAAAAGACGAGAGACTTAGCTGGTCTCTCGTCTCAACCAAGCGTAGGCGCTGTAGGTGAGGCCGTCTAATCGGCCAGGTGCAATCATTTTCTGCCGGTCAGGCCACCCAGCAGCCCGCCCAGGGCACCGCCATTCGTGCTGGTGCTGGCACCCGCGGAGCTCGTCACCGCCAGGCCGCCGCCGAGCAAACCACCACCGGTGTTGGGGCCGCCGCTGACCAATCCTCCGACCGAGGCCACGGTGCCACCCACTGCGTTGACGGTACCCCCCAAGGCGTTGATGACCGGGTTGGCGTTGGTGCCGGTGATTTGGCTGCCCAGCCTGCTGACGGCGCCGCCGGCGTTGGTGGCCAGGCCGTTGATTGGAGTGCCCAGGCCGGTGGCATTGCCGACGTTTTGAGTGAGGCGGGTGACGCCACTGGTGACGGGGTTCAACGCGCCGCCGACCTGGCTGGTCAACGTGGCAATGGGGGCACCTGCGGCGGTGTTGGGGACGCCACTGCCGCCCAGAAGGGTGCCCAGGGATGCCACGGTAGTGCCCGCCTTCACGCCGGTGACGCCGGTGGCGCTGACCAGGCCGCTGCTACTGCCGGCATTGAGGCCGCTGCCGGCACCCGCTATCACGCCGCCGATGAGTTCCGCCAGGCCCGGTCTGCGGTTGCTGCCGCCACTGTTACCCGTGGCGTCGACATAGCCGCTGGCCTTGCCGACCACGGTACCCACGCCATTGAGCACGCCGCCCACGGCGCCGGTCGCCGGGTTGCCGCTGCCACCGGTGTCGGCGACTTGATTGCCCAGGCTATCGACGGTATCGCCGAGCTTTTGCAGCAGGCCGCCCACGGGACTGTCCAGGCCGGTCGTGCTGCCGACTTTACCGGTGGTGCTTTCCACCAGCGACACCACCGGGACCAATACGTTTGCGCCAAGCGTATGGGTGGCCGAACCCAGCGGGCCGGTGGTGCTGGCGGTGCTGAGGGTGTCGCCGAGCATGGTCACGGCATTGCCGAGCTTGCCGACGACGTTGCCTGCCACCGGTGCCGCGCCGCTGACCACCGGCACGTGCCCCAGCAAGGTGGCGACGTTCTGGCCGGTGGCGGTCACGCCTGCACCGAGGTCGGAGACGCCGTCGGCCACGCCCGCGACGGTGTTGCCCAGTGCATTGCTGTCGGTACCCAGTGAACCGAGGCCATCCGACAGGCCGTCGCCGATGCTGCTGACGGCGTTGCCGGTGGCACGCACCAGGCTGCGCGTAGTTGCACCCACGATAGGCAGGCTGCCCAGGGTAGTGCCCAGGCTGCTGACGGTGCCGCCGAGGTCGGTCACGGTATCGCCCAGGGTGTCGGCCACGCTGGCCGTTACCAGGGTGCTGGTTGTGCCGGTACCGCCACCGTCTGTACCGCCACCACCGCTGCCGCCACCGCCAGCGGCAGTATCCGAGGAAGCAGAGCCCCCACTGTGATGTCCGCCGCCACCGCTGCTGCAACCGCCGAGTGTGAGTGCGATTGCCAGTGCCAGCGTGGTACTTGCTTTCCAGAACATGACTTGAGTCTTCATGATTGAGTTCCTTGCACCTGTACAACCTGAGTTGTCTCAAACGCTGGCTATTTCTGCGGATAGCGATGCGTTTGTCCGTGTGGCTATAACAGGCCCGGGCGCTCTTTCTCTCAATGCTCAACTTGGTATTAATGATTTGTATACGGCTGGGTTGTACCGTTTAAGCGGCTAATGCCAAAGGTATAGGGCATGATGTTTCTGGCTGTATATATGTTTAAAATCAAAAACCTGCATATAAAAAGCGAGCCTGAAAAGGCCCGCTATCACTTAGGGTGTATATATACAATTTATCAGTCGCTTTTATGCAATGGGCTGCCATTTGCCCAGCATATGCTCGATGTCACCCGCGCCTTTCAATAAGAATTCGCCGCTGGAACCGGCGGCGCTGGCCAGTAGCCTGACGTCACTGGGCAGGCGCACGGGCTTCCTGAACTCCACGTCTATTTCGATATTGGCGGCAGGCAGGTGCTCGCCCAAGGCGGCGAGGGTGTGCGCCTTGTTCCATAGCCCGTGGGCGATGGCCTGGGGGAAACCGAACAGTTTGGCGGTCGGCGCACTGAGGTGGATCGGGTTGTAGTCTCCTGACACCCGTGCGTAGCGGCGACCGATGTCGGCGGGGGCTTTCCAGCGGGTCAGGTCGTTGACCTGGGTGGGACTCTGTGGCGCATTGTCCGTCGTTTCGCCTTGCAGTTTTACACCCCGGCACAGCATGCGGCTCTCGGCTTCCCAGAGCAGGCCGAGGGAATCTTCGACCGTGGTGACTACTTCAAAGGTTGCGCCCTTTGGGTGGGGCCTGAGGTTCTGCGTGTGCACGCCGATGGACAATTCGCTGACTCCGCCCAGTGGGCGATGGATGCGGATACGGTTACTCAGGTGAATCAATCCCAGCAGAGGGAAGGGAAACTTCTTATCGGTGAGCAACTGCATCTGAAGACCGAATGCCAGGATGTGCGGATAGGTCGCCGGCAGCATGGGGCTCTCGGTAAACCCGCAGACCTGGCGGTACGCCGCCACCTGCTTGGGGTCGACGCTTACCCGACAGCGCAGGCCTTGTTCGGGCAGCGTGTTGCCGGTGATCTTGCGCTTGAGCGCTGCCCGCCAATACAACGGTGGCAGAAACGGCGTACTGCCTAAGGTTTGCCAATCCATGCTTACGCTCCCAATAGACTTTGTCCACACACCCGCAGCGCTTGCCCGCTGACCGCACCGGAACCCGGCTGGCTCAGCCAGGCCACGGCTTCGGCGACGTCCTGCGGCAAACCGCCCTGGCCCAGGGAACTCATGCGCCGCCCGGCTTCACGCAGTGCAAAGGGAATATGCGCGGTCATCTGGGTTTCGATAAAGCCTGGGGCTACGGCGTTGATACTGATCCCGCGTTCTTCCAATAACGGCGCCCATGCCTGTACCAGGCCGATCAAGCCGGCCTTGCTCGCGGCATAGTTGGTCTGCCCACGGTTGCCGGCGATGCCGCTGATGGAGGCCAGCACCACCACACGGGCATTGTCGCGCAGGGTACCGCTGTCCAGCAGTGCCTTGGTCAGCACTTGCGGGGCATTGAGGTTGACCGCCAGCACCGCGTCCCAGTATTCCGGGGTCATGTTGGCCAGGGTCTTGTCACGGGTGATCCCGGCGTTGTGCACCAGGATGTCGAGGCCGTCGGGCAGGTGTTCGATCAACTGGCCGGCGGCGTCTTCGGCGCAGATATCCAGCACCACGGTGCGCGCACCCAGGCGTGCGGCCAGGGCCTCGAGGTCGGCCTTGGCCTGGGGCACGTCGAGCAGGATCACTTCGGCGCCGTCGCGGGCCAGGGTTTCGGCGATGGACGCGCCAATGCCACGGGCTGCGCCGGTGACCAATGCCTTGCGCCCGGCGAGGGGGCGAGTCCAGTCTTCGACGGGCGTGGCACAGGCCTTCAGGCGAATCACCTGGCCGGAGATATAGGCGCTTTTCGGTGAGAGGAAGAAGCGCAGCGCGCCTTCCAGTTGGTCTTCGGCACCGTCGCCGACGTAGAGCAATTGCAGCACGCCGCCGTTGCGCAGTTCCTTGGCCAGAGAACGGCTGAAACCTTCGAGGGCGCGCTGGGCGCTGGCGGCGAACGGGTCGCTGAGGCTTTCCGGCGCGCGGCCGAGGATCACCAGGTGTGCACTGTGATCCAGGTTTTTCAGCAATGGTTGGAAAAACTCACGCAGTTGCTTGAGCTGGTCGGTGTGTTGCAGGTCGCTGGCATCGAACACCACGGCCTTGAGCTTGGGGCCGTGGCCGGGAATCCAGGTCGAAGTGTCGGCGCCGTACGTGTAAATGGCGTCGGTGAGCCGGTTGGCAAATGCTTTCACGTTCGTTGCCAGCGCGCCACCACCCAGTAACAGCGCACCTTCCACCGGGCGCAGGCGCCCGGCTTGCCAGCGTTCCAGGCGTACCGGTGACGGCAGGCCAAGGGCGGCGACCAGGCGATGGCCGAGGCTTGAGTTGGCGAAGTCGATATAACGGTCAGACATGGAACGCTCTCCGAAGGCTGGGGTTCAAAGGGTTGACCATCCCAGGGTAGCAGTCGTTCGACTAGGCTCAGTTATCCAGACCACAACCGACAGGGAGCTTTCCATGACTCAATTGCGCCGTGTAGCGATCATTGGCGGTAACCGCATTCCTTTCGCCCGCTCCAATGGCCCTTACGCCACGGCGAGCAATCAGGCGATGCTGACCGCGGCCCTGGAGGGCCTGATCGAACGCTACAACCTGCACGGCCTGCGCATGGGTGAGGTGGCCGCCGGCGCGGTGCTCAAGCATTCCCGCGACTTCAACCTCACCCGTGAATGCGTGCTGGGTTCACGCCTGTCGCCGCAAACCCCGGCCTATGACATTCAGCAGGCGTGCGGCACGGGGCTCGAGGCGGCGTTGCTGGTGGCCAACAAGATCGCCCTGGGCCAGATCGAATGCGGGATTGCCGGGGGGGTGGATACCACCTCCGACGCGCCTATCGGCGTGAATGAAGGGCTGCGCAAGATCCTGCTGCAAGCCAATCGCAGCAAGTCCATGGCGGATAAATTAAAAGTCCTGTTACAACTTCGTCCCCAGCACCTCAGGCCTGAGCTGCCGCGTAACGGCGAGCCGCGCACCGGTTTGTCCATGGGCCAGCATTGCGAATTGATGGCACAGACCTGGCAGATTCCCCGTGCCGAGCAGGACCAACTCGCCCTCGAGAGCCACCATAAAATGGCCGCTGCCTATGCCGAAGGCTGGCATAACGATCTGCTCACGCCGTTTCTGGGCCTGACCCGTGACAACAACCTGCGTCCCGACCTGAGCCTGGAGAAACTCGCCGCGCTCAAGCCCGCGTTCGAACGCAGCGAAAAAGGCACGCTCACGGCCGGCAATTCCACACCGCTCACCGACGGTGCATCCCTGGTGCTGTTGGGCAGCGAGGCGTGGGCCCAGGCGCGTGGTTTGCCGATCCTGGCGTACCTGCGCGATGGCGAAGCGGCGGCGGTGGATTTCGTCAACGGCGCCGAAGGCCTGCTGATGGCGCCGGTGTATGCGGTGCCCCGCTTGCTGGCGCGCAACGGCCTGACGCTGCAGGATTTTGATTACTACGAGATCCACGAAGCCTTCGCGGCCCAGGTGTTGTGCACGCTCAAGGCCTGGGAGGATGCGGATTACTGCAAGACGCGCCTCGGGCTGGACGCACCGTTAGGGGCCATCGATCGCAGCCGCCTGAACGTCAAGGGCAGTTCCCTGGCGGCCGGGCATCCGTTTGCCGCCACCGGTGGGCGCATTGTCGCCAACCTGGCCAAGTTGCTCGACGCGGCGGGCAAGGGGCGCGGGCTGATTTCGATCTGCGCCGCCGGCGGCCAGGGCGTGACGGCGATCATCGAACGGTGAATTCGCCGAAATTGGCATATTGGATGCATTCTTGAGTGGTCAGAGGTCGGTAGCCCCTCCCACCGGCGAGCCGATTGCCGTATAACGAGTGCCATACGCGTATTTGGTAATAAAGGACCCACAATAAAAGCTGATGAAGACTCCTAAACGCATTGAACCCCTGATCGAAGACGGTCTGGTCGACGAAGTGCTGCGCCCACTCATGAGTGGTAAAGAAGCAGCTGTTTATGTGGTGCGCTGCGGCAATGAATTGCGTTGCGCCAAGGTTTACAAGGAGGCGAACAAACGAAGTTTTCGTCAAGCGTCCGAATACCAGGAAGGCCGTAAGGTCCGTAACAGCCGGCAGGCCCGGGCCATGGCCAAGGGCTCGAAATTCGGCAAGAAAGAAACCGAAGATGCCTGGCAGAACGCCGAAGTAGCGGCGTTGTTCCGCCTGGCCGGTGCGGGCGTTCGCGTGCCCAAGCCATACGACTTCCTCGAAGGCGTGCTGTTGATGGAACTGGTGGCCGACGAGTACGGCGATGCCGCGCCACGCCTGAATGACGTGACCTTGGAGCCGGACCAGGCGCGTGAATACCACGCCTTCCTGATTTCCCAGATCGTGCTGATGCTGTGTACCGGCCTGGTGCACGGTGACCTGTCCGAGTTCAACGTACTGCTCACGCCGACCGGCCCGGTCATTATCGACCTGCCCCAGGCAGTGGATGCGGCGGGCAACAACCACGCGTTCAACATGCTGGAGCGGGATGTGGGCAACATGGCTTCCTACTTCGGGCGTTTTGCCCCGGAGTTGAAGAAGACCAAGTACGCCAAGGAAATGTGGGCGCTCTACGAAGCCGGCACCTTGCACCCGGCCAGCGTATTGACCGGCGAGTTCGACGAGCCGGAAGAGCTGGCGGACGTGGGCGGTGTGATCCGCGAGATCGAAGCGGCGCGGCTGGATGAAGAACGGCGCCAGGCCATTCGGGCGGCGGATGATGCGCCACCGAGCAAAGCGTCGGAAGAACCGCCGCCGCCGCCCTGGATGCAGTGATCCGTGGCTGGATGAGGATCAAAATGTGGGAGGGGGCAAGCCCCCTCCCACATTGGTTTTGTAGTTAGTCAGTTAGAGCCTCACGCGCAGCAGCTTCCCGACGCCAACTCCTTGAGAATCGGACAATCCGGCCGGTCATCCCCGTGGCAGTGTTCCACCAGGTCCTGCAACGTATCGCGCAGTTGCCCCAACTCCAGGATCTTCTGGTTCAGCTCATCGATATGTTGGCGCGCCAGGGCTTTCACATCGGCGCTGGCCCGTTGCCGGTCCTGCCACAGGGTCAGCAGTTTGCCCACCTCTTCCAATGAAAACCCCAGGTCCCGCGAGCGTTTGATAAACGCCAGGGTGTGCAGGTCATCGGTGCCGTAGATGCGGTAGCCGCTGTCGGTGCGATGGGCCGCCTTGAGCAGGCCGATGGATTCGTAGTAGCGAATCATCTTCGCGCTCAGCCCGCTTTGCCGGGCGGCTTGGCCGATGTTCATGGGCGTTGATCCTCCAAGTGCGACTGTTTCCAAGTGCTTGGTTTCCAGGTTTTCAACAGCAAGGCATTGCTCACGACACTGACGCTGGACAAGGCCATGGCCGCACCTGCAAGCACCGGATTGAGCAGGCCGAATGCGGCCAGGGGAATGCCGATCAAGTTATACACAAAGGCCCAGAACAGGTTCTGGCGGATTTTGGCGTAGGTCTTGCGGCTGATCTCCAGGGCGGCCGGGACCAGGCGTGGGTCGCCGCGCATCAGGGTGATACCGGCGGCATGCATGGCCACGTCGGTGCCACCGCCCATGGCGATACCGATGTCGGCGGCAGCCAGGGCCGGGGCGTCGTTGATGCCGTCGCCGACCATGGCCACCACGCCGGTTTTTTTCAGTTCGGCGACGGTGGCGGCTTTATCGGCGGGCAGGACTTCGGCGTGTACGTCATCGATGCCCAGCGCTTCGGCGACGACGCGGGCGCTGCCGCGATTATCGCCGGTGAGCAAGTGGCTGCCGATGTGTCGGGCCTTGAGTTGTGCCACCGCTTCCAGCGCGCCAGGCTTGAGCGTGTCACCAAAGGCAAACAGCCCGAGCACACGGGGTTGTGCGCCTTGCTCGATCAGCCAGGACAAGGTGCGGCCCTCGGCCTCCCAGGCGGTGGCAGAGTCGGCCAGCCCACCCGCGTCCAGGCCGCTCTCTTCCAGCAGGCGCCGATTCCCCAATGCCAGTTGGCGCCCGTCGAGGGTGCCGGCAATGCCACGTCCGGTCAGGGATTGGCTGGTGCTTACGTCCGCCACCGTCAGGCCTTGCTCGCTGCACGCATCCAGCACCGCCTTGGCCAACGGGTGTTCGCTGCCGCGTTGCAGCGCACCGGCCTGTTGCAGCAATGTGGCTGCATCGCCATCCACTGCCGCCAAATGGGCAATTTTCGGGGTGCCGGAAGTTAAGGTGCCGGTTTTGTCGAACACCACGGTGCTCACTTCATGGGCGCGTTCCAGCGCTTCGGCGTCCTTGATCAGGATGCCGTAGCGTGCGGCGACGCCGGTGCCGGCCATGATGGCGGTCGGTGTGGCCAGCCCGAGTGCGCACGGGCAGGCGATCACCAGCACCGCCACGGCGTTGATGATCGCGGTCTCCAGCGGCGCACCGTACAGCCACCAGCCCACCAGCGTGATCAACGCCAGGACCAGCACGGTCGGCACGAATACCTGGCTGACCTTATCCACCAGCTTCTGGATCGGTGCCTTGGCGGCCTGGGCGTCTTCCACCAGGCGGATGATGCGCGCCAGTACGCTTTCGGCACCAAGCGCGGTGGTGCGCACCAGCAGGCGGCCTTCGCCATTGATGGCACCGCCGGTGACGGCGTCGCCAGGTTGCTTCGGCACCGGCAGGCTTTCGCCGCTGATCAATGCCTCATCGGCATGGCTCTGGCCTTCTACCACTTCACCGTCCACCGGGAAGCGCTCGCCGGGTTTGACCAGCACCAGGTCATTAAGCTTGAGCGCACTGATGGCCACATCCTCCTCGCGGCCAGCCTGTACACGTATCGCGCGTTCAGGGCGCAGGGCTTCCAGGGCGCGGATGGCGCTGGCGGTCTGGCGTTTGGCGCGGCTCTCCAGGTATTTACCGAGCAGCACCAGGGCGATCACCACGGCCGACGCTTCGAAGTACAGATGGGGCATGGTGCCCGAGGGCGCGGTCAGCCATTCATAGAGGCTCAGGCCGTAACCGGCGCTGGTGCCGATGGCCACCAGCAGGTCCATATTGCCGGCGCCGGCCCGTACGGCCTTCCAGGCTGCGATATAGAAGCGTGCACCGAAGATGAATTGCACCGGGGTCGCCAGGAGGAACTGCACCCAGGCCGGCAGCATCCAGTGCAGGCCGAAGGGCTGCACCAGCATCGGCAGCACCAGGGGCAATGCCAGCACAATCGCCAGCAGCAGCGACCAGCGCTCGCGGTGCAGGCGTTGAGCCTGATCGGCCTCGGTCCTGGTTTCGCTTTGCGGCAGGCTGGCGGTGTAGCCGGCTTTGTCGACGGCGGCGATCAGTACGGCCGGGTCGATCTGGCCCAGCACTTCGACGTGGGCGCGCTCGTTGGCCAGGTTGACGCTGACGCTTTGCACCCCCGGCACTTTACCCAGCGCGCGCTCGACACGCCCGGCGCAACTGGCGCAGGTCATGCCGCCGATGGGCAGGTCAAAGGTGGTGGATCCATTCATGGGGCAGTCCTCCAGAGAAGTTGCCCCCAGGATCAACCTTGACCTGTGGGGAAGGTCAAGCGTCTTCAGTATTCCAGTGCGGCGGGTTTGAGGTACATGCCTTCCGGGCCCTGGGCAATGCGCAACTTGCGTACGTCACCGGCCTTGAGTGTGATGTTCTGCGCCGGCGGCGCGAGCAGGCCCGGCAAGCAACCCGGTGATTGGCCCGGCAGCAGTTTCAGGCGCAGCGACACATTGCCGGCGGGCAGGTTGAACGAGGTGGACTGTTCCTGGAACAGGCGCCCGGCCAACTGGTCCTGGATGTACAGGCCGATCTCGCAATTGGTCGGTACTTCCAGGCGTTCGCGGGAAATGATCAGCACCGCATAGTCTTCTGCGGCGAGGGCCTGGGGCGCAGCGGCAGACAAGCTCATCAGGCCGACAAGGCCAAAAAACGACCAGCGCATGGCGAATGCTCCGTGGATTGAATCGAAGATGGGTGAAGCTTGGCCGACGCCGCGGTGTAATACCAGCCCGGCCGAAAGTTTCAGAACTTGACCTTGCCATCGTGGCAAGGTCGAGACTGGGTTCAACCTCATCAAAGGAGTCATGTCATGCAAATATTCAGCGTTGAAGGAATGACCTGTGGCCACTGCGTCCGGGCCGTGACCCAGGCGGTGCAGAGCCAGGATCCGGCGGCCAGCGTGAAGGTCGACCTGGCGGCGAAAGAGGTGGGCGTCGAAAGCCGCCTGTCTGCCGAGGAAGTGATCAGCCTGATCAGCGAAGAGGGCTACAGCGCCAAGCTCGCCTGACCCATTCAAATAGTTAGCGAGCTATCGTATTCAATGCACCCAAGCGCGGCTAAACTGTCGGGCTGCCGACACACTTGGGTGCCTGATGAACCTTCGCATAATCCTGATTCTGGGCGCCTTGAGCGCCTTCGCGCCGCTGGCGATCGATTTCTACCTGCCTGGCTTTCCTGCCATGGCGACGGCCTTCGGGACCGACGAAAAACATATCCAGTTGACCCTGGCGGTGTATTTCGCCGGCCTGGCCATCGGCCAACTGATCTACGGCCCACTGGCAGACCGCTTTGGTCGACGCGGCCCGCTGCTCAGCGGCGTAACCCTGTTTACCCTGGCGTCCTTTGCCTGCGCGTATGCGCCGTCCCTGGAATGGCTGATTGGCGCACGTTTCGTGCAGGCCCTCGGCGGTTGCGCGGGCATGGTGATTTCCCGCGCCGTGGTCAGTGACAAATGTGATGCGGTGGGCTCGGCGAAGGTGTATTCGCAACTGATGCTGGTGACCGGCCTGGCGCCGATCCTTGCGCCGTTGGCAGGCGGGGTGATGGTCGGGTTATGGGGCTGGCAGTCGATTTTCCTCGCGCTGTCGATCTTCAGCGTGATGGCGGCGATTGCCGTGGCGGTCGGTTTGCCGGAAACCTTTCCGGCCCATCAGCCGCGTCAACCCTTGTCCGGGTCGCTGCGCCGCTACGGCGCGCTGTTGTCAGACCGGGTCTACCTCGGTTACGCCCTGACCGGGGGCATTTCGATTGCCGGGATGTTTGCCTACATCGCCGGCTCCCCGTTCGTATTTATCAAACTCTACGGCGTGCCCGCCGAGCATTACGGCTGGCTGTTCGGCTCCAACGCCGCCGGGTTTATCCTGGTTGCACAGGTTAATGCGCGGCTGCTGGCCAAGCGTGGCCCGGCGTTTCTGCTGTCGCGCACGGTGTGGGTCTATCTGCTGGCGGCGCTGTCGCTGTTGGGCATCGCGGCCTTGCGCACCGAAGCGTTATGGCCGTTGCTGGTACCGCTGTTCATCTGTATCGCCAGCCTGGGCTGCATTCTGCCCAACACCTCGGCCTGCGCCATGAGCGGGCAGGGCGCCCGGGCCGGCAGCGCGTCGGCCTTGCTCGGTTGCATTCAGTTTGGCGTGGCGGCAGGGGCGGCTTCGTTGGTGGGCGTGCTGCACGACGGCACGGCGATGCCGATGGCGATGGTCATCAGCTTGTGCGGGGTGTTGGCGGTGACGATTGCGATGTCGACCCAGCGCCTGCAACGGGCAAGGGCCACGCAGGCGCAGGGCTGAAATGCAGGTCAGCCAGCGGCGGAGCGTTGCTGGCTGAGTGGAAAACGGTGAGGAGCCTGGATACGGGCTTGCAGGGTATCGGCGAAGGCGCGGGCCTCGGCCTCGCTGCGGAAGGTGAACGCATCGCCGTCGAGGCGAACCTGCCATTTATTGCCGGGGGATTTTGCTAACGCTTTTATCAGGATTTTCATTGCTGACTTCCTCACGTAAAAGAATCGTGGCAAAGGCGGCCAATATAAACCCGAATACGCTCACAAATATGACAAAGATCAACTCTCTGACTAGCGGTGTCGTCCATCACTCACACGAATAACGGACGACACTGACAGACGTTATCTTCAGAACCCTTCCAGCACGATCTTGCCCTTGGCCTTGCCGCTTTCCAGCAGGGCATGGGCACGGCGCAGGTTCGCCGCATTGATTACACCGAAGTGTTCGCCCACCGTCGTTTTCAAGATGCCGGCGTCGATCAGTTCGGCCACGCGATTGAGCAGGTTGTGCTGCTCGATCATGTCCGGCGTCTCGAACATCGAGCGCGTGTACATGAACTCCCAATGCAGCGACAGGCTCTTGCGCTTGAGTTTGCTCACGTCCAGCGCCTTGGGGTCGTCGATCAGCGCCAGCTTGCCTTGGGGTTGCAGCGCTTCGACCAGTTGGTCCAGGTGATGCTCGGTCTGGGTCAGGCTGGCGACATGGGTCACCTGCGGGTGGCCGGCTTGTTTCAGCGCTTCGCTCAGCGGTTGGCTGTGGTCGATCACCAGGTCGGCGCCGAGTGCCTTGGTCCATTCCTGGGTTTCCGGGCGCGACGCGGTGCCGATCACCGTCAAGGCGGTGAGCTGGCTGGCCAGTTGGGTCAGGATCGAACCCACGCCACCGGCGGCACCGACGATGAGCAGGCTCTGGCCTTCAGCCTCTTTACCTTCACGCACTTGCAGGCGTTCGAATAGCAGCTCCCAGGCGGTGATGGCGGTCAGCGGCAGCGCGGCGGCTTCGGCAAAGCCCAGGCTCTTGGGCATATGGCCGACGATGCGCTCATCGACGGTGTGCAGTTCGCTGTTAGCGCCCGGCCGGACCAGGGAACCGGCGTAGAACACCTTGTCGCCGACTTTGAACAGGCTCACTTCGCTGCCGACGGCCTTGACCACACCGGCCACGTCCCAGCCCAGCACTTTGGCCGCGCCGTTCTCAGGGGCGACGTTCTGGCGCACCTTGGTGTCCACCGGGTTGACCGAGATGGCTTTGACTTCTACCAGCAGGTCGCGGGGGCCGGCGACGGGCTCCGGCAGCTGGATGTCTTGCAGGGATTTTTCATCGTTGATCGGCAGTGATGCGTAATAGGCAATGGCTTTCATGGGGGCTCCGGAAAAAGGCGGTGATCAGGCGAGAAACTTCAGGCGCTTGAGTTCGAAATGTTCGATGACATCAGCGGCTTTAGCGCGAAAATGTTGGATATGCGCGCTCTGGTCGTGGTCGGCCAGTGCGGCGTCATCGCTCCAGCGTTCGAGCATGTAGAAGGTCTCAGGGTGTTGCAGGTCCTGGTGCAGGTCGTATTGCTCGCAGCCGGCTTCAAGACGGGTAGGTTCCAGCAGGTCGCGCAGCAGCGGCTCCAAGGTGGCCTGTTGGCCAGGTTTGGCGATCAGCGTGGCGATGACGTTAAAGGCTGTGGGCATATTCAACTCCAGACACGTGATAACGGGATGGGCAGATGATTGGCCATTTCCCTGCAAGATAAAAGCGGCTAAAACAGCACTCTGTTTCAATAATATTTTGATAATGGGTGGTTGAATGCTGCGTTTTGATGATTTGCAGTTGTTTGTACGCGCCGCGGACCTGGGCAGTTTGTCGGCGGCGGCGCGGGTGATGGACCTGTCGCCCGCCGTGGCCAGCGCGGCGCTCAAGCGTATCGAACAGCAGCTGGGCACGCGTTTGCTGGCGCGCTCCACCCGCAGCCTGCGCCTGACCGCCGAAGGTGAAGGCTTCCTGGAATATGCCCGGACTGCGTTGAGCGCCCTGGACGAAGGACGGCGATTGTTGGCCAGTGGCCAGGACCATGTCAGCGGGGTGTTGCAACTCTCGGCCCCTTCGGATTTCGGCCGCAACCAATTACTGCCCTGGCTGGAAGAATTTCAGCACGAGTACCCGCAACTCACCGTGCGCCTGCTGCTGGGCGATCGGATTGCCGACCTGTTCCGCCAGCCGGTGGACATTGCCCTGCGCTATGGCGAGCCCGAAGACTCCAGCCTGGTCGCCCTGCCCGTCGCGCCGCACAACGTTCGCGTGTTGTGCGCAGCCCCCAGCTATCTCGCGCGTTATGGCGAGCCGCGACAGCTGGAGCAATTGGCCCAGCACAATTGCTTGCTTTACATGCTTGGCAGCCGAGTGCATGACCACTGGAGCTTTCACGATGGCAAACGCGAAGTCAGCCTCACGGTCGGTGGTGATCGCTTCAGCGACGATGCCGATGTGGTGCGCCGCTGGGCGGTGGCGGGCGTGGGCATTGCCTACAAATCCTGGCTGGATGTGAGCACCGATGTGCTGGCCGGGCGCTTGCGCCTGGTCTTGCCTGAGTTGCGTGGCGAGCGCACACCGCTCAATTTGCTGTGCGCCCATCGGGCCCAGTTGAGCAAACCCATCAACCTGTTGCGGGAAATGCTCGTGTCGCGCTGTGCGACATTGACCGCTCAATTGCCGGAGCGATTGGGTACGCCGTAACAGCCTCCATCACACAAGGAAATTTCACTCAGCTCCTGTCCCTATTCATGCTGTCAGACGCCGCGGAACCGCTGGTTTACGCACCTATACTTTGGCGCCCACCGCAGCAGAAAAATAATTCGACAGGGAGTGAATCGATGGAAGAGGCACCATGCATCAGTCAGATCGCCAGCTTGCTCGCCGAACCCAAACGCACCGCCATGCTCTGGTCCCTGATGGACGGCTCGGCCAAGTCCTCGGAGGAATTGGCAACGCTTGCCGGGCTGTCACCCGCCTCGGCCAATGCCCATCTGGCACGGCTGACGGGGAGTGGTTTGCTGCGTACCGAGGGCCGGCGTGGCAAGCGACTGTTCCGCGTGGCGGCTGCCGATGTCAGCGTCGCCATCGATGCCTTGGCCAGTACGACCCTGGCCAGCGCCGCACGTAGTGCGCCACATGCTTCACCGCCGGTGTTGGTGGCGCCGCCATTGTTGCGACATGCGCGGATGTGCCAGGGCCACCTCGGCGGCGAAGTGGCGGCGCAGCTGCATGAGCGGATGTTGGCGGCGGGGTGGATCGAGCGTCATGAGCAACGCATTGAGGTGACGATCAAGGGCGCACAGCACCTGGCAGGCCTGGGTATTTATACCCAGGCGCTGGCGTCGCCACTGGTATGCGACTGCTTCGATTGGAGCCAGCGGCAACCGCACCTGGGCGGCGCGCTGGGTGCGGGGCTGTTGCAGTTGTTCCTGCAATCGAACTGGATCAGCCTGGTCAATGAGTCCCAGGCGGTGCAGCTCAACGACAACGGGCTGGCAGAAATCGCCCGATTGGCCATGTCCGAACAACCTTAGCCTTGAGGGTTTGCCATCATCGCCCTGGCCTTTTTGATTCCATGGACCTGGCGATGATGACTTTGCGTGCAGTCAGGGTTTTACCAGGCGCGCATCCAGGCTGTTCTGCGCCAGGCGTTTGGCCTGGTCCTGGGTCATGCCCAGCGAGGTGTACAGCGCGTGGAAGTTTTCGGTGACATAGCCGCCGAAGTACGCCGGGTCATCCGAGTTCACCGTGACCTTCACGCCACGCTCGAGCATGTCGAGGATGTTGTGCTGGGCCATGTCGTCGAACACGCAAAGTTTGGTGTTGGACAGCGGGCAGACGGTCAACGGGATCTGCTCATCGATGATGCGCTGCATCAGGCGCTCGTCTTCGATGGCGCGTACGCCATGGTCGATACGCTGGATTTTCAGCAGGTCGATCGCTTCCCAGATGTACTCGGGCGGGCCTTCCTCACCGGCGTGGGCGACGGTGAGGAAGCCTTCGTGGCGGGCACGGTCGAACACTCGCTGGAACTTGCTCGGCGGATGACCCATTTCCGAACTGTCCAGGCCCACGGCCACAAACGCATCGCGGAACGGCAGCGCCTGGTCGAGGGTTTTCTCGGCTTCGGCTTCGCTCAGGTGGCGCAGGAAACTGAGGATCAAGCCGCTGGTGATGCCCAGCTGCTGTTCGCCATCTTTGAGCGCCGCGGCGATGCCGTTGAGCACCACTTCGAACGGTATGCCACGGTCGGTGTGGGTTTGCGGGTCGAAGAAGGGCTCGGTGTGGATCACGTTCTGGGCTTTGCAGCGCAGCAGGTAGGCCCAGGTCAGGTCGTAGAAATCCTGGGAGGTGCGCAGCACATCGGCGCCCTTGTAATAGAGGTCGAGAAACTCTTGCAGGTTGTTGAAGGCATAGGCCTTGCGCAGGGTTTCCACGTCGTTCCACGGCAGCGCGATCTTGTTGCGCTCGGCCAGGGCGAACAGCAGCTCAGGTTCCAGCGAGCCCTCCAGGTGCAGGTGCAATTCAGCCTTGGGCAGGGCGTTGAGCCAATCGTACATTTTCTAAATTCTCATCAGGTGCAATGGCGGCATTCTACAGGCCATGGCTGAAATAATCGGCAAAACCTGACCAGCAGGAGAGTATTCGATTTATTCACGCAAGGGCTGTGTGAACTAAGGTGTAACGAAACGTTAGCGGCTTGGCGCAGTCTGTACCCCATCAATGACTGATTTGCCGTACTAAAAGGCCCGGAATGCTCACATCCCTCAAGCAAGAAAAATTCATGCTGCTGGCGCTGATTGCCGCCATCGCCGCCTACCCGCTGGAGCACTGGATGCTGCACAGCGGGCAAATCGTGGCACTGTTGGCCGGCGTGGTGTTGATCGGTTTTATCGTCGTGGCGTCGATGCGCGTGGCCCACCATGCCGAGCAACTGGCGGAAAAGGTCGGCGATCCCTACGGCACTATGATCCTGACTCTCGCCGCAGTGCTGGTGGAGGTGGTGATCCTGGCGATCATGATGAGCAACGAGCCATCACCCACCTTGGTGCGGGACACCATCTATTCGGCGGTGATGCTCGATATCAACGGCATCCTCGGCCTGGCAGCGTTGATGGGCGGCATCAAGCATGGCGAACAGTCCTACAATGATGATTCGGCGCGGACCTACAGCGTAATGATCCTGACCGCCATGGGCGTGTCGATGGTGGTGCCGGAATTTATCCCCGAAGCCGACTGGAAAATTTACTCGGCCTTCACCATCGGCGCGATGGTGGTGCTCTACACCTTGTTCCTGCGCATGCAGGTAGGGCCCCACAGTTATTTCTTCAGCTACAGCTACCCGGAAAAGCGTCGCAAGAAGCTGCCGGAGGAACAAGAGTCGCCGCCGGTGAACCTGGCGTTCTCCATCGGTACCCTGGTGTTTGGCGTGATTGTGATTGGCGCGCTGGCCGAGGTGATGTCCAAGACCCTCGACCTGGGCCTGGAAGGCACGGGCGCACCGCCGGTGATCACGGCGATTGTGGTGGCGGCTATTTCGGCGGCACCGGAGATTCTGACGGCCTTGCGCGCCGCATTGGCCAACCGCATGCAGTCGGTGGTGAACATTGCCCTGGGCGCGTCGTTGTCGACGGTGATCCTGACGGTGCCGGTGATGGAGGCCATGGCACTCTACACCGGCCAGCCGTTCCAGATGGCGATGACGCCGGTGCAAACGGTGATGGTGTTTATCACGCTGATCGTCAGTGCGATCAACCTCAACGATGGCGAAACCAATGCCATCGAAGGGATGACCCATTTTGTGTTGTTTGCGACCTTTATCATGTTGTCGCTGTTGGGCTTGTAAGCACCGTGCACTTCAAGTGGGAAGGCGATTGCCCTCCCACATGTCGAGCGGTGTCTGGTTTAGGTTCCGGCGATTAGCCGCCGTGCCGCCTGGCTGTGATCGGCGATCAAGCCTTTCAGGTCCAGGCCTTCCACCTGTCCGTCGATAACCCGCCATTTGCCGCCGATTATCACCCGGTCCGCCCGATCCGCGCCGCACAGCAGCAATGCGGAGATCGGATCATGGCTGCCGGAAAAACGCAGCTCATCCAGTTTGAACAGCGCCAGGTCAGCCTGTTTGCCTACGGCCAGTTCACCGATATCCGTACGCCCCAGTAGCTGCGCCGACCCCTTGGTCGCCCAACCCAGCACGCCTTCGGGGGTGATCTTTTCGGCGCCGTAACGCAGGCGCTGGATGTACAGGGCCTGGCGGGTTTCGAGGATCATGTTCGACGCATCGTTGGAGGCAGAGCCGTCCACACCCAGGCCGATGGGGGCGCCGGCAGCGATCAGGTCCAGGGTCGGGCAGATGCCGGAGGCCAGGCGCATATTTGAGCTTGGGCAATGACAGATGCCCGTACCGGCGGCGCCCAGGCGGGCAATTTCATCCGGGTTGAAGTGAATGCCATGGGCCAGCCAGGTGCGCGGGCCGAGCCAGCCGACGCTGTCCAGGTAATCCACCGTGCGCAGGCCGAAGCGCTGCAGGCAGAAATCTTCTTCGTCGAGGGTTTCGGCCAGGTGGGTGTGCAGGCGCACATCCAGGCTGTTGGCCAGTTCGGCGCTGGCTTGCATTATTTGCGGGGTGACGGAAAACGGTGAGCAGGGCGCCAGGGCAATCTGGATGTACGCGCCGTCGCCGCGTTGATGATATTCGCGGATCAGGCGCTGGCTGTCGTCGAGGATGACTTGGCCCTGTTGCACGGTCTGTTGCGGTGGCAGGCCGCCGTCGGCTTCGCCCAGGCTCATGGAACCGCGGGTGAGCATGGCGCGCATACCCAGTTCGCGCACGCTGTCGACTTGTACATCGATGGCGTTTTCCAGGCCATCGGGGAACAGATAGTGATGGTCTGCCGCCGTGGTGCAGCCCGAGAGCAGCAACTCCGCGAGCGCCACCTTCGACGCCAGGGCGAGTTTTTCCGGAGTCAGTCGCGCCCAGACCGGGTACAGGGTTTTCAACCAGGGAAACAACGGCTGATTGACTACCGGCGCCCAGGCGCGGGTCAGGGTCTGATAGAAGTGATGGTGGGTGTTGATCAGCCCGGGCAGGACCACATGCTCACGCGCATCGAACACTTGGGTGCAGGGCTGTGCGGGTTCTTGGCCTTGGGCCAGCACTTCGGTGATCGCACCGTCTTGCAGCACCAGGCCGCCACGGGCGTCTAGGCCGTTGGCAGTGAAAATCGCGAGGGGGTTTTTTAACCAGATACGGGTCGCAGGCATTGGCCGGCTCCTCTGAATGATGGGTTCAGGTTTGCCAGCTCAGTGATGCCCTGTCTGCTGATCCAGGGTCGCCGGTGAGGGCGAGGTGCGCAGTCTACGCGCGGATCGTTATCGACGGCAATCGCTCGATAACGACCCTGTGCGGCTTACCAGGCGATGGTGTCGCCCTTGTAGTCCACGAAGTGATGGCCGCCCTTGCCGGTGTAGGCGTTCACCTGGTCTACCAGGCCGCGCACGCTGGTGTCGACATCGATGTGCGCGTTTTCGCCGCCCATGTCAGTCTTCACCCAGCCCGGGTGCAGCGACAGCACGGTAAGTTTGTGATCGCCCAGTTGGGTAATGAAGCTGTTGGTCATGGAGTTGAGTGCGGCCTTGCTGGCCTTGTACAGCGCCAGGTCCGAGCCATCGGGGATGGTCACGCTGCCCAGTACTGAACTCATGAACGCCAGCACGCCGCTGTCCTTGCGGATCTGCCCGACAAAGCGCTGGGCCAGGTTGATCGGCGCCACAGCGTTGGTGAAGAACAGCTGGCCGACTTCCGCCAGGGTGGCATGGCCAGGTTCTTGATTGGCAGGGCCCTTGACGCCTGCGTTGACGAACAACAGGTCGAAGGTGCGGTCCTTGAGGCGTTGGTTCAGGGCGATCACGGCTTGCTGATCATCCATGTCGAGTTTCTCGATCTGTACCGGGCCCACGGCTTTCAGGGCATCGGCCTTGTTCGGGTCACGCACGGTGGCGGTCACGTCCCAGCCGTCCTGGAGCAATTGCTTGACCAGGCCGAGGCCCAGGCCGCGTGAGGCGCCGATGATCAGTGCGGTTTTTGGCGTAGACATGAAGGCTTCCTTTAAAAGTCGCGGTTCAGGGTGTTCAGCGAACAACATTAGCAGTTTCAGCGTTGCAGCAGGATGCGCCCACGGCTCAGGTCGGCGAGCTGGGTTTGCAGGGTGTCGATGTGGGCTTCGCCCAGGGCCAGTTGTAACTCCACGCCATTGGCGGTGAAGGTTTCTTCCAGCACCAGCCCGCCCAACTCGGCGACGCGCAATTTGACCAGGTTCAGCTCGGAGAATCCGCAGGCGCAACTCAGCGGCACGCGGCTGATCAGTTCGATGCGCTCGGCATTTTGCAGGCACTTGTTCGCACCGCCGCCATAGGCGCGGGCCAGGCCGCCGGTACCGAGTTGTATGCCGCCATACCAGCGAATCACCAGCACTGCGACCTGATCAAAACCTTGGGCCTCAATGGCCGCCAGGATCGGCCGCCCTGCGGTCCCGCCGGGTTCGCCGTCGTCACTGCTGCGGTATTGATCGGCCAGCTTCCAGGCCCAGCAGTTGTGCGTGGCGTTAAGGTCGCTGTGCTGCTCGAAAAATGCCTGGGCTTCTTGCGGGCTGGTGATCGGTGCGGCCAAGGTAATGAAGCGGCTTTTGCGAATTTCTTCGCGGAACTCGCAAAGGCCGGTGAGCGTGAAAGACATAGATGGCTTCGTCTAGAGGGCCGGCTTGATGCCGCAGCCCTTGAGAATGATGTGGATCAGGTTGGTGCCGGCGTCTTCCATATCCTGCTTGGTCAGCTTGGTGCGACCGGTGACGCGGCAGATCTGGGTGGCGAAGTCGGCATAGTGCTGAGTGCTGCCCCACAACAGGAAGATCAGGTGCACGGGGTCGATGGGGTCCATCTTGCCGGCGTCGATCCAGGCCTGGAACACCGCCGCCCGCCCACTGAACCAGGCGCGGTAATCCTGGCTGAAGTATTCGGTCAGGCATTCGCCGCCGCTGATGATTTCCATGGCGAAGATCCGCGAGGCCTGGGGCTGGCGCCGCGAAAACTCCATCTTGGTGCGGATGTAGCGGGAGAGGGCCACGGCCGGGTCGTCCTCGGCGGTCAGCGTGTTGAAGGTGCTGTCCCACAGTTCGAGGATATTGCTGAGCACTGCGATATACAGGCCCAGCTTGTTGGTGAAGTAGTAGTGCAAGTTGGCCTTGGGCAGCCCGGCGCTGGCAGCGATGGTGTTCATGCTGGTGCCCTTGTAGCCATGGCGCGCGAACTCATCTTCAGCAGCCTGGAGAATCGCTTGTTCGTTCTTTTGCCGAATGCGGCTGGCGGGCTTACCGGCGTGGTTGCTGTGGGCAGGAACTTCGAGGCTCATGGAGGTTTCCGTGCTGATCGATAGAGACGACGTGTGCACAGATAACCCACCCTCAAGCCCCAGACAAGTCCCGATGCAATAAAACCGTCAAAGCGGTTCCAGGGTGTCGCTTTCCTGCGCGTGGTTTGCGGCAGGAGCGGGCACCTTGGATTCCGGCAGCAACAGGCACAACACGATCGCGGTCAGGCCACCGCTGGTGATGGCCGAGTCGAACAGGTTCTGCACCAGGGTCGGCATCAGGTGCAGCAGGTTCGGTTGAGCGGCGATGCCCAGGCCGACGCCGAACGAGGTGGCGATGATCAGCATGCTGCGACGGTCCAGTGGTGCCTGGGCGAGGATGCGTACGCCGGCGGCGGCCACACTGCCGAACATCACCAGGGTTGCGCCGCCCAACACGGGCTTGGGGATTTGTTGCAGCACGGCACCGATCAGCGGGAACAAGCCCAGGCAGAACAGCACCACGCCGATGTACAGGCCGACGTAACGGCTGGCCACGCCGGTCAGTTGGATCACGCCGTTGTTCTGGGCAAAGGTGGTGTTGGGGAAAGCGCTGAACGTGGCGGCGATCATGCAGCTGACGCCATCGCCGAGGACGCCGCCTTTGAGCCGGCTTATATAGGAAGGGCCGCTGATGGGCTGGCGCGCGATCATGCAGTTGGCGGTGAGGTCGCCGACAGTTTCGATGCTGCTGATCAGATAAATCAGCGCGATAGGCAGGAAGGCGCTCCAGTCGAAGTTGAAGCCGAATCGAAACGGGATCGGCAGGCTGACCAAAGGCAAGTCGCCCAGGGCCTGGGGCACCAGCTTGCCGCTGAACCAGGCGGCGAGGCTGCCGAGGGCCAGGCCGATGATGATTGCCGAGAGCCGCACCCAGGGTGTGTTGGAGCGATTGAGCAAGATGATGGTCAGCACCACGAACAGGCCCAACGCAAGGTTGGTCGGTGCGCCGAAATCCGGTGCGTTGAAACCGCCGCCCAGGTCGGTGATACCGACCTTGATCAGGCTGATGCCGATCAGGGTAATGACAATCCCGGTCACCAGCGGGGTGATCACTCGGCGCAGCTGACCAATAAAGCGGCTGAGAATGATCTGCACGGCAGCGCCGAAAAAGCACACGCCGAAGATCATCGCCATGATGTCTTCCGGACTGCCGCCGCGTTGCTTGACCAGAAAGCCGGCCGACAGCACCGCGCCGAGAAACGCAAAGCTGGTGCCTTGCAGGCAGATCATCCCGGCGCCGATCCCAAATGGCCTGCGGGCCTGAATGAATGTGCCGACGCCGGACACCATCAACGCCATGCTGATCAGGTAGGGCAAGTGTGCGGTCAGGCCCAATGTGGAGCCGATGATCAGCGGTGGCGTGATGATGCCGACAAAGGCGGCCAGCACATGTTGCAGTGCGGCCAGCAATGCAGGAGCGGGTTTGGGGCGGTCATTGAGACCGTAGATCAGGTCGCTGGGGCTGGAGGATTCTGGTGGCATGGCAAGCAAACTCGAGGCGGACGGTTCTAGGTCCCTGTGTCCTTGCAAAAAGCTGTCCAGGTGCTCAGCTTTTTGCGCGAAGCCCGAGTTAGCGCGTTGCCGCCAGGCTTTCCAGGAAGCTTTCCAGCACCAAATGAGGGCGACGGCCTTTGCGCGTGACCGATGCCAGGCTTAAATCGTAAAAGCGCGTAGCCGGTTTCAGCGCGCGCAGTCGGCCTTGTTGCACCCATAGGCTGGCGTAGTGGTCGGGCAAGTAACCGATGTAGCGACCGGTGAGAATCAGGAATGCCATGCCTTCGCGGTCCGAGGCGCTGGCGGTGCAGTTGAGCGCCTGGTAGTGGGCCTGGATCTCGGCGGGCAGGCGGAAGGTGGGGGCGATGGCGTCCTGGGCGTCGATGCGCTCGTCGCCCAGTTGCTTGTCGTCGGCATAAAACAGGGGGTGGCCAACCGCGCAGTAAAGCAGCGAGCGTTCGCTGTACAGCGCCTGGTATTCCAGACCGGACAGGGCGCTGGCCTGGGGCACCACACCGACATGCAGGCGGCCGTCGAGTACGCCTTGTTCGACCTCATTGGGGGCGATCATGCGGATCTGGATCTGTACGTCCGGCCCGCGTTCCTTCAACTGCGCCAGGGCGTGGGTGATGCGCATGTGGGGCAGCGTGACCAGGTTGTCGGTGAGGCCGATGATCAACTCGCCGCGCAAGTGCTGGTGCAGGCCGTTGACCTCGGTGCGGAAACTTTCCAGGGCGCTTAATAGTTGCAGGGCCGATTGGTAGACCTCCCGGCCTTCTTCGGTCAGCGAGAAACCGGCACGGCCACGTTGGCAAAGTCTTAATCCGAGCCGCTGCTCAAGATCGCTCATTTGCTGGCTGATGGCGGAGCGGCCGATGCCGAGCACGGTTTCCGCCGCCGAGAAGCCGCCGCACTCCACGACGCTGCGAAAGATGCGCAGCAGGCGAATATCGAAGTCGCTGACTTGGGCCAGGGGATCGGGTCGACGGCTGCTCATAGTTTAGTGAAGGCCTGACTGAAGGTTAGAAGAGTTGGATTTCACCGACTTTATCCCCGTGGCAATTTAGCTGCAACAACGCTTTTTCAATCCCGACGCTGCCTGTTGCCCTGCGAGGTTTTGCTGATGAACATGCCCGAAAACGCCCCATCGTCCCTGGCCAGCCAACTGAAGTTGGACGCGCACTGGATGCCTTACACCGCCAACCGTAACTTTCAGCGTGACCCGCGCCTGATCGTGGCCGCCGAAGGCAGCTGGTTGACCGATGACAAGGGGCGCAAGGTCTACGACTCGTTGTCGGGCCTGTGGACCTGTGGCGCCGGGCATACGCGCAAGGAAATCCAGGAGGCGGTCGCCAAGCAACTGGGCACGCTGGACTACTCCCCAGGCTTCCAGTACGGCCATCCACTGTCCTTCCAGCTGGCGGAAAAAATTACCGATTTGACCCCAGGCAACCTGAATCACGTGTTCTTCACCGACTCCGGTTCCGAGTGTGCCGATACCGCGGTGAAGATGGTGCGTGCCTACTGGCGCCTGAAGGGCCAGGCCACCAAGACCAAGATGATCGGTCGCGCCCGTGGTTATCACGGTGTGAACATCGCCGGTACCAGCCTGGGCGGCGTCAACGGCAACCGCAAGATGTTTGGTCAGGCGATGATGGATGTTGATCATCTTCCGCATACCCTGCTGGCGAGCAATGCGTTCTCCCGGGGCATGCCGGAGCAGGGCGGTATCGCCTTGGCCGATGAGTTGCTCAAACTGATCGAACTGCACGACGCGTCGAACATCGCCGCGGTGTTTGTCGAGCCGATGGCCGGCTCCGCTGGCGTGCTGGTGCCGCCACAGGGTTACCTCAAGCGCCTGCGTGAGATCTGCGACCAGCACAACATTCTGTTGGTATTCGACGAAGTGATCACGGGCTTCGGTCGTACCGGTTCGATGTTTGGCGCTGATAGCTTCGGCGTGACCCCGGACCTGATGTGCATCGCCAAGCAAGTCACCAACGGCGCGATCCCCATGGGCGCGGTGATTGCCAGCAGCGAGATCTATCAGACTTTCATGAATCAGGCGACGCCTGAGTACGCTGTGGAATTCCCCCACGGCTACACCTACTCGGCGCATCCGGTTGCCTGCGCGGCAGGGCTGGCCGCATTGGACCTGCTGCAGAAGGAAAACCTGGTGCAGAGCGTGGCCGAAGTCGCCCCGCACTTTGAGAATGCGCTGCACGGCCTGAAGGGCAGCAAGAACGTGATCGACATCCGTAACTACGGCCTGGCCGGTGCGATTCAGATTGCGCCGCGTGACGGTGATGCCATCGTGCGTCCATTCGAGGCCGGCATGGCTCTGTGGAAAGCGGGCTTCTATGTGCGCTTTGGCGGTGACACGCTGCAGTTCGGGCCAACCTTCAACAGCAAACCGCAGGACCTGGATCGTCTGTTCGATGCGGTCGGCGAAGTGCTGAACAAGATCGACTGATTTCTCCTTCTATATAGAACAACTTTTCAGGAGCCCTGTATGAGCCTTATCCAGCATTTGATCAACGGTGAGTTGGTCAGTGAGTCCGGCCGTACTGCCGATGTGTATAACCCGTCCACCGGCCAGGTGATTCACCAGGTGCCATTGGCCAGCCGCGAAACCATTCAACGTGCTATCGACTCGGCCAAGGCGGCCTTTCCGGCTTGGCGCAGCACGCCGGCGGCCAAGCGCGCCCAGGTCATGTTCCGGTTCAAGCAATTGCTGGAGCAGAACGAAGCACGCATCTCGCAGCTGATCAGTGAAGAGCACGGCAAGACGCTGGAAGACGCCGCCGGCGAACTCAAGCGCGGGATCGAGAACGTGGAGTATGCGTGCTCGGCGCCGGAGATTCTCAAGGGCGAGTACAGCCGCAATGTTGGGCCGAATATCGATGCCTGGTCTGATTTCCAGCCGTTGGGCGTGGTGGCGGGTATTACCCCATTCAACTTCCCGGCGATGGTGCCGCTGTGGATGTATCCGCTGGCGATTGTTTGCGGTAACTGTTTCATCCTCAAGCCTTCGGAGCGTGATCCGAGTTCGACGCTGTTGATCGCGCAACTGCTGCAGGAGGCCGGTCTTCCCAAAGGTGTGCTGAGTGTTGTGCACGGCGACAAGGGCGCGGTGGATGCGTTGATCGAGGCGCCGGAAGTCAGGGCCCTGAGTTTTGTGGGGTCGACGCCGATTGCCGAGTACATCTATTCCGAAGCGACCAAGCGTGGTAAGCGCGTACAGGCGTTGGGTGGGGCGAAGAACCATGCGGTGCTGATGCCGGATGCTGACCTGGATAACGCGGTCAGTGCTTTGATGGGCGCGGCCTATGGTTCCTGCGGCGAACGCTGCATGGCGATCTCGGTGGCGGTGTGCGTCGGTGATCAGGTGGCGGATGCGTTGATCGCCAAGCTGGTGCCGCAGATCAAGGCGCTGAAGATCGGTGCGGGCACTACCTGTGGGCTGGATATGGGGCCATTGGTGACGGGCCAGGCGCGGGATAAGGTCAGCGGCTATATAGAAGACGGTGTTGCGTCTGGTGCGGAGTTGGTGGTTGATGGTCGTGGACTGAGTATTGCCGGGAATGAAGACGGCTTCTTCCTAGGGGGGAGTTTGTTTGACCGTGTGACGCCTGAGATGCGCATCTATAAGGAAGAGATCTTCGGGCCGGTATTGTGCGTGGTCCGGGTGAGCAGCCTGGAGGCGGCGATGCAACTGATCAACGATCACGAGTATGGCAACGGTACGTGCATCTTCACCCGTGACGGGGAAGCGGCGCGTCTGTTCTGTGACGAAATTGAAGTGGGTATGGTCGGTGTGAATGTTCCATTGCCAGTACCGGTGGCGTATCACAGCTTTGGTGGCTGGAAGCGTTCGTTGTTTGGCGACTTGCACGCCTATGGGCCGGATGGGGTGCGTTTCTACACCCGCCGCAAGGCGATCACCCAGCGTTGGCCGCAACGGGCCAGCCATGAAGCGTCGCAATTCGCTTTCCCTAGTCTGTAAGGCTCAGTAAGCAGAAGGCCGGCTCCTTGGGGCCGGCTTTTGCGTTTTTGGGCGTTTTTGACTTATATGACAGAAAGATGAAAAAGAAGGTTGACGGCAGATCCTGGACGTCTATAATTCGCCCCACTTCCGGCGCAGTCGAAACGTAAAACTCCTTGGTAAACAACGAGTTATGCAGAATAAAGCAGCGGATTGCTTCAGTTCATCGAAGCCCAGAAGGCGTTGGTAGGGTC
>NZ_JAFMZG010000028.1:0-406871 GCF_049132125.1 Pseudomonas sp. NFX5
TGAGGCGTTGAGCTAACCAATACTAATTGCCCGTGAGGCTTGACCATATAACACCCAAGCAATTTGACTACTCGAAAGAGCATCAGATTGCGGTGTGTGAAGACGCAATGAACCGAAAGTTCGAGATTTCACAAAGCACCGACAGCTGTCACATACCCAATTTGCTGAAGCGAGGCCAGCCGGCCACGACTCAGTACCCGAATTTCTTGACGACCATAGAGCATTGGAACCACCTGATCCCATCCCGAACTCAGCAGTGAAACGATGCATCGCCGATGGTAGTGTGGGGTTTCCCCATGTGAGAGTAGGTCATCGTCAAGATTAAATTCCGAAACCCCATTTGCGAAAGCAGATGGGGTTTTGTTTTGGGCGCTCGAAAAGTGCGCAAAGATGCACGACAAATTTGCACAGTTATTTCTGAACCAGACCACTAGAATAGGCACCTAACCTTTTTTAGAGTCAGAGCCCTATCTATGCCGGATCCGGTTGATGCCCTTGAGGTGTCGGATTTACCGCTGGACAACTTGGTTGCATGCCATGAGTGCGACTTGCTGATGCGCAAACCCATGCTCGCCCTCGGTGAAAAAGCCCAATGCCCGCGTTGCGGTTATGAACTCTACGCTCACCGCCATAATGTCGTTGAGCGCAGCCTCGCCCTGGTACTCGCCGCGCTGTTGCTGTACGTCCCGGCGAACTTTCTGCCCATCATGCAGCTCAATCTGCTCGGGCAGTCCTCAGAGGACACTGTGTGGAGTGGCGTAGTCGGTCTATTCGATACCGGGATGCAAGGCGTCGCCGCCGTGGTGTTCCTATGCAGCATGGGTATTCCGCTGCTCAAGCTGCTTTGCCAGCTGGTGGTGCTGCTCAGTATTCGTTGGAAGATCGGCCGTAGTTACGGCCTGCTGCTGTACCGCATTTACCATCATATGAAAGATTGGGGAATGTTGGAGGTCTACTTGATGGGCGTACTGGTGGCGATCGTGAAACTCGCCGACATGGCCTCAATCACCATCGGCCTGGGTCTGGTCTGCTTTGTCAGCCTATTAATGGTTCAGGTTCTGCTTGAGGTGGTGATGTCGCCGCACCAGATCTGGCAAGCACTGTCAGGAGAGGATGATCATGCGGGCGATTGATGCGGGCATTCTGATTTGTACTGAATGCCACGAACTGAACAAACAAGAGCCTGACACCGATGAGCAAACCTGCACGCGATGCGGTGCGCTGATCCATGCCCGTCGCCCCAACAGCCTCACCCGTACCTGGGCCTTGCTGATCACGGCGGCCATTCTGTATATCCCCGCCAATCTGTTGCCGATCATGACCGTCAATTCCCTCGGCCAGGGCGAGCCCAGCACCATCATGGCCGGAGTCATCCAACTGGTGCAGCACGGCATGTTCCCGATTGCGGCTGTGGTGTTCATCGCCAGCATCCTGGTGCCGACGTTCAAGCTGGTGGGCATTGGCCTTTTACTGTTCTCGGTTCAGCGTCACCAACCGCTTTCCGCGCAGCAACGCATTATCATGTACCGCTTTATCGAATTCATTGGCCGCTGGTCCATGCTGGATATCTTCGTGATCGCCATCCTGGTGGCGGTCGTAAACTTCGGACGGCTTGCCAGCGTCGAGGCCAACCTTGGCGCCGCAGCGTTCGCCAGTGTGGTGATCCTTACGATGCTTGCCGCAGTAACTTTTGATCCCCGACTGATTTGGGATAACACGGAGTCGGACGACGACCATGAGTGATTTGCCTAAAGCTAAAACCCGCCCGGCCTCCAACTGGTCAGCCATTTGGGTTCTTCCCCTGATTGCCTTGATCATCGGCGGTTGGCTGGGGTGGCGTGCCTATTCCCAGCAGGGTATTGAGATCCAGGTGCGCTTTGAAAGCGGCGAAGGCATCCAGGCCAACAAAACCGAAGTGGTCTACAAAGGCATGTCCGTGGGTAAGGTAAAGACCCTTGCCCTTGACGACGAGGGCAATAATCGCGGGGTGATTGCCACCATCGAGATGAACAAGGATGTCGAGCAATACCTCAAGACCAACACGCGTTTCTGGCTGGTCAAGCCCAGTGTCAGCCTTGCCGGTATCACCGGCCTGGAAACCCTGGTCTCGGGTAACTACATCGCCGCCAGCCCCGGTGACGGTGAGCCCACACGCAAATTCAAGGCGCTCTCCGAAGAGCCGCCTTTGTCCGACGCCAAGCCTGGCCTGCACCTGACCATCAAGGCCGACCGCCTCGGCTCGCTCAACCGTGGCAGCCCGGTGTTCTATAAGCAGATACAGGTCGGCCAGGTCAAAAGCTACTTGCTCTCCGAGGACCAGAGCACCGTCGAGATCAAGGTCTACATCGAGCCGACCTACGCCAACCTTGTGCGCAAACACACCCGCTTCTGGAACGCCAGCGGCATCAGCATCGATGCCAATCTCTCCGGCGTGAAGGTGCGCAGCGAATCCCTCTCCAGTATCGTCGCCGGCGGCATTGCCTTCGCCACGCCGGAGAATCGCAAGGACAGCCCGCCGACCGATCCGAGCCTGCCGTTCCGCCTGTACGAAGACTTCGACGCAGCCGCTGCCGGTATCAAGGCCAAGGTCAAGCTCACGGACTTCGAAGGCCTGCAGGCCGGGCGTACACCGGTGATGTACAAAGGCATTCAGGTGGGCAGCCTGAAAACCTTGAAGATCGACCCGGACCTGTCCAGCGCCAACGCCGAGCTGACCCTCGACCCCTTGGCCGAAGACTACCTGGTTCAGGACACCCAGTTCTGGGTGGTCAAACCTTCCATCTCGCTGGCCGGCATTACCGGCCTGGAAGCCCTGGTCAAAGGTAATTACATCGCCATTCGTCCTGGTGACAAAGGCAGCGCCCCGCAGCGCGAATTCGTCGCCCGCGCCAAGGCGCCGCCGCTGGACCTGCGTTCCCCTGGCCTGCACATGGTGCTGTTCACCGACAACCTCGGCTCCCTGGATGTCGGCAGCCCGATCCTCTACAAACAGGTCAAGGTCGGCTCGGTGCAGAGCTACCAGTTCTCGCGCAAGAACAAGCAGTTGGTGATCGGCGTTCATATCGAGAAGGAATACGAAAACCTGGTTAACGGTTCGACACGTTTCTGGAATGCCAGCGGCGTGACCCTGACCGGCGGCCTTACCGGTGGTATCCAGGTGAAGAGTGAGTCCCTGGCCAGCCTGATGGCCGGCGGTATTGCCTTCGAAACGCCGCAGCCGAACGTACCGCTGAAAAAGCGCATTCCACGTTTCCGTTTGTTTGCCGACCGTGAGGCGGCCAATCAGCATGGCACCCTGGTGACCATCAAGGTCGAGCGTGCTGACGGTATGCGTCCAGGCACACCGGTACGTTTCAAAGGCCTGGATGTCGGTAAGATCGAGAGCGTGGACCTCAGTGCCGATATGCAATCGGTGTTGCTCAGTGCACGTATTACCCAAGTAGCGGACCGCATCGCGCGCGTCGGCAGCCAGTTCTGGGTGGTCAAGCCAGAGCTGGGCCTGATGAAAACCTCCAACCTGGAAACCCTGGTCACCGGGCAATACATCGAGGTGCAGCCGGCTGCGAAAAACGCCGGTCCGCAGAAGAGCTTCGTCGCACTGGCCCAACCCCCTGAAGCTGTTCGTCAGGAGGCTGGCCTGAGCCTGACACTCAGCGCCGCACGCCGTGGCTCGTTGAAGGAAGGTGTGCCGGTGACCTACCGTGAAGTCACCGTGGGCAAAGTGACCGGCTACGAGTTGGGCCAGACCGCCGATCGGGTGCTGATCCACATCCTCATCGAGCCCAAGTACGCACCGCTGGTACGCAGTGGCAGCCGCTTCTGGAACACCAGCGGCTTTGGCCTCGACTTCGGTCTGTTCAAGGGCGCGACGGTGCGCACCGAATCCCTGGAGACGCTGGTGGCCGGCGGTATCGCCTTTGCCACGCCAGACGGCGAGCGCATGGGCAACGCCGCGCGGCCGCAGCAAACCTTCCCGCTGTTCGACAAATTCGAAGAGGAATGGCTGACCTGGGCACCGAAAATCCCACTCGGCAAATAAAGCTACAAAAAAAGGCCGCGATCCAATGGATCGCGGCCTTTTTGCATTTCAGCGCAAAACGTCAGACCTCATCCAGCTCCGGTTCATCCGCCTGCACATTCACTGTCGCCTTCACCACATCATGGCGACGGATGTACTTCCAGTCTGCCTCATCGATGTAGATCCCGTTCGGCCCGCTGCCGCCTTCCAGGTCGATTGCCACCTGGGCAGACACCTGCGGCTTCACACTGGCGAGGATCGGCACGAAGCCCAGCTGCAAACTGGTTTCCAGCAACGCCGCCTGGTTCTTCTCATCGATATCCGCTGCTTCGTCGAGGTAGTACGGCAAGCGCACACGCCCGGCCTGGTCACGGTCCATCAAGTGCAGCAACAAGTACATGTTGGTCAGCGCCTTGATGGTCATGGTGGTGCCGTTGGACGCCGCGCCATCGATGTCGGTGTGGATCACCGGCTGGCCGTGCACCTTGGTGATTTCGAAGGCCAGCTCGAACAGGTCCTTGAGGCCCAACTGGTTATGGTTGGCGGCCACCAGGCGGGCCAGGTATTCCTTGGCCTCTTCGTTCTTGTTGTCCTGCTCGGCACTTTGGCTGAGGTCGAACACCGACAGGGTTTCGCCTTCTTCGTACTGGCCAGCACTGTGGATGATCTGGTCGATATGCTTGAGGGCTTCCTTGTTCGGCGCGAGTACGATGCGGAAGCTCTGCAGGTTGGACACCTGACGCTTGTTGATCTCGCGGTTGAACAGCGCCAGCTGGTGTTCCAGGCTGTCGTAGTCGCTGCGGATATTACGCAGGGTTCGCGCAATGTCAGTGACCGCCGCGCGGCGCGCCTTGCCCAGTGTCAGCGCCTCATCGGTGCGGTGCGCATAAGCGTTGATCAACAATTGCAGACGACGCTCTACATCATCCTCGCTGTCGAACTTGGCCACGCCCTTGAGGCGCACCTGAGCATACAGCGCCTCGATCTGGCCATCGGCACGCAGCAGGCCCTGCCAGCTGTCCTGATAGTCATTGAGCAGCGGCAGCAGGTTATCCATGGAGTCATCGACCGGGTCCATGAACGGCGTGCCGAACGGCAAGTCGGCCGGCAACAGCTGCCTGCGGCGCAAGGCGTCATCCAGCGTACGTTGCTTGGCTTCCATATCGCCGATCTGGCGGCCCACCAGTTGCAGCTTGGCGGACAGTTGCTGGACGCGCTCGGTGAACGCATCGCTGGAACGTTTCAATTCATCCTGGGCCGCTTCCATCTGTGCCAGGTTTTCCAGTTTTTCGCCTTCTTCGGCACTCAGGGTTTGCGCGCGACGGAAGTCTTCCAGCGCCTTTTGCGCGTCCAGCACCTGCTGGTACAGCGCTTCGGTCTGGGTCTTGCTCGCCGCGCGGTCGGAGGCCACGGCCTGCTGGGTTTTCAGCTGCTTGAGTTCTTTCTCCAGGCGTTCCTTTTGGTCGCGCAACGCCGCGCGATCCGCCAGGGCCTGCAGCGCCGGTGGTTCGATGTGGGAGATGTCGATGGACAGCCCCGGCACTTCAAAGCGCTCGCCCTTGAAGCCATCGAGGATCTGCTCCAGGGATTTGACCCACTGGCCGTCCTCGTCCAGGGTGATGCCGTGTTCACCTAGTGGCAGGCTGAACAACGAGCTGTTGAACAGGCGCATCAGGCGCTCGACGTCCTGCTGCGAAAACTCTTCGCGCAGCTTGGCGTAGCTGTTGTTATCCGCGTGATCAAGCTGCTGCTTGACCGACTTCAAGCGTTTTTCCAGGTCACGCAGACGCTCGTCCAGATCCTCGGCGCTGAACTGCCGCGACTGCGCCAGGGCGCCCGCCAGTTCATCGTGAGCATCCTTGGCCGCCAGCAGTTGCTGCTCCAGGACCTTGACGTCATCCACCAGGGCAAAGCGATGCTTGAGCACCGACAGCTCGCCCAGCCAACGCTGGATGCCGCTGATTTCCCGCTCCAGGCGCATCAGCTCCTGGGTGCCGCCACGCTGGTCGTTCTGCAGTGCGTCCTGCTCGTTGCGGTAGTGCTCGGCCTGGATGGTCAGCTCTTCCTTGCGCGCACTGGCATAGTCCGACCAGGTGCCGAGCAGCGAATCCAGCAGCGGCGACAGGCGATGCAGCTTGCCGCGCAGTACGTCGCGCTGGCGAACGCCGTTGGCCAGGGCTTCCACCAGCGGGCCGGCTGCGACCAGGGAATTGTAGTCCTGCTCCATACGTCGTACGTCGCGGAAGGCTTCTTCGCACGCTGCGATGTAATCCACACTGCCCGAACGCAGGCTGTGCTCGAACGCATCGAGGAACAGCTGCTTGAGCTTGGCCGCGGTGATTTCGCGCATGTGCAGCAGGTTGATAAACAACGCGCGGAAGGTTTTCAGGCTTTGCTCACTGGTGGAGCGCAGCGGGATCAGGGTCAGGTCCAGCGGGATCGACGTATGACCACCCACCAGCAAACGGCGCAGTTCATCCGGCTTGAGTTCGTAGGCTTTCAGGCCTTCGCGCTCAAGGTTGGTGAACAGCTCCTTCTGACGCAGGCAGGTGTCGTTTTTCTGATAGTGGGCCAGGTCCAGCTTGCCGGCGTAGGCAAAGAACTGGTGCCCGAAACCGCCGCCCGGGCCGCGCCCGACCACGCCGATTACGTGGGGGCCATGGGGCAGGGAGACTTCCACCAGGATGTAGCTGGTGTCGGTGGCGAAGTAGAAGCGTCGCGATTGCTCCAGGGTGTACTTGCCGAAACTCATGTCCGACATGCGCGCCAGGATCGGGAACTGCAAGGCGTTGATCGACGCGGATTTACCCAGGTTGTTGGCGCCATACACCGACAGCGGTTCTTCCAGCGGGAACAAGCCCAAGCTGTAGCCGGCGGTGTTCAATAGGGCGAAGCGGCGGATGCCGTAGCGTTCCTTGCTCATGCGTCGGTCTCCTGTTCTTCGGCAATGGCGCGGGCCAGGGCGTCTTCTTCGCTTTCTTCCGCGAAGTCACTCAAGTCCAGCGGGTCATCGGTCTTCAGCAGCTTCTCATCGCTGTCTTCGTCGATGATCACCGGTGCCGGCAACGGCAACACGCTGTGCACGCTGGCCGCGAGGTCACGGTCTTGCTGCACCGACAGGCACACGTCGAGGAAGCGGTGCATCGGTGGCAGGAAGCGGTAGATGCCGTTGTCTTCGCTGGCAAAACCCAGCTGGGTCATGCGGCGCATGATCTTTTCTTCGAGTTCTTCCTGGGTCTGCACTTCGGCCTGGATAAACAGGTCGCGGTACTTTTCCAGCAGGGACGGCAGTTCATCGCGACCGAGGCTGCCACCGTCGAGCACGGCGATCGGGTCGCGGCCCTGGTCGGCCAGGTGCTCGACAATGATGAAGGTGAACAGCGCCAGGCGCTGGGCGGTCTTGTTGACCTGCGCACTGGCAATCGCGGAGTCCGGCACGAAGTAGTAGAAGCCACGGGTATCGCACACCAGCTCAAAGCCCAGGGCCTTGAACAGCGTGCGGTACTGGTCCTGGAAGTTCGACAGTTGCGCGTACAGCTCGGGGTCGCGGCGGCTGACGTGGTAACCCTTGAACAGCTCGCGAAAGATCGGCGCCAGCTGGGACAGTTCGGATAGATCAAGATGCATGAGGTGTACTCGCAGAATGCTCGGCGGCGTCGGTGCCGGCCGGGAGCAGGGCGAATGAGCGCAGGCTGACCTGGTGCTCGTGTGTGTGGTAGTCGCGGCGTTCCAGGCGCTCGCGCTTGAAGCGTTTCTCCCGCGAGAGCCGCGAGAACCAGTACAGCAATTCGTCGGTGGCACCGTCCGGTTCCTGCTCCAGCAGCCAGGTCATCAGGTCCGGCATCGGCAGCGCGTCTTCGCAGCGCTCGAGCATTTCCTTGACCGTCCGCGGTGCGCGCTGGGCTTCGCCCTTGTGGGACTTGTGCGCCTTGGGGAACCGGGCCGGTTTCGGCTCGAAGTTCGCCAGGGCATACACATAGGCTTCGACCTGGCTGGCACTGCCGAGGAAGGTGCTTTGCGGTCGGGTAAACATCGGCATCGCCGCCTGCGGCACCGCGTCCAGGCCTTTACGGCGGATGGCCGACAGCGCCAGCGCCGCACCGCGGGTCACGGCGTTGTGCCGACGCGCTTCTTCGCGCAGCGGCAACAGCAGCTCGCGGGCATGCCGCAAGGTCAACTGGGCGCTGGTCTGCATTTCGAGGATGCGCGCGTGGGTGCGCAGCAGCATGTCGTCGTCCACCAGGTGGCCGAGGCGCTGTTGCTCGGTGAGCATGCGCAGCAGCACGTTTTCCACTTTGCGCACGCCTTGCTCGAAGGCACCGTCGGCGTTCACCAGCTGGATCATCGGTTCGACGTACTCGTCCCAGGTTGCCAGGACTTCAGCATAACGCTGGCGCAGCGGGATCTGCCGGTCGCTGGTCTTGGCACGGTCGGCCACGGCCGCGAGGGCCTGTTCGTCGTTGGCGAGTTTTTTCAGTACGTCGCGTACGCGCATGTCCAGCAGGCGCAGTTGGCGGGCCAGGTCGTGGCCATCACGAATGTCGAAGGCATCCTGGATATAACCGGCCAGGCGCTCCAGATGGCGCAGGTAGGCTTCGATCTCCAGGCACAGGCCAAGCCGGTGCTCCTTGCGAAGATAAGCCAGGAAGTCGTGGATCTGCGCGTTGAGCTCGAAACGGTTCGGGCTCTTGGCGACAGGCACCAGGATATCCAGGCGAATCCACACGTCCAGCAGGCTGGTGATGTCCTGGGGCGTGCTGTCCAGTTGTTGGGCGGCCAGTTGTGCGCGCAGCTCGCCGAGGCTCAGGGTGCCTTGGTCGAAGTGTTCGCACAGTGGCTCAAGTAAGGCCCAGTGTTCGGCGAGGGCGCGCAGGACGCGCTTGGGTTCGATCATGGGAATGGCCGGCTGGTTGGCGATTAAAAGTCGCGATTGTACTGCATCAGGCGCGGGATTTATCCACAGCCGGTCAGTGCACAGTGGGCGATTGTTACCGAACAGCGGTAGAATCCCCGCTCTTTACTTATCCACAAGTGGCCGAGCTGTGCTTATCGAGTCCCGACGTCGCGCTTACTTGACCGCCATGCAGGTGGTCAACTGGCTGCCCCGCACCGAACTGCCGTTCGCCGCCCCGTCGCGGCCCGAGCTGTTAGCGGCGCTTGAGCCCTATGAGGCGTTCGAGGTTTCGGGGGAGGAGGCGGCTGCACCGGTGGCCGTGGTCAAACCCGTACTGGAAGCTCGTCCTGCGGTTGAACGCGTCAAGGTCGAGGTGCCGCGCCCGGGGCCAATGACCAAGCCCGTGGTGGCCGAAGCGGCTGCGCCGGTTGCCAAGGCCCCCGTGGTGCCGCCGCCACGTTTTGCCCTGCAGTTATTGCGGGCCGGGCGTTGCCTGCTATTGGTGGAGTTACCCACCGGCGAGCGCTTCCAGACCCGCGACCCCGCCTACATGCTGCTCAAGGACATGCTGCGCGCCGCCGGCCTGCCCGACAGCCCGCAAATCGTCGGCGACCCGGTCCGTTGGCCGCTGCTGGTACGCGGCACCATGAACCAGGGCCCGGAAGCGGCGCGGGATTTCGTGCAAGGCTTCGTCTCGGCACGCCTGGAGGACGAACCCTGCGTGTGCCTGTGGCTGATCGGCCTGCCCGCCGTACGATTTGCCGGTGAAGCGAACGCAGAAGCCTGGTACCGCGAACTGCAGGTCGAGGGCCTGGGTTCTGTATGGGCCCTGCCGGGCCTGGAATTATTAATGGAAGAGCCACAGCGTAAGGCTGATGTCTGGCAAGCCATGCGCCGGCTGATGGCGCGCTGGAAAACAACCGATGAGTGAGGCTTTATCCTTCCGCCCGATGACCGAGGCCGACCTCGACGCCGTGCTGAAAATCGAATACGCGGCGTTCAGCCATCCCTGGACCCGCGGGATCTTTCTCGACGGCCTGGGCAAGTACCAGATCTGGCTGATGTTCGAAGGCGAGCAGCAGGTAGGTCACGGCGTGGTACAGATCATCCTCGATGAAGCGCATTTGCTGAACATCACCGTCAAGCCGGAAAACCAGGGCCGTGGCCTGGGCCTGGCACTGCTGGAACACCTGATGTCCCGCGCCTATGCCGCCAACGCGCGGGAATGCTTCCTGGAAGTGCGCGACAGCAATACCGGCGCGTTCCGCCTGTATGAGCGCTATGGCTTCAACGAGATTGGGCGTCGTCGGGACTATTACCCAGCCGTGGGGGGGCGTGAGGATGCAGTCGTGATGGCCTGTACCCTGGTCGATTAAACACACAAGCCAACGTGGCAGGGGGCAGGTCGCCCCTCCCACATTTGGATTTGCGCAGTGTCAGCGGTTTCCGTCCACCGGGTCCAGATCAGCCAGTTCCGCTTCATCCAGGCCATTGCCGCCGCCAATGTCATCTTCATCGACAATGCTCAGGTCAAAATCCGCCGGGTTGTCTTCGCCCGCCTCCCGAGCATCCCGCGCACCGTCTTCATGGATCAGGGTTTCCGGGCTCATATCATCATCGGTCGACTCATGATCCGCCGTTGAAGCCCCGGTCATTCCGGCCTCGCGCACCCGTTCGTCGGGCATCAGCTGTTCTCGCTCGCCACGGGGGATCTCATTGCCAATCTCCGCCGTCGGTTCTTCCTCGTCAAAATCCAGCTCGCGCATCGAGCCCATGCGGTCTTCGTTGTCGTCAATCGGTTCGGGCTGTGCAGCGCCGTAGGGACGTCGTGATTCAGTCATGGCCAATCCTCATACTGTGGGGCTTATAGTGTGTGGACAGGCATGGCCCCCCAAGATTCAAGTAATTGGCCGCCGGCTATCTTTATGATCGGCGTGACCCGGACAGGCGGTCGTCTGTCAAAGCTGCGCATCATTCCTGAGGCTTTCCCTGATGAACGAACTACAAGACCTGCTTGATAACAACGAACGCTGGGCGGATGCGATCAAACAGGAAGATCCCGAATTCTTCGCCAAGCTCGCCCGCCAGCAGACCCCTGAATACCTGTGGATCGGTTGTTCCGATGCGCGGGTACCGGCCAACGAGATCGTCGGCATGCTGCCCGGTGATCTGTTCGTACACCGCAACGTGGCCAACGTGGTGCTGCATACAGACCTCAATTGCCTGTCGGTGATCCAGTACGCGGTCGATGTACTCAAGGTCAAACATATCCTCGTCACCGGCCACTATGGCTGCGGCGGCGTGCGCGCCTCGATGCAGGACCGCCAGTTCGGCCTGATCGACGGCTGGCTGCGCACCATTCGCGACCTCTACTACGAAAACCGTGACGTGCTGGCCCAACTGCCGACCGAAGAGGAGCGTGTGGACCGCATGTGCGAGCTGAACGTGATCCAGCAGGTGGCCAACGTCGGCCACACCAGCATTGTGCAAAATGCCTGGCACCGTGGGCAGAGCCTGTCGATCCACGGCTGCATCTACGGCATCAAGGACGGCCGTTGGAAGAGCTTGAACACCACCATCAGTGGCTTCGAGCAACTGCCGCCGCAGTATCGCCTGCGTCCGCTGGGCGAAGCCTAAGGCCGTTTGCGTTCGCGCCAATGGGTCATGAACGCCTGGCCCTCGGCGTTCAAACACTCTGTGCTGCCGGTGATCCAGCCCCGGCAGTTCAGCTCGCCGCATTGGCAGGCGAACTGTCGGAACAAGGTGTCCTCGGTACTGGCGTAGTCCAGGGTCAACGGGGCGCCGGCGGGGATGGGCTGTACGGTCCAGAGTTCCAGGTAAGTGGTGTCGAAAAACACATTCGGGTTGCAGGAGTGTCGCAGCAGGCCGCAGAACCAGCTGTCATACAGGTGGATGCGGGCGGACAGCTGCAGCGTATGTGGGCGTCGCTCGTTCACGGCGTAACCGGACACCCGGGCAATGCGCACGCGGCCGTCGAAACCCACGCGAGCCCTGACGCCGCCGCCGTCGCGCTCAACCTTAAAGTGCTTGGCCGAAGGGTAGCCCTGTTCAACGAGCAGTGTCTTGAACGGGTACAAACCATCACCCACAACGGTTTTAGCCTGGTCCATGGCTTGAGTTTTCATAACTCTCCTTGGTTAGGCTGCATCGACCTGCGGGTGGTGGCTGACTACCAGTCTTGCAGCGGATGGGCCCGGCTCAAGACTCGCTGAACGTGGAGCCGATTTCTACTGTCAACTTTGACAGTAGAAGTCGGATTTTTTTGCTGTCTACAGCGCAGGCGCCGTGATGCTGGGGGCGGGTGCTGCGTTTTTCAGCTGCTTGAGCTGCGTCTTGATCGAAGGCGTGGCGCATTTGGCGTTCGCCTGTTCCGGGGTCAGGTTGCGCACCGAGGTGTAGAACAATTCGCAGGTCTGCTCTTTGCGCGTGACCTGCCAGGTGTTCATGCAGGCCTTGAGCAGTACATTCGGATCGCTCGCGGGCTTCTGGCCCATTCCGGCCTGCCAGCAGGCGGCGCTCAAGTCCTGGCCCATCACTTTCAAGCCGGCTTCGTCGGCTTTCTGCTCGTTACCGTCATAGGTGTCCGGGCTGGCCGCGTACCAGATGTAGCTGGGGTGGTTGGCGCCCAGCACCGAGACGGTCCTGCCCGCGGCAGGGCTGATCTGCGCCAGGCCCAGCACACCCACGGTCTGCCCGTATTGCTGCTTGATCCAACTGCGCACCGGCGCGCCGAACGCGACCATTGGCAGCGAGCCGTTGGGGTGCAGGCTCAGTTCGCTGACCATGCGGGTCTGGTAGTCGGTGAAGTAGCCGTAGACGTTCTCCAGGTCCTTGCCCGCATTGGAAGGGGCGGCGATGGGGGCGATATCGATGATGGTCTGGTAGGCCGGGGTTTCGGTGGCCGGCACGCCGTTATCGGTGAGCAGGCTGGCCCAGCGGTCGGTGGTGGCCGACTCCAGGTAATCCTGGGCCTGGGTCAGCGAATAATCCGGCGGGAAATGCAGCAACTCGATGCTCTTGCGGTTTTCCAGGGCCATGCCCAGTGGCAGGAACAGGTACCAGTTGTACGCCCACTTGCCGTCGCTGTTGAGTCTGCTCGCGCCCTGGTAGGCCAGGTCAGCGGTATTGAGCAGCGCGGTCAGGGGCTGGCCGTAACTGTCGGGTACACCGCTGAAGGTCGCGGCGAGCTGCCCTTCATGGTTCTTGACGCTGACCTTGGCTCGGCTGTAGCCATCGCGCTGCAGGCTTTGGTTCAGGTAGTGCTCGGCGGTCTGCTCCAGCGTCCATGGCCGAAAGCAGATCACATTGCAGTTATTGGGGTAAGCGAACAACTGGGTCACCCGTTGAGTGCTGCCCAACGGTACTTCGATGTCGGCGTGTACGACCGCACTGGCCATCAGTGCGGCCAGGGTGAAGGACAACCTGGTCGGTTTGAACATACTTGATTCCTTGTCAGCGAAAGCCCGTCTGCGCGGGGTGAAAGCCCACCTCCTCACAGTAGCGGTTGGCCAGGAAAACCGCGTGCTAAATCGCCAGGCATGTCGCTATTGGATAAGCGTCCTACACGCTGAACTGCAACGCGTTGCTCAAATGCCCCATGGGTTTCTGACCCCGGGCAATCATGGCGTCATCGCGTTGCTTGAGCCCGTCCAGGGTCTCCAGCTGGAAGACCCGCGTAATCAAGCGCAGGATCGACGCGGTGTCGTACACCGTATGGTCCACGGTGCCTTTACGCGCGAAGGGCGAGACCACCAGCGCCGGAACCCGTGTGCCTGGGCCCCAGCGATCGCCTTTGGGCGGGGCGACGTGGTCCCACCAGCCGCCGTTTTCATCGACGGTCACCACCACCACCATGTTTTTCCATTGCGGGCTTTCCTGCAGCACCTTCAAGGCGCGGACGATGTGGCGGTCGCCCGACGCCACGTCAGCGTAACCGGCGTGCATATTCAGGTTGCCCTGGGGCTTGTAGAAACTCACCGCCGGCAGCTTGCCGGCCTGGGCATCGGCGAAGAATTTATTGGTGCTCGCCTCATCGCCCAAACCGCCATCGCGCAGGCGCTTGTCACGCTCGGCACGGTTCTCGGGGCCCTGCTGCTTGAAATAGTTGAACGGCTGGTGGTGGTACTGGAAGTTGGGGATCTTCGGAATGCCGCCCGAATCCTTGAACTGGTCCAGCGTCGCCTGCCACGCCCCGGCGTACCACGCCCAGTCGACGTTCTTTTTCGACAGCTTGTCGCCGATATGTTCGTGGGTTTGCGGCACCAGCACGTTGGGCAGGTCGGCTTTTGCGTAGTCCGGGTTTTCCGGGTCACGAATCCAGGTCGGCCAATACGGCGGCGCCAGGGTGTTCACGCCGTAGCCGTCCGGGGTCAGCGCGCTGGGGCCGAACTGTGGCGGGCCGGTCATGGCGCTCGCCGGGGATTTATCCAGCGGTTTGAGACGCGGGTCGGTGGGGTCATCGCTTTGCAGCGTGGCGATCTGCGCCTTGGCCACCGACTGCGCGGCATTCGGGTAGAACGGCGCGGTGGCGCTGATCAGGTATTGATGGTTGAGGAACGAGCCACCAAACGCGCCCTGGAAGAAGTTATCGCAGAGCACAAACTCCTTGGCGACATCCCACAGGCGCAGGGAATAACGGCTCTGGGCGTAATGGCCCATGACCAGGCCGCCGGCGTCGGCCCAGGCGACGAAACCGTCGTTCTTGCCGCCGTTGATCTGCATCTGGTTCTGGTAGAACACGTGCCACAAGTCGCGGGTGACCAGGCTCAACGGCAGGTCTTCGGCGTTCGGGCCCTTGAGGGCGAACGGGGCGTTGGGCAGGTTTTCCTGGAATTGCACTTCGCTGGGGTAAGTCACCCCGTCCACGCTTTGCGGGCCCACTTGCAGCACACCGCCCCAGGCCGGGGGCAGGGTGGTCAACAGGCTGCCGTCGCGGTCGCGTTGCTGTGTGTCGGCGGCGGAAAGCGCCGACAGCGGTTTCTCAACGCCTGGGAAGTCCGCAAACAGATTGTTGAAGCTGCGGTTCTCGGCATAGATCACCACCACGGTCTTCACCTGGTCGTGCAAGGCCTTGTCCAGCTCCTGGGGCGTGAGTGGCCGCGCCACCGGCTTGCCCGGCGCCTCACCGCCATTGCCGCAGGCACTCAAGGTCGCGCCAACCCCCAACACCGCCGCGCCCCCCAGGAAGCGCCGACGGCCGGTGTCTACCGGCGGTTGGGCCATGGCATCAGGGGAAGGGCGGTCTTCGTGATCATCACTCATTGCGGGGAGTCCTTGCTGGCGAGATGTTGCAAGATATTTCGCAGGACGGTAGCAATGCAATGTGACGGAATTAAGGCAGCTGCAAGCTATGAGCCTCAAGCTTCACGCTTCAAGCTTGAGGCTTGAGGCTTGCAACTGATCCTACGGCATGACGGGCGGCAAATACTTCAATGTCGTCCCCAGCGCCCACAGCAGGAACAGCACCAACGGTGTGTGCACCAGCAGCTGCACAAACGAAAACCCGATCAAATCCCGCGCCTTCAACCCCAGCACTCCCAGCAACGGCAGCATGTAGAACGGGTTGATCAGGTTCGGCAGCGCCTCGGCCGCGTTGTAGATCTGCACCGCCCAGCCCAGGTGGTATTGCAGGTCATTGGCCACTTGCATCACATAAGGCGCTTCGATGATCCACTTGCCGCCGCCAGACGGGATAAAGAAGCCCAGCACCGCCGAGTACACGCCCATCAGCAGTGCATACGTGTCGTGGGAGGCGATGGACGTGAAGAAGGTCGAGATATGGTGCGCCAGGGTCTGGCCGTCGCCGCCCTTGACCACGGTCATCAGCGCCGCAATCGAGCCGTACAGCGGGAACTGGATCAACACGCCGGTGGTGGTCGGCACTGCACGGGCCACCGCATCGAGGAAACTGCGCGGGCGCCAGTGCAGCAGGGCACCGACCATGATGAACAGGAAGTTGTAGGTATTCAGCCCCGAAATCGCGCTGATCGCCGGCTTGGTCGAGAACTCATGGAACAACCAGCCCGCCGCCAGCAATGCCAGCAGAATGGTCAGCAACGGGCTGTGTTCCAACCATTCGCCGGGGCGGCCCGGTGGTTGCAGCTTGGGCAGGTTGAAGGCCGGGTCGACGCCACAGGCCTTGGCGTCACGGGCGCTGTTGGGGCCGGGCGCGGTGGCGTAGGCGATGATCAGCGACACCACGATCAGTGCCAGCAACAGCACACCGGATTGCCACAGGAAGATGGTGTCGGTAAACGGGATCACCCCGGTGATCGACAGGATCGACGGCGGCAAGCTGGCCGGGTTGGCCTGCAATTGTGCGGCTGACGACGACAGCCCCAGCGCCCACACCGCGCCCAACCCAAGATAGGCCGCCGCACCTGCAGCACGGTAGTCCATGCGCAAATCCGTACGGCGGGCCAGCGCACGCACCAGCAAGCCACCGAACACCAGGGACAGGCCCCAGTTGAGCAATGACGCCACCATAGAGATCAACGCGACCCACGCCACGGCGGAGCGGCCGTTCTTCGGGATGCGTGCCAGGCGGTCGATCAGCTTGACCGCCGGTGGCGAGCTGGCGACCACGTAGCCACCGATCACCACGAAGGCCATCTGCATGGTGAACGGGATCAGGCTCCAGAACCCGTCGCCAAAGGCCTTGGCGGCTTCGGTCGGCGCGGCGCCCATGCCCAGAGTCGCCACGGCGACGATGATCACGGCGAGGGCGGCGAACACCCAGGAGTCCGGAAACCAGCGCTCGGCAAAGTTCGAGCAGCGCAGGGCAAAGCGGGCATAGCGGCTTTCTTCGATAGCATCGGCCACGAGTCTTTCCTCTTGTAGTTATTATGGTGTCGGCAATTTTTCGGCATGTTCCTCCACGGCCATTGATATGGGAATGCAGTTATCTTCATCGATCCATGAGGAAAACAAATATATCTGCCGCGATTGCCATCAACCGGCTCAGCTCATAACCTGCACGCCATTTTGTTTGTCTGCCGAGCCTCAACATGACTGCCACCTCTGTGCCACAGGCGCAGCGTTTTTCCCGCTCCGACTACAAAACCCTGGGCCTGGCCGCCCTGGGTGGCGCCTTGGAAATCTACGACTTCATTATCTTCGTGTTCTTTGCGCTGACCCTCAGCCAACTGTTCTTCCCGCCGGAAATGCCCGAGTGGCTGCGCCTGCTGCAAAGCTTCGGCATCTTCGTCACCGGTTACCTGGCGCGCCCGTTGGGCGGCATCCTGATGGCGCACTTCGCCGATCACCTGGGGCGCAAGCGTGTGTTCAGCCTGAGCATCCTGATGATGGCGTTGCCGTGCCTGCTGATCGGGATCATGCCCACCTACGCACAGATCGGCTACTTCGCACCGCTGATCCTGCTGGTGCTGCGCGTGCTGCAAGGTGCGGCGGTGGGCGGTGAAGTACCCAGCGCCTGGACCTTCGTCGCCGAACACGCACCGCGCAACCATCGTGGCTATGCCCTGGGCTTCCTGCAAGCCGGCCTGACCTTCGGCTACCTGCTCGGCGCCCTCACCGCCACGCTGCTGGCGCAGGTCTTCACCCCGGCCGAAATCCTCGACTATGCCTGGCGCTTCCCCTTCCTGCTTGGCGGTGTGTTCGGCGTGATCGGCGTGTGGCTGCGGCGCTGGCTCAGCGAAACCCCGGTCTTCCTCGAAATGCAGGCCCGCCGCCAGGCCGCCGCCGAACTGCCGCTGCGCACCGTACTGCGTGACCATCGCGCCGTACTGTTGCCGGCGATGATCCTCACCTGCGTGCTCACCTCCGCCGTAGTGGTATTGGTGGTCATCACCCCGACCATGATGCAGAAAACCTTCGGCATGAGCCCCAGCCACACCTTTGCCTTGAGCGCCCTGGGCATCGTCTTCCTGAACATCGGCTGCGTCCTCGCCGGCCTGCTGGTGGACCGCATCGGTGCCTGGCGCGCGGTGCTGGTCTACAGCCTGCTGCTGCCGGTGGGTATTTTCCTGCTGTACGCCAGCCTGATCAGCGGCGGCATCTGGCTTGGCGCGGCGTACGCGCTGGCGGGCTTGAGTTGCGGGGTGGTGGGCGCGGTGCCGTCGGTGATGGTCGGCCTGTTTCCGGCGCAGGTGCGGGTGTCGGGTATTTCCTTCACCTACAACATCGCTTACGCACTGTGGGCGAGTACCACGCCGCTGATGCTGATCGCGCTGATGCCGACCAGCCCGTGGATTTGCGTGGGGTATTGCGTGGTGATGGGCGCGGTGGGGGTGGTGTGTGTGGCGCTGTTTGGCAAGCGCCACACCCTGGTTGGATGAAACTCAGGTCAAAAAGTGCCAGAGCAGCAGGGTACCGATCAGGCCGACGACCGAAACAATCGTCTGCAACACCGACCACACCCAAATCGTCTGCTTCAGCTGCAAGCCAAAGTACTCGCGCACCATCCAGAACCCCGCATCGTTGACGTGGCAGAAGAACACCGAACCGGCGCCGATCGCCAGCGCCACCAGTGAGCTTTGCGTCGCCGCCAACCCGGCCATCATCGGTGCGAGGATGCCGGCGGTCGTGGTGGTGGCGACCGTGGCCGAGCCGGTGGCCTGGCGCAGCGCCACGGCGATCAACCAGGCCAGCAGCAGGTACGGCATGTGCGCGCCTTCGGCGACTTTGCTGATGGTTTGGCTGACGCCGGCATCCAGTAAGGTTTGCTTGAGGCCGCCGCCGGCGCCGATGGTCAGCAGCAACACGGCGATGGGCGCGAGGGCCTTGCGCAGGGTGTTGCCGACCTCAGCGCGCGGCATCCCGGCGGCCCAGCCCAGGCAGATCACGGCGGCGATCACCGCCAGGCCCAGGGCGATCAGCGGTTCGCCGAGGAATTTCAGGGTCAGGCCCACGCTGCTTTCCGCTGGCAGCGCGACTTTGGCCAAGGTGCTGCCGAGCATCAGAATCACCGGTAACAGAATGATCAGCAATGACACGCCAAAGCTCGGCTGGCGCGGGGCCTTGGGCGGGGCGCTGAACAGCGCGCCGATGTCGGCCGGCTCATCCACATGCAGGCGTTTGGACAGCCAGTTGCCATAGAGCGGCCCGGCGAGGATCACCGCCGGCACCGCCAGGCAAAAGCCCAGCAACATGGTCAGGCCCAGGTCGGCGTGCAACGCGCCCACCGCAATCAGCGGCCCCGGGTGCGGTGGCATCAAGGCGTGCAAGGTGGTCATGCCCGCCAGCGCCGGGATGGCGATTTTCAACAGCGGCTGGTTCGAACGTTTGGCCATCACAAAGATGATTGGCACCATCATCACCAGGCCTACTTCGAAGAACAGCGGCAGGCCGATCACCATCGCCACCAGCGCCATCACCCATGGCAACGACTTGCCCTTGCCCAGCCCGAGCAGGGTGGTGGCGATGCGGTCGGCCGCGCCGGATTCCGCCATCAGCGCACCCAGCATCGAGCCCAGGGCAATGATGATCCCGGCCTCACCGAGGATCGCCCCGGCGCCCTTGCTGAAGGCCTTGGCCACCTCTTCCGCTGGCAGCCCGGCGCCGACCCCGGCGATAAAGGTGCCGATCAGGATCGACAGGAACGGCGGCAACTTGGTCGCGCTGATCAGCACGATGATGCTGGCGATGGCCAGCAGTACGCAGAGCATGAGACGGGTGTCGTGAACCATCCACGCGGCAGTCGATAACGCCAAGGCGGGACTCCTTATCGAACAGGTTGGGAAAATTGTTTCTTTTTATTTCCTGCCCCAAAAGCATACCTGATAACGCCCGCCGTAGAGCCATTGCTGTCGGATTTGTAATCTTTGCTCCACCGCTCTGATAAGTCGCGAACGCTACATTCTCCCGGCTTTTACTTTATGGGCGTGGAACTCTCGTTATGGCAATTTCCGTTAGAAAGCTGGTGGGGGCGACGCTGTTGTGGGGCGCTGCCAGCATTGCCCAGGCACAAACCCTCACCCTCGACGCGGCCCTGCAAACCGCCTTCGCCAACAACCCCGACCTGGCGGCCGCGCAATGGGACATCGAGATCGCCGCGGGCGGTCGCCAGCAGGCCGGGCTGATCCCCAATCCGGTGGCGTCCTGGGATGCCGAAGACACTCGTCGCGATACGCGCACCACCACCCTCAAGCTCAGCCAAACCCTGGAACTGGGCGGCAAGCGCGGTGCCCGCATTGACGTGGCGACGCGTGCCCAGGACGCCGCCGCACTGGCCTTGGAACAGCGCCGCAATACGTTGCGCGCCGAGGTGATCGAGGGCTATTACGGCGCCCTGCGCGCCCAGGAACGTCTCGACCTGGCCCAGCGTTCCCTGGCCTTGGCCGAGCGCGGGCTGGTGGTCGCCAACGGCCGCGTGACTGCCGGCAAATCCTCACCGGTGGAAGCCACGCGTGCCCAGGTGCAGTTGTCGGAGATTCGCCTCGAACTCAACCGCGCACACATGGGCCTCACCGACGCCTATCGTCGCCTGGCCGCCAGTACCGGCAGCGCGGCGACCGACTTCCAGGCCGTCGCCACGCCAAGCCACTCCACACCGCCGTTGCCGTCCGCCACGCACCTGTTGGCGCGCCTTGAACAGACCGCCGAACTGCGCCTGGCCGAACTGCAGATTGTGCAGAACGAAGCCAGCGTGGGCCTGGAAAAAGCCCAGCGTATTCCCGACCTGGATGTGTCCATTGGCAGTCAGTACGACGCCAGTGTGCGCGAGCGGGTGAACCTGGTCGGCGTGTCGATGCCGATTCCGTTGTTTAACCGCAACCAGGGCAACGTGCTCGCCGCCACGCGCCGTGCCGATCAGGCCCGCGACCTGCGCAACGCTGCCGAATTGCGCCTGCGTACCGAAACGCGCCAGGCCCTGGACCTGTGGCAAACCGCGAACAGCGAAGTGCGCGCATTCAACCAGCAGATTCTGCCCGCCGCCCAACGCGCGGTGGACAGCGCCACCCGCGGCTTCGAGATGGGCAAGTTCAACTTCCTCGACGTGCTCGACGCCCAGCGCACCCTGATCGCGGCGCGCACCCAATACCTTGCGGCCACCGCCCAGGCCACCGATGCCTGGCTGCGCATCGAACGGATTTACGGCGACCTCGCCCGGTTTTGATTTTTTCTGGAGTGCCTTATGAATAAACGACACGGCGTGGCGCTTGCCGTCGCCTTGGGCCTGATGCTGTCCGGCGTGGCCAACGCCGAGGAAGAAGAAGGCACCCTCGAGCTGACTGAACAACAAATCCAGGCCGCCGGCATCGAGCTCGCCGAGGCCCGACCCCGGTCGATCAGCACATTGCTTACGCTGCCAGGGGAGGTGCGTTTCGACGAAGACCGTACCTCGCATATCGTCCCCCGCGCGGCCGGTGTGGTGGAGTCGGTGAAGGTCAATCTTGGCCAGGCGGTGAAGAAGGGCGAGCTGCTCGCGGTGATCGCCAGCCAGCAGATTTCCGACCAGCGCAGTGAGCTGGCGGCCAGCGAGCGTCGGGTTGAACTGGCGCGTATCACCTTCCAGCGTGAACGCCAGTTGTGGCAGGACAAAATCTCCGCCGAGCAGGATTACCTGCTGGCGCGCCAAACCCTGCAAGAAGCCGAAATCGCGCTGAACAATGCCCGCCAAAAAATGACCGCGCTCAGCGGCAACACGGTATTGGCCGGCGGCAATCGTTACGAACTGCGTGCGCCGTTCGCGGGCGTGGTGGTGGAAAAGCACCTCGGTGTCGGCGAGGTGGTGAGCGAGACCAGTAACGCCTTCACGCTGTCTGACCTGTCCCAGGTGTGGGTCACCTTCGGCGTATTTCCCAAGGATTTGAACAAGGTCCGGCTCGGCAAACCGGTGAAAGTCAGCTCCACGGAAATGGGCACCGACGTGCTGGGCACCGTGGCCTATGTCGGCAATTTGCTCGGCGAGCAAACGCGCACCGCCACCGTACGTGTGACGGTGCCCAACCCCGACGACGCCTGGCGCCCTGGACTGTTCGTCACCGTGCAACTGGCCACCGACACTTACCAGGCCAAGGTCACCGTGCCGCAAACGGCGATCCAGACCGTCGAGGAAAAACCCTCGGTCTTCGTACGCACCCCAGACGGTTTTATCACCCGCCATCTTGAGCTTGGCGCCAGTGAAAACGGCTACGTCGAAGTGCGCCAGGGCCTGGAGGCCGGAGCCCAGGTGGCCACCACCGGCAGCTTCATCCTCAAGTCCGAATTGGGCAAGGGCTCGGCCGAGCACGCCCATTGATCCTGCGAGTGATTTCCCATGTTTGAGCGCCTTATCCAATTCGCCATCGAGCAGCGCATCATCGTGCTGCTGGCGGTGCTGTTGATGGCCGGTGTCGGCATTGCCAGCTATCAGAAACTGCCCATCGACGCGGTGCCCGACATCACCAATGTGCAGGTGCAGATCAACTCGGCGGCGGCCGGTTTTTCGCCGCTGGAGACCGAGCAGCGCATTACCTTTCCCATCGAAACCGCGATGGCCGGCTTGCCGGGCCTGCAGCAGACCCGTTCGCTGTCACGCTCCGGTTTGTCCCAGGTGACGGTGATCTTCAAGGACGGCACCGACCTGTTCTTCGCCCGCCAGTTGGTCAACGAGCGCCTGCAGGTTGCCCGCGAGCAATTGCCTGTGGGGATTGAAACGGCGATGGGGCCGATTTCCACCGGCCTCGGGGAGATTTTCCTGTGGACCGTGGAGGCTGAAGAGGGCGCCCGCAAGGACGACGGCACGCCCTACACGCCGACCGACCTGCGGGTGATCCAGGACTGGATCATCAAGCCGCAACTGCGCAACGTGCCCGGTGTGGCCGAGATCAACACCATCGGCGGCTTCGCCAAGGAATACCAGATCGCCCCCGACCCCAAGCGCCTGGCGGCCTACAACCTGACCTTGAACGATCTGGTCACGGCACTGGAGCGCAACAACGCCAACGTCGGCGCCGGGTACATCGAGCGCAGCGGCGAGCAATTGTTGATCCGCGCGCCGGGGCAGGTGGCGTCCATCGACGACATCGCCAATATCGTCATCACCACGTCCGACGGCACGCCGATCCGCGTGCGCAATGTCGCCCAGGTCGAGATCGGCCGTGAACTGCGGACCGGCGCCGCCACGGAAAACGGCCGTGAAGTGGTGCTGGGCACGGTGTTTATGTTGATCGGAGAAAACAGCCGCACGGTGTCCCAGGCGGTGGCTTCCAGGCTCGAACAAATCAACCGTTCGCTGCCCGAAGGCGTGGTGGCGGTGACCGTCTACGACCGCACCAACCTTGTCGAAAAAGCCATTGCCACGGTGAAGAAAAACCTCTTCGAGGGTGCGCTGCTGGTGGTCGCGGTGCTGTTCCTGTTCCTCGGCAATATCCGCGCGGCGCTGATCACCGCGATGGTGATTCCCCTGGCGATGTTGTTCACCTTTACCGGCATGTTCACCCACAAAGTCAGCGCCAACCTGATGAGCCTCGGCGCGCTGGACTTCGGCATTATCGTCGACGGCGCGGTGGTGATCGTCGAGAACGCTATCCGCCGCCTGGCCCATGCCCAGCAGCGCCATGGCCGCCTGCTGACCCGCAGCGAGCGCCTGCACGAGGTGTTCGCGGCGGCCAAGGAAGCGCGGCGTGCACTGATCTTCGGGCAGCTGATCATCATGGTCGTTTACCTGCCGATCTTCGCCCTCACCGGTGTGGCCGGGAAGATGTTCCACCCCATGGCGTTCACCGTGGTGATCGCGCTGCTGGGGGCGATGATTTTGTCAGTGACCTTCGTACCGGCGGCGATTGCGCTGTTCGTCACCGGCAAGGTCAAGGAAGAAGAAAACCTGGTGATGCGTACCGCGCGCCGGGCCTATGGGCCGGTGTTGGATTGGGTGATGGCGCGCCGGCCACTGGTGTTCGGCCTGGCCGTGCTGACCATTGTTGCGTCGGGCGTGGTGGCCAGCCGCATGGGCAGTGAGTTTATCCCCAGCCTCAGCGAGGGCGACTTCGCCCAACAGGCCCTGCGCGTGCCCGGCACCAGCCTGACGCAATCGGTGCAGATGCAGCAGCAGCTGGAAAAAACCTTGATGGCCCAGGTGCCGGAAATCGAGCGGGTATTCGCCCGTACCGGTACGGCGGAAATCGCCTCCGACCCGATGCCGCCGAATATTTCCGACAGCTACGTGATGCTTAAACCGAAGGCGCAATGGCCGGACCCGAATAAATCCCGCGACACCCTGATCGCCGATATCCAGCGCGCCAGTGCGATTGTGCCGGGCAGTGCGTACGAGTTGTCGCAACCGATCCAGCTGCGTTTCAACGAGCTGATTTCCGGGGTGCGCAGTGATGTGGCGGTGAAGGTATTCGGCGACGACATGGCGGTGCTCAACACCACCGCCGCAGACATTGCCGAGACCCTGCAAGGCCTCGATGGCGCTTCGGAAGTGAAGGTCGAACAGACGTCCGGCCTGCCGGTGCTGACCATCAATATCGACCGTGACAAGGCCGCGCGCTTTGGCCTGAATGTCGGCGATGTGCAGGACACCATTGCCGTCGCCGTCGGTGGGCGCCAGGCCGGTACCCTGTATGAAGGTGACCGGCGTTTCGACATGGTTGTGCGCTTGTCCGACGCGCTGCGTACTGATATCGACGGCTTGTCGCGGCTGCTGATTCCGGTGCCGGCGCTGGCCGGGAATGCGGCGGGGCAGTTGGGGTTCATTGCGTTGTCCCAGGTCGCCAGCCTGGACCTGGTGCTCGGCCCGAACCAGATCAGCCGCGAGAACGGCAAGCGTCTGGTGATCGTCAGTGCCAACGTGCGCGGGCGGGATATGGGATCGTTCGTGGAAGAGGCCGAGGCGGCGATCACGGCGCAGGTGAAAGTGCCAGCGGGTTACTGGACCACCTGGGGCGGCCAGTTCGAACAGTTGAAGGAAGCCGCCGAGCGTTTGCAGATCGTGGTGCCGGTGGCGTTGCTGCTGGTGTTCGGGTTGCTGTTCATGATGTTCAACAACCTCAAGGACGGGCTGCTGGTGTTTACCGGGATTCCGTTCGCGTTGACCGGCGGGATCATGGCGCTGTGGATGCGCGATATTCCGCTGTCGATCTCGGCAGGCGTGGGCTTTATCGCCTTGTCCGGCGTGGCGGTGCTCAACGGCCTGGTGATGATTGCCTTCATCCGCAACCTGCGCGAGGAAGGACGCTCGCTGTCGGTGGCTATCCACGAGGGCGCGCTGACCCGCCTGCGCCCGGTATTGATGACCGCGCTGGTGGCCTCCCTGGGGTTTATCCCCATGGCCCTGGCCACCGGCACCGGCGCCGAAGTGCAGCGTCCGTTGGCGACGGTGGTGATCGGCGGGATCATTTCTTCTACCTTGCTGACCTTGCTGGTGCTGCCGGCGTTGTACCAGTGGGCCCATCGCCGTGAAGAGGAGGCTGCCTGAGTTCTTTAAAAACACCGCAAAACAATGTGGGAGGGGGCTTGCCCCCGATAGCGGTGGGTCAGTTGATACATGTGTCAGCTGACACACTGCTATCGGGGGCAAGCCCCCTCCCACCCTAGACCTGCGTTGTTTTCAGGCGCAGAGGAAACACCAGGCTGAACCGTGTAAACCGGCCTGGCTGGCTGCTGACGTCGGTGTGCCCCTGATGCAGCTGCATGATCGACTGCACAATGGCCAGCCCCAGCCCCGTGCCACCTTCGGCGCGGGTACGGCTGCTGTCGGCGCGGTAGAAGCGTTCGAACAGATGCGGCAGGTGGTGCGCTTCGATGCCACGCCCGGGGTTGCCCACCGACAACGCCACGCTCTGGTCGTAGGTCTCCACCAGCAGCAGCACGCTGGAGCCTTCGGGCGTATGGCGGATGGCATTGGACAGCAGGTTGGAAATCGCCCGCTGGATCATCAGGCGATCGCCCGTCACCCAGGCGTCGCCGCGCAGGTTGAGGGCCACGTGTTTGTCTTCGGCGCTGAGGGCGAACAGCGCCATCACCCGTTGTGCTTCTTCACCCAATGACACCGGGCCAAACCCGGCCCGCGCCGCCGGATGGCTGACCTGGGCCAGGAACAGCATGTCGGAGACGATGCGCGACAGGCGTTCCATTTCCTCGGTGCAGGATTCCAGCCCCGCCTTGTATTCCTCCGAGGGCCGTTCGCGGGACAGGGTCACCTGGGCCTTGCCCATCAGGTTGGTCAGCGGCGCACGCAGCTCGTGGGCGAGGTCGTCGGAGAACTGCGACAACTGCTGCACACCGGCGTCCAGGCGACGCAGCATTACGTTGATGCTTTGCGCCAACTCGCCCAGCTCCTGGGGCAGGTTGTCGATGGATAAACGGTGGGTCAGGTCCTGGGTCGTCACCTGGGCCGCGACATGGCTGAACTGCTTCAACGGCGCCAACCCACGCTGCACCAGCCACCAGGCGCCCATGCCGATCAGGACCAGCAGCATCGGCAGGGCGATGAGGGTGGCGCGCAGGTAGGCACTGAGCAGGGCCTGGTCATCCCTGCGGTCCAGCGACAGCAACACCCGTACGCGCTCGCCGCTGGCCAGGCGCATCAGGCTGGAGGCACTGAGTACCTGGTTGCCGTCCTGGTCTTGCCAGTTGAGGTAACCGAGGGTTTCCCGAGGGGAGAAGTCGGTCAGCAACGGTTCCTGGGGTTTGGCGCCGACACTGAGCAGCACCGCGTTATCGGGTGCGGTGCCGACGATGGTCAGGTAGAAATTGTCATGGCCCATCACCAGGTCCAGCAACGAGTGGGGGCGGGCTTTGATTGCGTGGGTGTCCAGGCCCAGCGCTAGGCTGTGCTGGAGCTGTTCCATCTTGCTTTCCAGGCCCTTGCGCGCGAGCTTTTCCAGCTCATGGGTCAAGGCCAGGTAGGCCAGGGTCGCCAACAGCACCACCAGCCCGGCGCCCATGAGGCTGACCGTCAGCCCCAGGCGCATCGACAGGCTGCTGGTCCTCATTGGCGCGCCTCCAGCACATAACCCACGCCGCGAATGGTGTGGATCAATTTGACCTCGCTCTGGTCATCGACCTTGCCGCGCAGGCGGCTGATGGAGACCTCGACCACGTTGGTGTCGCAGTCGAAGTTCATGTCCCACACCAGCGAGATGATCTGCGTGCGGGTCATTACCTCGCCGGCCTGGCGCATCAACACATGCAGCAGGGCGAATTCCTTGGTGGTCAGGTCGATGCGCCGGCTGCCACGATAGGCGCGATGGCGACGCGGGTCCAGCTCCAGGTCCGCGACGCGCAGCACATCCGGCAGCGGGATATGTTCGCTACGGCGCAGCAAGGTGCGCACACGGGCCAGCAGTTCGGGGAACTCGAAGGGTTTGACCAGGTAATCGTCGGCGCCCATGTCCAGGCCCTTGATCTTGTCGGCCAGGCGGCCGCGCGCGGTCAGCATCATCACGCGCTGGTTGCCGTCCCGGCGCAGTTGTTCCAGTACCTCCCAGCCGTCGGTGTTGGGCAGGTTCACGTCGAGGATCACCAGTTCGTAGGTGTGCTGCCGGGCCAGGTGCAGGCCGTCGATGCCGCTGGCGGCGCAATCGACGACGTAGCCACTTTCGGTCAGGCCTTGCTGCAAGTAATCGGCGGTTTTCTGCTCGTCCTCAACCACAAGGATACGCATGGGGATTTACCTTCAAGGAAAACGAAAGGAGATGGCCTCATAGAGGCTTGAATGGGCTGTAGGAAAACTCTGAAGCCTGGAGTAGCTTTAGGGTCAAGCCGCGTCAGGCCGGTGCGACGATTCGTCACTGACCGGGCACGCAAAAAAAACGCCCCGGCTGGGGCGTATAAAATTCATCTCTGTTCCAAAGGAGCTACACAAAAGCCGCAGAGATGAGAAGTGTTCGATGCGCAGTATAAAAAGCGCAACTTAACGAGAAGGTGAGGCCGATATTACAGTTCTGACAGACTTCAACCTGTGAACAGATGTAGGGCATCGGCAAGTGAATGTAAGCGCGTCTTAAAGCACCGCCAGTGGGTATTCGATAATGACGCGGACTTCTTCAAGGTCGGACTCGAATGAACTTGAGCGCACGGTGGCCTGGCGCAGTCGCAGCGATAAGTCCTTCAAGTTGCCGCTTTGCACCACGTACTTGGCTTCGATATCCCGCTCCCAGCGGCGTTGGTCGGTGAGCGGATCGCCGGCGGCATCGCGGCGCATATACACCGCGTTGGCGTTGCTGTAGTCGGCGCCGGTGCCCTTGCCGTAGCGGGTCATGAACGACAGGCCGGGAATGCCGAATGGCTGCATGTCCAGGTCGTAGCGCAGCATCCACGAGCGCTCCTTGGGCGAGTTGAAGTCGCTGTACTGGATCGAGTTGTTGAGGAAGATCGAGTCCGACTGGCGCAGGTAATCGAAGTCGTCATCGCCGTTGTTGCGCTGGTGCGAAACGGCCAGGCTGTGGGCGCCCACCTTCACGCCGAGCCGGGCGCTCCAGATGCTGTTATCGAATTCACCCAGCAGTTTTTTGCCTTCGTCCACGGCCTTGTAGTAGTTGATGTCGCCGAACAGCGAAACGTCTTCGTTCAGCGGGTAACTGGCGGCGCTGCCCACGTAGTACTGGTCCCAGGCGTCCTTCAGGCGGCTGCTGTACAGGCTCAGGCTCAGGTGTTTGTTGAGTTGGTAATCACCACCGGCATAGCCGATCCAGGGCGAGTCCACGGGGCCTGCGTAAAACGTCGCAAAGCCCTTGTTCATGCCGCTTTCGTTGGGTTGGCTCATGCCGCTCAGACGCCCGCCCTGCAAGGTCAGGCCTTCCAGGCTGGTGTTCTGCAGGGTCACGCCACGGAAGCTTTCCGGCAACACCCGCGAATCGCCGTAGGCCACCACGGGGGTCAGCGGGAACACGTCGCCGGCCTTGATCACCGTGTCCAATACCCGCAGTTTCGCCGCGCCGCCGACCTTGCTGTAGTTGTCTTCAGGATGGTTGTTGCTGTCCACCGGCAGCACGCCGAACGAGCCCTTGCCGCCGCTGCGGCCGGTGCCCGAGTCGAGCTTCACGCCGACCATGGCGAAGGCGTCCAGGCCAAACCCCACGGTGCCCTGGGTAAAACCGGATTCGAATTGACCGATCAGTCCCTGGGCCCAGGCTTCGGAATAGCCATTACCGGTGGGGCTGGATTGGCCCTTGCGGTCATCACGGTTGAAGTAAAAATTGCGCGCCAGCACGTTCACGCTGCTGCCTTCGATAAACCCTTCAGGTTTGTCTTCCGCGGCCACGGCTGCCAGGGGCAATGTGGCGATCAGTGAAAGGGGAAGGGTGTAATAACGGATCCGCATGTTTCGCTCCTCGGTGTTGGCAGTTATCAGCTTCTTATGGAGGCGGGCGTTCTTATTGATCTGGCCCGGGCTGATAGTTGCAAACCGTGGATAACGATTGGGTGGCGTGAACATTACAATTCTGGAAGCTCGTCGCCACCTAACAAATAAGTAATGTTCTGGTGAACATCGCGTCAGGGTTCGTTCGTTAGTCTCGGCACTGAACTTTCAGTCGAGGAACAGGTGATGAACTTTTCTACCGCAGGCGTGGGTGTACTAACGGCCGTCCTGTCATTCGGCGCATTGGCCGAAGGCGGGGGGGACCGGACCTTTGCCCTGATGATGGAACGCAATGAAAAAGCCATGGCCGCCTACGCCGAGAGAAACGGTAAGCCGGCGCCCCAGGTCCAGGTGTATCGCTATGGCATGGACCTGGACATTGCCAAGGTGGTCAACGTGACGCCGCCGATCCGCGCGTGCAATACCGTGCCTTCGCGCATGACCTATGAAGACTCCAGCGGCAAGCTCACCACGTTGGAGTACCAAGTCATGGGCGTGTGCCGAAATAACGGCAGTTAATGGCGTCAAAAAAAGAGTGGGGTGTAGCGCCTGAGTTCGCTTCAGAAACAGCCCATAGGGCCGATGCAGATCTGATACTTCTCTCCCATCGACCTCGGTGCCCTATGTTTAACACCCGCTTGAAGCAGGAGCTGTCCGCTCTTCGCGAAGAACTGTCCAGCTTGCAACAGGTCAGGGAGAGCCTGGAAAGCGAAATGCTCTGCCTGACGCTGGACGCAGAAGGTCGGGTTGAATGGGCCAATGCCAACTTTCTGCAGGAACTGGTCTACCAGAGTTCCACGCTGCTGGGGCGCCCCATCGAAGACCTGGTGCCCGCCCATGTGCGCCAGGACGAATTCCAGCAGCGCTTCAAGAACGCCCTGCTGCGCGGTGAGCATTTCGCCGGCGCCGTACGCCTGATGCGCGGTAACGGGCAGGAAGCCTGGTTGCGCTCGATTGTGCAGCCGGTGCGCAGTTCCGATGGGCGCATCAAGCATTTTTCGATTTACTCCAGCGACCTCACCCGCACCATCGAAGCGTCGCGCGAGCATGAAAACCTGATCACCGCGCTGGTGCGTTCCACCGCCGTGATCGAGTTTGACCTGGATGGGCACGTGCTGACCGCGAACGACCGTTTCCTCAGCGGCATGGGCTACAGCCTGGCGCAGATCCAGGGCAAGCATCACCGTATCTTCTGTGAGCCGCAGGAGTACAACAGCGCCGAGTACCAGCATTTCTGGAAACGCCTGAACGCCGGAGAATTCGTCGCAGCGCGCTTCAAGCGTGTGGACAGCCATGGCCGCGTGGTGTGGCTGGAAGCCACCTACAATCCGGTGCTGGACGCCAATGATCGTTTGTACAAAGTGGTCAAGTTCGCCACGGTGATTACCGATCAGGTCAATCGGGAGCAAGCCGTCGCCGAGGCCGCGAACATTGCCTACAGCACCTCGTTGCATACCGACGACAGCGCCCAGCGCGGTACCACCGTGGTGACGCAGGCGGTGGAGGTGATGCGCGACCTGGCCACGCACATGCAGGCGGCGGGTGAAGGCATCGAGGCACTGAACGCGCAATCCCAAGTGATCGGCACCATCGTCAAGACCATCAGCGGCATTGCCGAACAGACCAATTTGCTGGCGCTCAACGCGGCCATCGAAGCGGCACGTGCCGGCGAGCAAGGCCGGGGCTTTGCGGTGGTGGCCGATGAGGTGCGCCAGTTGGCATCACGGACCAGCAAAGCCACCGAGGAAATTGTTGGTGTGGTGCGTCAGAACCAGGATATGGCCCGCGACGCGGTGGCCCTGATGACCGACGGCCGCCTGCAAGCCGAGCAAGGCCTGGCCCTGGCGGCGGAAGCGGGCACGGTGATCGTGGAGATCCAGGACGGCGCACAGAAGGTGGTCAGCGCCGTAGGACAATTCGCTAACCAACTGTCGAGCTGATCCATAGGGCTGATGCTTGAGGTATCGTAGGTTTTTTCGTTTGAAGAGCCGATCCTCCATGAGCCCTACCCACTGCCGCCCCGTTCCGTTGCCCAAGGCCTATCGTTTGCTCAACCACGGGCCAACCGTGCTGGTGAGTGCGGCCCACAACGGCCAGCGCAATATCATGGCGGCCGCCTGGGCCATGCCGCTGGATTTCGAACCGCCGAAAGTCGCCGTGGTGCTGGACAAGGCCACCTGGACTCGCCAATTGCTGGAAGGTGCCGGCAGCTTCGTGCTGCAGGTGCCCTGTGTGGCCCAGGTCGACCTCGTGCAGACGGTCGGCAATACCACCGGCACCGAGCGTGACAAGTTCGCCGCTTATGGCCTGCAAACCTTCAACGGTGAACACACGCAGGCGCCGTTGCTGGAAGGCTGTGTAGCCTGGCTGGAATGCCGCTTGCTCCCCGAGCCCCACAACCAGCAGGCCTATGACCTGTTCCTCGGCGAAGTGGTCGCAGCCTATGCCGACGAACGTGTGTTCAGCGAAGGCCGCTGGCACTTTGAAGGGTATGATCAGTTACGCACCTTGCACCATGTAGCGGGTGGTCATTTCCTGAGCATCGGCGAGCCCATCGATGGGCATTCGCTATAAGCGTACTCAACGCCCGAGCATCTTCACCCATCGCGACGGCGGCATACCGTAGGTGCTGCGAAATTGCCGGGTCATGTGGCTCTGGTCGGTGAAGCCGGCGGTCAGCGCCGCGTCCACCAGCGACTGCCCCTGTGCCAGCAGACTGCGCACCAGGTCCAGACGGCGCATCGTCAGGTAGCGATAGGGGCTGGTGCCGAACAGCGCGCGAAAGTCCCGCGACAATGCCCAGCGGTCGCGGCCGGCGTGGTCGGCCATTTCGTCCAGGGTGATGCTGCGGCCCAGGGCGCTGTGGATAAACTCCCGGGCGCGCTCGGCGGCGACGTAATCGAACGCCTTGCGGCTGACGATGGCGCCCGCGGCGTTGCTCAGCGCGTGGGCCAGGTCGAACATCGCGTCCTGTTCCTGCAATGGGTCGATGGGGTTATCCAGGTTTTGCAGCAGCACATCGCTGGCGCGGAACAGCCTGGGGTCAGTGGACAAGCCTCCGGGGATAAACGGCAATGGCTTGCCGCCAAGGATCTGCTGGATCAGCGACGGCTCCACGTAAATCATCCGGTACTTGAAACCTTCCTCACTGCCGGCGTGGCCGTCGTGGGTCTCATCGGGATGAAGCACCATGGTCGTGCCGGGCAGGCTGTGGATCATGTCGCCGCGGTAGTGAAAACTCTGTACGCCAGACAAGGTACGCCCGATGGCATAGGTGTCATGGCGATGGGGGTCGAAGGCGAAACCGGCGAAGTACGCCTCGATACGGTCCAGGCCGCTGGCATGGGGGGCACGGTGCAGCCAGTCGAAGTTGCGGGTCGGTTTGCCCATGGTGGCTTGTCACAAAAAGAGGTGGAAACACGTTAACCCAGTCTGCATCCCTTGTCTGCCGGGGTCTTGTACGATTGTGCAGGCGGCGGGCGAGGTCTATGCTCCCTGCTCGTGCCCTGCGCTGATGGAGCCGCCCCATGGAATTTATCAACCCCACCTATGTGGCGCCTCTGGTCTCGCTGGCCCTGCTGTGGACGGTGGCGGTGGTGACGCCGGGTCCCAACTTCTTCAACACCGCACAGTTGGCTGCCAGTTGTTCGCGCCGCCATGGCGTGGTGGCTTCGGCGGGCGTGTCCACTGGCACGATCATGTGGGGGCTGGCGGGTGGGCTGGGCATCAAGTCGCTGTTTACCGCCGCGCCCATGTTGTACCTGGCGTTCAAGATCATCGGCGGCTGCTACCTGATTTACCTGGGGCTGAAACTGTTCAAGCGCTCGGCACCGGCGATGGGCCAGAGCCTGTTGCCGGACGAAGCGCGCCGCTCGTTGTTTTCCGCCTGGCGCCTGGGGTTGCTGGGCAACCTGTCCAACCCCAAGGCCGCGTTGTTCGTCGCCACCATCTTCGCCTCCACCATGCCGCCGTCGCCGTCGCCGATGCTGCTGACCCTGGCGGTGATCACCATGGCCACCCTGTCGTTCAGCTGGTATTCCTGCGTGGCCCTGGTGTTTTCCAGTGCGCACATGGCCAACCTCTACAGCCGCTCGCGCAAATGGCTCGACCGTTTTGCCGGCGGTTGCTACGTGTTGTTCGGCGCACACCTGGTAGCGAATCGCTGACCGTCCGTGGTAAGAAGCCTTACTTTCAACAGTGAGGCCGGGTCATGAGCAAGGTGCGGGTAGGGATTATTTTTGGTGGCCGTTCGGCCGAGCACGAGGTCTCGTTGCAGTCGGCGCGCAATATTGTCGATGCACTCGACCGCACCCGCTTCGAGCCGGTTTTGATCGGCATCGACAAGGCCGGCCACTGGCACCTCAACGACACCTCGAACTTCCTGATCAACCAGGAAAACCCGGCACTCATCGCACTCAACCAATCCAACCGCGAACTGGCGGTGGTACCCGGCAAGGCCAGCCAGCAGGTGGTGGAAACCTCCGGTAACGGCCTGCTGGCACACATCGACGTGATCTTTCCCATCGTCCACGGCACCCTCGGCGAAGACGGCTGCCTGCAAGGCCTGTTGCGCATGGCTGACCTGCCTTTCGTCGGTTCCGACGTGCTCGGCTCGGCGGTGTGCATGGACAAGGACATCAGCAAACGCCTGCTGCGCGACGCAGGCATTGCCGTGACGCCGTTCATCACCCTGACCCGCAGCAACGCCGCGCGTACTTCCTTTGAAACAGCGGTGAATAAACTCGGCCTGCCGATGTTCGTCAAACCGGCCAACCAGGGTTCTTCGGTGGGTGTGAGCAAGGTTGGCAACGAGGCTGAGTACCACGCCGCGGTTGAACTGGCCCTGGGTTTTGATCAAAAGGTGCTGGTGGAGTCGGCGGTCCAGGGCCGCGAAATCGAATGCGCCGTGCTGGGCAACGAAAACCCTGTGGCCAGCGGCTGCGGCGAGATCGTGGTGAACAGCGGTTTCTACTCCTACGACAGTAAATACATCGACGGCCAGGCGGCCCAGGTGGTGGTGCCGGCGGACATCAGCCATGCAGCCAGTGAGCGGATTCGCCGCTTGGCCCTTGAGGCATTTGAGGTGTTGGGCTGCGCGGGGTTGGCGCGGGTCGATGTGTTCCTGACCGACGACGGCGAAGTGCTGATCAACGAAATCAACTCACTGCCCGGCTTCACCCGCATCAGCATGTACCCCAAGCTGTGGCAGGCGGCGGGGATGAGCTACAGCGAGCTGGTGAGCCGGTTGATCGAGCTGGCGTTGGAGCGGCATGCGGGGCGGAAGGGGTTGAAGATCAGCCGTTGATCTTCAGGGAGTGGCCAGTAATGCCATCAGGCCTTACTGAGGACCTCCCGAAAAACGTCTGGCCTTATGGCCGCAATATGCAGCAGTGAGCGTGCTGCGCCGGAGGGGGAACGACGCCCCTGTTCCCACTCCTGAAGGGTCCTTACCGAAACCCCCAAAAGCTCGGCAAATTTGGGTTGCGACAGTCCTGTCTTGCTTCTTGCTTCGGCAGCTTGAGTGATTTCGACCTGGTGCATGGCGCCGTAGCGTCCTGCTTTAACATCCTGAACAGCGCTCAGTAATTCTTCGCCGATATTGCGTTTGGCGTCACGTTCCTGCAGTTGTTTATCAGTGAGAGGCATGGTTCATCTCCTTCGCAATTTTGTACAGGATGTGCGCTGGAATATTCTCCGTAGCGCCCTTGCCGTAAATCTCTGAAGACATGTAGAGGATTTGAGAAAGAGTGTTGTAGGCCTTCTCCTATCAGTCTGTGCGAGCAATCCACGAATAAATCAATGTCTTCGCTTCCTCCGGCTGATGCGTCCTTCTGCGGTAGCTGGCAAACGTCGGCGACGTGCAGTAGGTACACACCTCGCTCACGTCGATCTGCTCACGCTTGACACCCGCCGCTTGCAGCAGCAACAACCCATACCCGCTCAAGTCAAACCACGCACTGCCTGCTTGCCTTGCATGGGGCGGACTGATTTGCGGGGACCGCAGCGGTGCCGGTTGCACGTAGCTCCACGGCGCCTGGGCGTGTTGCCACAGGTGCCCTTGGTCACTCTGGAACTCGGCGATAAACCCGTCGCTCACTTCATAACAGCACGGCTTGATCGAGGGGCCGATAGCTACTTGCAGCTGGTCGGCTGCAATCCCTTCGGCGGCAAAGCGCTGCATGACGTTGGCGATAATCCCGCGTTGCAGCCCCTTCCAGCCGCCATGGACTGCCGCCACCCGTTCGCCGGTTTTCGACGCGAACAGAATGGGCAGGCAATCGGCGGTGATCACCGCGATCGAGTGAGCGTGGTGCGTCAACACACCATCGGCCTCGATCGTATTGGCCACCTGGCCGGCCTGCCATTCAATCACCGAGGCGCTGTGCACTTGCTTGCAGATGAACACTTCATCCGGGCGCCGTGGGTCGTCGATCGAACAGAAACCGTGGTCGATGCCAGGGATGGCAGCGAGATTTTCAGCCTGATGCAAGGGCTTACCTCCGTTCAATAAAATCAGTCGCCGATCGCCTCGCCTTCGCGCCGAGGGTCGGCGCCGCCGCTGAGCGACACCTTACCCTGGGCGTCCCGCTTGAGCACGATGGCCTGGATGCCGCTGGTCATGTCGATCTCGCTCAGCTCATGGCCCTTGTCCTTCAATACCTGCTTCAGGCCTGGGCTGAACAACCCGGCCTCCAACTCGGTAGCCCCATTGCGGCTGCCGAAATTGGGCAGGCCGATGGCGGCTTGCGGGTCGAGGTTCCAGTCGAGCAGCGCCACCAGGGATTTGCTCACGTACTCGATGATTTGCGAGCCGCCCGGCGAACCGAGCGTAGCCAGCAATTCACCGCTCTTGCGGTCGAACACCAGGGTCGGCGCCATCGCCGAGCGCGGGCGTTTGCCGGGTTGCACGCGGTTGGCGACCGGCTGGCCGTTTTCTTCGGGGATGAATGAGAAGTCGGTCATCTGGTTATTGAGCAAAAAGCCCTGGACCATTACATGGGAGCCAAACGCTGCTTCCACCGTGGTGGTCATCGACACGGCGCCGCCCAGGTCATCTACGGCGACGACTTGTGACGTGGAGATGCGCAGCGGCGAACGGTCCGGTGCATACGCGACTTGAATACCGGCCGGTCGGCCTGGCTTGGCGATGCCCATGCTGCGCTCGCCGATCAGCGTGGCACGCTGTGCCAGGTAGTTCGGGGCCACGAGGCCGGCCACCGGCACCGGTGTGAAGTCCGCATCGGCCACGTACAGCGCGCGGTCGGCAAAGGCCAGGCGACCGGCTTCGGCGATCAGGTGCACGGCCTCGGGCGTGGGCTCAAGCCCGGCAGGCGAAGCGCTTTTTATCGGTGTCATCGGCGCGATGGCCAGGCGCGGGTCGCGGGCTTCCAGGGCCTGCAATGTGCCGAGCATCTGCGCGACCGCAATCCCGCCTGAGGACGGCGGCGGCATGCCGCAGACTTTCCAGCGTTTGTAATCGGTGCACAACGGCGCGCGTTCCTTGGCGACGTAGCCCTTGAGGTCGGCTTGAGTCAGGCTGCCGGCATTACGGTTGCCCTGCACCTTGCGCGCAATCTCATCGGCAATCGGCCCGTGGTACAAGGCGTCCGGTCCTTCCTTGGCGATGCGCTTGAACACAGCGGCCAGCGCCGGGTTTTTCAGCCGTGTACCGGCGGCTTTTGGCGTGCCGTCGGCATTCAGAAAGTAGGCCGCCATCTCCGGCGATTGCGGGATAAAGCGGTCTGCGGCGATCAGGCTGTGCAAGCGCGGTGAAATCGCGAAGCCCTGCTCCGACAAGCGAATCGCCGGCTCGAACAGCTTGGCCCATTGCAGGCGGCCGGTCTTCCTATGGGCCATTTCCAGGGCCCGCAGCACCCCGGGCGTGCCCACCGAACGCCCGCCGATCTGCGCGTCGGTGAAGGCCATCGGCGTGCCGTCGGCGTTCAGGAACAACCGCTCGGTCGCCCCGGCCGGAGCCGTTTCCCGGCCGTCATAGGCGTGCACGTTTTTCCCGTCCCACAGCATGATGAACGCACCGCCGCCAATGCCGGAGGATTGTGGTTCCACCAGGGTCAACACCGCCTGCATCGCAATGGCGGCGTCAATGGCCGAGCCGCCCTGGCGCAACATCTCGCGGCCGGCCTCGGCCGCCAGCGGGTTGGCGGCGGCGGCCATATGGCGCTCGGCATGGCGGGTGCTGAGGTCGGTGCGATAGCCCGAGCCCAACTCCGGTGCCGGTGGCTGGTCGTTGACCGGGGTGTGGCAGGCAGCCAGGGTCAGGGCTGCGGCCATGAGTGACAGTTGGCGGCGGGAAATCGAAAACACGTGCTGAACTCCGTTCATTGTGCGAATGATCTGTTGTCCTTGGGGCGCTGCGGTTTACAGGTAAATCGTGCCTTGCATGTACAACACTGCCTTGCCGGAAATAATCACGCGGTCGCCCTGCAGCTCGCAGTGCAACTGGCCCTTGCGCTGGCCCCCTTGCTCGGCCGTCAAGTGCGACTTGCCCAGGCGCTCGGCCCAGAACGGTGCCAGCGAGGTATGCGCCGAACCGGTGACCGGGTCTTCATCGATCCCCACATTCGGCCCGAACCAGCGCGAAATGAAATCAAACCGTGTGCTCTTGGCGGTGACTGCAATCCCGCGCTTGGGCAGGCCCTTGAGCCGCGAAAAGTCAGGCGTCAGCGCGGCGACCTGGGCTTCGTCGTCCACCAGCACGATGTAGTCATCGGTGCCGAACACGTCGGCGCTCTCGATCCCCAGGGCACTCAACATTCCAGCGGGCGGTTCGCAGCGCTGTGGTTGCCGGGCGGGGAAATCCATCGCCAGCTCATCACCCTTGCGCGTCACCCGTAGCTCGCCGCTGCGGGTGGCAAAGCGCAGCACCTGGGGTGCATCCGCCAGCGCGTGAATCAACACCCACGCTGTCGCCAGCGTGGCATGGCCGCACAGGTCGACTTCGACTTGCGGGGTAAACCAGCGCAACTCATAGAAGCCATCGCGGGGCACGAAGTAGGCGGTTTCGGAGAGGTTGTTTTCGGCGGCGATATGCTGCAGTTGCTCATCGGGCAGCCACTCGGTGAGCGGGCACACCGCGGCAGGGTTGCCGCCGAAGGCATGTTGGCTGAAGGCGTCGACTTGGTAGATGTCCAGTTTCACCGTGAAGCACTCCGTGCGTGGGGGGAGGCTGGACACTAACAGTGGTAAGGGAGGGCGTCAAAAGCGGCCTGCCCGTCAGCCCAATCGCAATACCATAGCCCCGCCGGCAATGATGCACGCAGCCATGATGCGGCGGCCGGTCAGCCGCTCTTTGAGCACCAGTGCCGAGATCACCACGCCAAACAGGATCGACGTCTCCCTGAGCGCCGAAACCGTGGCGATCGGTGCCGCCGTCATTGCCCAAAGTGCCAGGCCGTAGGACACGACGGTGCCGAAGCCACCGATAACACCTGGGCGCCAGTGGCGCGCCAGATAGCGGCAGAATTCGCGCCGCCTGACGGCAAATGCCCATACGGCAAGCGCGAGGCCGGTGAGCAGGAATATCCACAGCGTATAGGCCGCCGGCGCGCCGGATTTGCGCACACCCACACCGTCGATAAGGGTGTAGCCGGCGATGACTGCCGCGTTGACCAGCGCCAGGAGCATGCCTTTTCGCTGACCGATGCTGGGGGCGGCAGCCATGCTCAAAATGCCGATGCAGATGATGGCAATACCGAGCCAGGCGAATGAGGACAAGGATTCGGACAACAGCCCTACGCCCGCTGTCGCCACCAGCAACGGCGCAGTGCCGCGCATGATCGGGTAGGTCTGGCTCATGTCGGAAATGCGGTAAGTCGAGGCGACCAGCACGAAATACACCACCTGCAAAATCACCGACGCACCGATGAAGGGCCAGCTTTCCTTGGCCGGCAACTCCAGAAACGGAATGACCGTCGCTGCGATCAGCGATGCAATGGACGCGATCATGCAGGTGGTCAGCAGCTTGTTGTCACCGCCCTTGACCACGGCATTCCAAGTCGCGTGCAACGCAGCGCCCAGCATGATGATTGCGAACACATCAAGGCTCATGAAGGGGCATCCTATTGGCTCAGTTCTGTATCCAGGAGGGGGCTGCGAGTATGCCCCAGGCACTTTCTTCAAGGCATAAAAAAACGCTCTACCTTTCGGTAAGCCGTTATCAGTACCGGGTTACGCGTCAATTGAGGGCAACTGCTGTTCGATTACACCTGGCCACCTCATGCCCGGCGTTGTTTCAACGCCAGGCGTTATCGAGTAGCCCTGAATGAGATTTTTGCTCAGAACACCTGCAACAGTCGAACGTTGATGCGGGCGCTTTCCTTGAAGCCATTTTCCACCTCAAGATCGCGCCCGAGCGCCACCAGCACCTGCGTCTTCGGGCGGATGAAGTAACTGCCACCCACGCTGATTTTTCGTTGCCGAGCTTCGTCGTCGCTGTCAACGCCATTGACTCGGGTCTCACCGCCCCAGGTCTGTGACAGGCCGACGAAAGCGTTGGCGCCGGGGGTGAACTGGTAACGCAAATATCCCTGCCCCTGGTAGAGCTGTTTCTGCTTGAGCGTGTCGCCGGCAGCGCCGTAGTTGTCGTTCTTGCCGTGGAACATGACGTCGCCGGTCAAGTCGACATACCAATTGTCGGTCAGCCCTTTGACGAAACCTACCTGTAAATCAAACTTCCAGCGGTTTTCACCCAGATTGAGCGGGCGGTCGTGGCTATAGCTACCCGTTGGAAGGTACAGATAGGGCGCTATGGCTAGATAGGTGCGAGACGCTGCGTCGTTGATCAACCAGACTGGTGCGGCCAGGATAACGTCACCTACCCCGCTGGTCTTGCCCAGTGCACTCGTGTCGCGCCCGGCATCCAGCCGGCCAAACGGTACCAGGATCTGGGGGCCTACCGTCAGCCCGCCGATCGTGGTGTAGTGCACCAGCCTCCCGATGCCGACATCCGAGACCAGCCGAGGATCCCGCGCCGTCTGCCGTCCCTGGGCATAGAGTTTGTTGCGCTCGGCATGCTGCAGGTACAGCAACCCCGCCGTCGTACCCTCCGGCGCCGGGACGAAATCACCGATGTCCACATCGATGGCGCGCGCGGTCATCGGCACCATCGTGACCATTGGTAGACAGGCCAAGGCCAATACCTTGTTCATGCTGCTCAGGGGCGAGTGGGTACCGGCCTTTGACACGTGGCCGGTCCTGCGGGCGACGCTGGAGAATGCTTGGGTCATTACGGAAGTCCTCTCTCGAGTAGTCATCTGTCATTGATCGGCCGGCGAAGTGCGGCGACACAGGACAACGCGGCAGTGCGCATGACAAAGATAGGGGGGACGCGCCCCAAGTCGCTTTGTTGGGGCGGTCATTCGTTGTGCTGGGAAGGACAGCTGCTCGGCGCTTACGCCTCGTGGCACGGCGGCCGCTTCAACTGCGTGCCTCTGCACCGGCCATGGCGTCGTAGGCCGGCGAGCGCAGCAGCGCATGGAGTTGCCGGCGACGGACCCCCATGTTGCCGCCGTCGTACAGGGGAAAACACAGCGCGTCCTGCATCAGGCCGGCCAACGGGTAGAGGTCGGTATAGGCATCGACACCGACAACGCGCATGGCATCGTAGACGGCCTGAACGCACAGTTCTGAACAGTGAACCTTGGTGATGATGGCCAGTTCGCGGCTGCGTCCCTGGGTGATATCAAGCTGGTGACAGGCTTTCCAGGTCAGGTAGCGCGCGGCCTCGATGCGCATCTTGATATCGGCCAGCATGAAGCCAACGTTCTGGTGCTCAATCACAGGCACCGTGCCGGAGCGCTTGTCGGTGCGGGCAAACTTCAAGGCGACGTCGAAGGCCGCGCGCATCACACCTACGCAGGCCGCGCCGATGAGCGCCGCAGTCCAGGAGAAGGCATCTTCCACCATGGCAATGCCATCGCCCGGCTTGCCCACAATATTGGCCGCCGGCACGCGCACATTGTTGAAGTGGATGCGCGGCGAGATCGTCGCGCGATGGCCGACGGTATCGAGAAAGCCCGCGATCTCGATGCCCTGGGCGCTGCCGGGCACCATGATGACCGCCAGCGATTGCTGCGGCGGCAGGGTCGCATCGGTGCGGCATATGACGCTGTACAGGTGCGCGCCCTTGCCGTCCCAACCGGTGCCGTTGGTGGTGTAGTGCTTTGCGCCGTTGATGACCCATTCGTCGCCTTCGAGGCGGGCGAATGTCTGCACGCCGGCGGAGGGGTCGGGGTTGTCGTAGTTAGCGCCTCCGGTGACCTCAGTGAAGGCCAGGGCGGCCAGGCGCGAGCCATCTTCGACGAAGTCCGGCAGGAAGCGGCGCTTCTGCTCCTCGGTGCCGTGGTGCAGCACCGCGTGCAAACCCAGGCCGGTGCCCAGCAAGGCCGAAGGCAAGTTGACGTCGGCGGCGGCGAGTTCTTCGGCTGCCAAGGCAAAATCCAGCGTGGTCAGGGCGCTGCCGCCGCACGAGACGGGCAGCAACGCCTTGATGAAGCCGGCGTCGACCATTGCATCGTAGAACGGCCGCGTGGCGTAGAACCGGTCTTCCGGTCGCGCGATTGGGGCGATAGTGGGGGCGACCTTGCTGAGGACTTCGGCGGCGAAGGTTCGCGCGCTTGCCTGTAAAGCCTTCTGTGATTCGGTGAGCTGGAAATCGATAGCCATGGGAAGCGACCTTTCTTGCGGTGGGTTAGGTAACGGACAACCCATCGTAGGCAGCCGGACTGCCTCGGTCTCGCCGGAGCGTGCAAGCCCAATTGACGATTTGCGCAAGGGCACAGGGCTTTCCCGACTGAGGTCGTGCCTTCTGCAGAAAGAGCCTGTGGCGGGTGAATGCCCCCTTGGTTCTGGCGCGGACTTTGCGTCTTCCTGCCGCAGGTCACATGGGTTCAGTCCTGCGCCTGTTTATCCGGCGAAAACTGCACCGGCATGACGCATTCGCATTCCCACCGTGCACAGCGCAGGCACAAACGAAAATGCCGTGCCAGGGTGCCTGAACGCCCATCAACCGACGACTTGCCTTTGCGTGCAAGACCAGTTGACGATCTGTGCAACAGGAGGAACACATGACACGTCTGAGCGGCCCGCCATACCGTGACATTGGCTCAGAAATCAGTCGCTGGCTTGCGCTCGTGATGATTGTCTTTTGCGCCACTGAGGGGTGACCGCAGGATGCAAATCTGGACTACCGAAGCGTGCGTGCAGCGCGAAAGATTCAGCTACTGGCGTGAGGTCCTCTGCGAAGCCTTCGTCTCGCTCAATCCCATCCTCAAGCAAGAGCCTGCAGGATCGAACTTCACGGGCGAGGTGAGCTCCCGGCCCCTCTCCATGAGCGCGCAGACCCGCGTGTTTTCCCGTGCGCAGTTCGTCCAACGACGCTGGGATGAAATCCGCCGCAACCCGGTCGAGTTCTGCTTCGCGAACTTCCAGTTGGAAGGGTCATGCGTGGTACGTCAGGATGGGCAGGAGACACTGGTGTTGCCCGGTGACTTCTCCGTCGTGGACTCCACGCGTCCCTACTTTCTCGATTTCAGGGAAGATTGGCGCGTGCTGTCATTCCGTATACCCAGGGAGCAACTGGTGTCCAGGCTCGCGGCACCGCGCCAGGCGACAGCGCGCTGCGTCAGCGGACAAGCGGGACTTGGACTGGTCGCGGCTCGCTTCGCCCGCTCACTTGAACAGATGGACGCCAGCGTCGGCCTACAGGCGCAGCACGGGCTCAGCGCCGCGCTCAACGGTGTCATCGCCGTCGCGCTGGGCGCCACGCTGGAGGCGCAGGAACAGGACCGGGTGCCGCTGCGGACAGCCTTCCGCCAGGCGGTCGAGACCTATATAGCCGATCATTTATCTGAACCCGGGCTCGGGCCGGACCTGCTTGCGGCGCGATTCAAGGTCTCGCGCCGGACACTCTATGGCCTGTTCGAGGAAGAGCCATTTTCCGTCAGTGGCCTGATCCGGGAGCTGCGCTTGCGGCACAGCGCGCGCGATCTCTGCAGTTCCAGCCATCCTGGCGTGCTCGCCGTAGCGCTGCGCTGGGGATTTAACGATGCCTCGCATTTCTCCCGGTTGTTCAAGCAGCGGTTCGGGATCTCCCCACGCGGACTCGCAGCCAGCGTCGACGGTGAAGCCAAACCAGGAACGAACAGTTGTGGATCGGTCCAGGATCTTCTGATCAGGTGAAGACAAGGTTCAGGAACTACAAAGGCGATCACGGTGCGAGGTGCCGGGATGGGATGCGGCGCAGGGTGACCCGCGGTCATCTGTTGGTAGTCCCCGTTCATCACGGCGCGTTTCGCCATGAATATGGAGCCAGCGGTACTCCCCGGACTGACTTGCGGGGGCTATTTCTGAAAAGCATCAACTACCTCCAGTTTTGCTCACGAGGTGTTGAGGTCGTTCTCGCTCTTGATGCCCCGAGCATTGCGGTCTTCGAATGCCCGGGGACAGTCTGGCTTGGACTGGCGTCTGTCGACTCAGGCGGCCTGGTACAGACGGTGCTCGACCAGCCTGCTGTTACGCAGGCGATGCGTTGCCTTGGCACCGGCCAGCACGGCCAGGTCCAACAGCGGCTCGAGGATGACGACGGTCATGTAGGCACTGCCGAAGGTCAGGACTGACAGTGCGTTCTCTGCCGTGAAGCCCTTCCCGTAGAAGGCCCAGAAGGCAACCCAGGCGACGATGCCTGACTGGAAGGCCGTCGACAGGCCCAGTGCCTGGCGATAGCCCAGATCAACATAGGGCGTGTTTGGCGCGATGATACGCCGCGCCAGGGCAGCAACTGCCAACAACGGTACCAAAAGGGTGGTGACGTTCATGCCGTACTGCGGCAGGTCGAATGGGGCGAAGAACAGACCCTGGATTAACAGCCCCAAAGCGAGACCTACTGCGGCAGGTGCTGCACCGAACAACAGGAACAGCGTCGAACCGAGTATGAGATGCACCTCCGAGACGCCAACCGGATGATGCGGCAGCAGTTCAAAGAAGCCAAACACCAGCGCCGTGGCGGCGGCGGCGCGAACCACCAGCGAGACGGCACCTCGTTCGCCAATGGCGTCCGCAACGAGTTTGACGGTGTAGGTGCCGACGCTTGCGGCGGTAACATAGCTCAGCCAGAGTTTTCCGGCTTCCACGAGGCCAGGTTCGATATGCATGACGATGACTCCTTGGCCGCCTCTGCGGCTTGCTAGGTAAAAAAGGACAACAAAAAACTGCTCCGCCCTCAGTGAGAGGCTCGGCTGATCGCCACGGGCTCGCGATGCGGCAGATGCTCACCGGTGTGCCCGTGGGCCGGTGGACAACTTGCATTGAGCAAAACCACCGGTTGTCCATGGGGAGTATTCAGGTAGGCCTGCCTCCATTCCTCGCCCCGCTGGACGATGTCTTCCATCCCGGTCAGGCCGAGGGTGGTGACCATTCTTTCCATGGCCGTGATCCATTGCCGGTAATAGGCGTCATTGACGCTTTCTCCGGGTTGCGCCGGGGCAGCCTTGATCTCTTCGCTGAATACCTGCACCCAGTCCTTCCAGGGGAACACGCCGGCTTGGTGCAAGTGCACCAGCAGGGAAAAAGCCTGAGCCTGCCAAGGCTTGTCGAACACCGGGCCTTCATCGTCGAGAGGGAGGCCGACGGCCTTGTAGTCGTGGCGCATGCTCGTGTTCATACGGCCTCCAGGTAGTTGTCCCATAGGTCGATGCACACACTGTCCGGTCGCCGTACTCCCCACAATTCCTCGGCACTGAAGCGTACGGCATAGACCTGCTGCGGCTGTTCGCCCAAACCATGGGCCATCGTGTCCGGGGTAGCGAACGCGCCATGCGCGATCACGATTGTGCCGACCTTACCGCGCGCGTAGCGTGGCAGCCGGGTGTGATTGGTTGGGTTGAGGCACTTCGTCCGCACCCGGTCACCGACTCGGAATTGGCCGGGGACATCTTCTTTTGCTCGTGACGAGGCGCCGCCGAGCACGACGGCGTCGACGATATCCGGAGTTAAAACCGTGACGGGCTGTGTCGGTGGGGTTGGTTTGGCCGTACCCTGCAGTTCGGCGGCGCTGATGACGCCCTTTTCTGTCAGCAGGGTCTCGAAGGCGTGCAGCCAGTGCTCGTAGTAGCTCGACTGCAGGTATTCGGCCGGCTTCATGCGTTCGATGGCGTGGCGGAATTCGTCGACGTTGAAGTACCCGCCGACGAAGAGCGAGGCGAAGAGCGGAAAAACCCTGCGCTCCCAATCATGATGGAAGATGGGTTCGTGCTCTTCCGTGAGCACTGGGCCGAAACCATGCATGCCGCCCAGGTCGTGTATACCATTCATGGGTTTTCTCCTTTTCAGGTTCAGGCTACTTGATCCGGATTCTTAGGCAGTCCGGTACCGATCATGGCGTCGCGAGTCACGAGTTCGACCAGTTGTTCCTCGTTCCAGCCATCAGTACCCGCCGGACGTTCCGGCAATACCAGATAGCGCAGCTCAGCGCTGCTGTCCCAGACGCGAACTTCCTTGTCATCAGGAATCGTCAGACCGAACTCCGCCAGCACGCCGCGCGGGTCAATGACTATCCTCGAGCGATAAGGTGCGGATTTGTACCAGACCGGTGGCAGGCCCAGGGTCGGCCACGGGTAGCAGGAGCACAGTGTGCATACCGTCACGTTGTGCACGGTCTGGCTGTTCTCCACGACCACCATGTCTTCACCCTGAACACCAGAAAAGCCCAGCTCGGCGATGGCTGCAGTGCCATCTTCCAGCAGCCTGTGTTTGTACAGAGGGTCGAACCAGGCTTTCGCTATGACCTGGGCGCCGTTTCTCGGGCCGACCTTGTGTTGGTAGGTGTCCACCAAAGCATCCATGGCGACGGGATCGACCAGGCCCTTTTCCGTCAGCAGGGACTCGAGCGCTTTGACGCGTAGCGCTATGGCCTCCGGTGGCTCAGTGTGGTCGTGATCGTGATGATGTTCGTGCGTATGGCTCATGTCTTTGCCCCCTCTGAAGTTGGTGAAATCGCTCCCTGCATTACTCGACGAGTGCAGCAATACCCGTATCCGGCGCCAGCTTTTTCACAGGTTACTTTCCTCGTTTCGGCCAAATTACCCCAACGCTTTTCATTCCTTTGGCGGGGTCCATTTCGGGGTGTGCGAGTACTACGTCGCGGTAGGAGGGGCTACCAATCACGGCGGGTTTAAACTTGATCAGAAAGTCATTGACCTCTTTGCGCAGGTCCGGTGCCAGATCGTAGTCGTTGTAGCATTCCTCAAGACAATCGAGCACGGCTTGCCAGTGCACCTCGGTAAGACCCATTCCGCGATGCGCGGTGACCATGTCCCTGCCCCGGTATTTGGCGCTGCCACCCCAATGTTCAGAAAGGAAATCGACAAAGTTGATGTGTTCCTTCTGGAATGTTGATTCGGACATGTGCGCCCAGATATGGCCGATAGCGGGATGTCCCATGGTCTTCCTCAAAACTGCACCTGCGAACTGATAAATGACGTCGTAGCCCCCAAGACGCGCATAGAGGGAGGGCTGTTGTTCCACGGATGGTTGCTGGTCGGTCATGATGCGGTTTCTCCGTTTCGGCTGGGGACGATCTGATTCGCTCAATGTCGTGTTCCGCACGGTTGATAAAGGGCGCGAGAACGTGCGACGAATACAAAATTAGAGCTGCTGTCGAGCGCACGCTTTGCTGGCAAGGACAATCGTTTGGTCTAGACGGACAACGGCTTAGGAAAACCGTGCTTGCAGCCGACGCAGAATGCTGACATCGGAACTGGTCCTGCGGGCATGGGGGGATATATGGTCCGTGACTGGGGTTCCTTTATTTCTGTCTTGACCGGACGGTTCGCTGTTCTAGATCGCCGTGGACGTTGGTGTTTTACGATTGCTCCCATTCCATCGGCGTTGCAGCACCAAGGTCCCGAGTTGCAGCAGGTAAGTGGCAAACTCTTCGGGTGCCATGTCCCATCTGTGTAAAAACCAGGATGAATCGGATAGTCGCTGCTGTTCTCGTAGATGCATGAGACACCTCGTCATTTGTGTTTTTAGGGACACGGCGTGGAGTGAACATTATCTAGGGGAGATGAAGTGTGCTTGGCTCGAATGGACAACCGTTTGGTTAAAAAGGACAGGTATAGATGTCCGGCATGCCAGTGGGCAGCGATGGTGCGGGGTGGGGAGGGATAGACAGGGATAAACGGCCAGACACAAGAAAGCCCGCACGAGGCGGGCTTCTTGAGGTGATTCATAGACTGCTGTAGACATCTATGGATCGGTACTTGGTGGCTACACAGGGACTTGAACCCCGGACCCCAGCATTATGAATGCTATGCTCTAACCAACTGAGCTATGTAGCCAAGTGGCGCGCATTATTCGCGTAGAACGGGAATGCGTCAAGCATTTATTTTGAGTTTTTATCTACGCTTTCAATTGTTTATCGGAAATGAGCGAGTTGGGCGACGAGTGGTTGCTGATTCGCTTCTCCCGTGAAGAGACACCGATGACGCCGAGCAATCCTCGACCGCAGCGCAAACCTGCCTGCTGCTCCTGCTGGCAGCTGGACTGATCGCCCGAGAGGCGTGGGGCTGATGTTCGGTGTTGGTGGGATCGGTGCGGTACTGTCAGGAGGCTGGGCGATCTGCCTGGCACGTACGAAAGAGGTCTGGTTCGGTTGGGCAGATATCCCTGTCGCCCAACGCTTGGCCAGTCAACCGGATTTACGATTGAAACGGATTCTGGGTGGCACGCTTGAGCTGTTCTCGTGCGCGCGACAGTCGCGAGCGAACGGTGCCGATGGGGATGTCCAATACGTCGGCTGTGTCCTGATAGCTGCCGTCGGTTTCCAGGGAGGCGTACATCGTCTTGCGCATTTCCGCCGGCAGGTGATCAATGGCGCTCAGGGTGTTCTCCAGGCGGCGGTTGATCTCAAACTCCCAATCCAGGTTGTTGTTTTCTTCCTGTCCATGCCACAACGATTCATCAAATTCGCAATGCACGGGTTTGGCATACATGCGCCTGAAGTGGTTGCGAATCAGGTTTTGCGCGATGCCGCACATCCAGGTGCTGAGCGAGGCGTTACCGCAGAAGCGCTCGCGGTTGCGCCAGGCCTCCAGGTACGTCAGTTGCAGAAGATCATCCGCATCTTCGGGGTTAAGTACGCGCTTGTGAATGAAGCGCCTGAGTTTTTTCTGCTGGTCGTCTGTCAGGTGATGCATGAATTGAGGCGAGCTGCCAACGAGGTGAGCTAAAGCTTCAATGGGGAGATTCATGTTTTTTTTCCTTAGGGTAGACGCAGTCGAGCGGGTGTCGACAGGTCCCCTTAGCACTCCCTGTGCCAATCGAAAAAAACACATAACTATATGATTTACATATATAAATATTTTTATTTGGTGGGTTTTTATGCAGTGATTTGCATGGGGCGCCTAAGGCTTTTGCAAGTTTTTTCAAATTCCTAGTGAGCACGGATTTTGATGGAACTGCATGGGGAGACGTTGCCACACAGGGAAACACTCTTCCTATACTGGCGTGTCCATGGAACAAGTATCCCGTAAAACAACTGACCCTCGTAACGATGTGCGCACCCACCCCTCTGAGGGTGAAGCGGTTGTCAGCCATGCCTCAGCGCAAGTGCACACATCCGCGAAGGGCATCGATGAGCTTGCACATCTGTTTGGTCAGGAGGTGGAGCTCAACAGCCGGGCGCTGAACGAACGAAAGATGGTGGTACGCGTGCTCCCGGCCGAGCAGCTTGCGCAACTTTATGATCAGTTGGGCCATCCGGCCAAGAAAACCCTGGCTTTCCTCTCACTGCTCTTCAGGCAGCAATTGCAGGACAGACCGACTGTCGAAAAATTGCTGAAGCTTGCGGACGGGGACCCGGCGCGCGCGTTCGTGGTGCTCAAGCATGTGGTGGCCAAGGCAGACAGCGAGGGCCGCCCGTCCGACACTACGTTGGCGCGCGATGCAATTGCCAAGCTTGAGGCTCGTTTCAAAGGGGAGATCCAGGCCGGCCTGAACATTGCCTTGGCATTGCAGTCGGCCGGGGTCGACCCGCAGGAGCGCCAGGCACTGCGTGTGCTCTACTATGCCAGTGTGGTCACGCGCCAGTCCCTGTCGACGATGATGCAGGCTTTGCTGGGTGTATATGGTGGTGAGCAGTTCCACGTCGGGCTCAAGGTGATGCGTAAGGCTTTGGCGGATGACATCGCGGCCGCGGTGTCGTCAATGCCCACACCCCTGTTGCGCACTTTGCTGATGGGCCTGCGGGACTGCGGGCAACTGAGCAGCGTATTGGGCGGTTGTCACAAGCTGATCCAGCGCTTGAGTATCGAGCATAACGCCGTGAGCTTGTTGCAACGCCTGCTGGGGTATGCCGGCGCCGGTATCGCTGTCGATGAATTGCTGCGGTTGGGGGACGAACTGGGAGGCGGTCCGCTTGACCGTCAACTGATGTCCCTCAATGCCCTTTACCCTCTTTTTCAGCAATTTCCCCTGGCATTGTGGTCCGAAAAGCGAATACGTCTGGAAACCCTGCAGATCCTGCTGACGGTGATCGATGAACTGGACCGCGCCTTGCGTGGACCCACACGGTATGCCGGTGAACCGAGGCTGATGACGTGACCGCTCTGTCGGCCATCAACCGTGGGTTGCTCAAAGTGGCACAACGCGCCGAGGTGCTGGGCGCTGTGGTGGTCATGGCCATCGTATTCATCTTTATCGTGCCGTTACCCACCTGGCTGGTGGATATTCTGATCGCCCTCAATATTTGCATTTCGTGCCTGTTGATCGTGCTTGCGCTTTACCTGCCGGGCCCCCTGGCGTTTTCTTCGTTCCCCTCGATCCTGCTGTTGACCACCATGTTTCGACTGGCCCTGTCGATTGCAACCACGCGTCTGATCCTGCTGGAGCAAGACGCCGGCGATATCGTCGAGGCCTTCGGTAATTTCGTGGTGGGTGGCAACCTGGCGGTGGGAATGGTGATTTTCCTGATCCTGACCCTGGTTAACTTCCTGGTGATCACCAAGGGCTCGGAACGGGTGGCCGAGGTCGCGGCGCGGTTCAGCCTGGACGCCATGCCGGGCAAGCAGATGTCCATCGACAGTGACTTGCGTGCCGGCCTGATCGACGGCACGCAAGCGCGGGACAAGCGCGAGCAGTTGTCCCGTGAGAGCCAGTTGTTCGGTGCGATGGATGGGGCCATGAAGTTCGTCAAGGGCGACGCTATCGCGGGGTTGATCATCGTCGTGGTCAACCTGCTGGGTGGCTTCTCTACGGGCATGTTCCAGCACGGCTTGAGCGCCGCTGATTCAATGGCGTTGTATTCGGTGCTGACTATCGGCGATGGCCTGATTGCACAGATTCCGGCGCTGCTGATCTCCCTGACCGCCGGCATGATCATCACCCGGGTGGCGCCGGAGGGGCGCAAGGGCATCAGTAACATGGGGGCCGAAATTGCCCGGCAAATGACCAGCGAGCCCAAGAGCTGGATAATCGCTTCGGTGGGCATGCTCGCCTTTGCGATAGTGCCCGGTATGCCGACCGGGGTATTTATCCTTATTTCGCTGATAACCGGCACATTGGGGTATTACCTGATGCGCCAGCGTCAGCGAGAGGCAGCGCCCGCGGCCGAAGCCTCCGAAGCCGTGCGTCCCGAAGAGAACGGAAAAGAGGACTTGCGCGGGTTCGATCCGTCGCGCCCCTACCTGTTGCAGTTTCCCCCGGTTTTGCGTGGGACGCCTGAGGTGACGGAGCTTATTCATGGGATTCGCCAGTCCCGAAATGCACTGGTTGCCAATATCGGCCTGACCCTGCCGCCATTCGAGGTCGAGCTCGATGACTCGCTGGCCGCCGACGAAATGCGTTTCTGTGTGCATGAAGTGCCGATGGTCAAGGCCTCGGTTGTCAACTATCTGGCCGTTGAGCGTAACGCCTTGACGGTCGAGCCCGAGCATGGAATACCCGGGCTGGCCGAGCGTGATGAACAGGACTGGGTCTGGCTGGCACCGGATGATCCACTGCTCGACGATCCGCAACTGGAGCGCTTCACCGCGACCAGTCTGATCATCGAACGCATGAAGCAGGCCATGATGCTCAGCGGCCCGCAGTTCCTGGGGATCCAGGAGAGCAAGTCGATCCTCAGCTGGCTGGAGCACAACCAGCCGGAGCTGGTGCAGGAACTGCAGCGAATCATGCCGCTGTCGCGCTTTTCGTCGGTGTTGCAACGCCTGGCCAGCGAAGGTGTGCCGCTGCGGGCCGTACGGCTGATTGTCGAATCGTTGATCGAGTATGGCCAGCATGAGCGTGAACCGGAAGCATTGGCCGACTACGCGCGTATTGCGCTCAAGGCGCAGATTTTCCACCAGTACAGCGAGGCCGACGGCCTGCATGCCTGGCTGCTTTCACCGCATACGGAAAACATCCTGCGCGAGGCATTGCGACAGACCCAGACCGGGGTGTTTTTCGCGCTTGACGATGAGCACAGCGCTGCGTTGATCAGCCTGCTCAACCAGGCCTTTACCTTAAGGGCCAAGAGTAAAAGTGTGCTGTTGGTGGCGCAGGACCTGCGAAGCCCCTTGCGTACCTTGCTGCTGGAAGAGTTCAACCATGTCCCGGTGCTGTCGTTTGCCGAGTTGGGGAGCTCCTCCAAGGTCAAGGTGCTGGGGCGCATTGACCTGGGCCAGGACGAGCTGATGCGTGGTGCGGTGGCATGAGTATTCGGCCATGGCCAGCGTGGAGGTTGCGATGATGTTTGAGTTAAGGGTGCTTGATGGGCTGCGCCAGGGCGCTGCGTTGCCGTTATTTGGGGAGCGATGGAGTATTGGTGCGCACGCGGACGCTGACCTGATGCTGAACGATCCGGGAGTCGTCGAGCAGCATGCGTGCCTGCGGTTTATCGACGCCAACTGGTTGGTGCAGGCCGAAGCCGGACTGTTGCGAGACCCCGAAGGCCAGGTACTGGCGCAGATCGCCAAACTGGAACTGAATGTGCCGTTTACAGTGGGAGGGGTGCGGCTGTGCGTGACCTTGGCCGAGCAACCCTGGCCTCAACCCGCAGCCCCTGCTCCGGTAGTGCCGCTAGCGGCCGATGTGCCTGCGCAGGTGATGACGTTATCGTCAATCTCGCCCTCCCAGCAGAAGCGCCTGATCAGCCTGGTGCTGGTGGTGACGGTAATCATTGTGGCAGTGGGCATGGTTTCCACTGGGGAGCGTGAGGCGCAGGCTTCGCTGATGCCGCCCGCGGTGCAGAAACAGGAATTGGCTTCGTCTTTTGAAGTACGCCAGCAGTTGTTGAAGATGCTCAGCGAGCGTGAGTTGAGTCAGCGGGTCACCTTGCAAGTGATCAATGACCAGGTGGCGCTCAATGGAGAGGTCTCACAGGACGAGGTGGAGCTGGTAGCGCGCATGCTCAGCCGTTTTGGCGAGCAATTCGACAGCTCGGTGCCGGTGATCAGCCGTGTGCGTGTGCGCGACGGCACACTGCCATTCAGGATTGTGCAAATCGTCGGCGGGCCGAATGGTCACGTGGTCCTGGAAGAAGGCAGCCGACTGTTTGTGGGCGACGAAGTGGAAGGGCTGCGGCTGGTGCTGATCGACAACGGCAAAGTGGTTTTTGATGGTGCGCAGCGTTACGAGGTGCGCTGGTGAGTGCGGAACTGCAAGCTCGTCTGGACGCCTGGCAACAGCGTCAGGCCCAGTCACTGAGCACCTTTGCACCGGTGACGATGCGTGGCCGAATCCAGCGCGTCAACGGCATGCTGCTGCAGTGCCGGCTACCCCAGGCGCGTATCGGCGATTTGTGCCAGGTGGAAAAAAGTCCAGGCGACTACATGCTCGCCGAGATCATCGGCTTCGATCAGCAGGACGCGGTGCTCAGCGCCTTGGGTAATTTGGAAGGCGTGCGGGTAGGTGCTGGAGTGGAGCGCCTTGGGGTATCGCATCGAGTCCAGGTCAGCGAGGCCCTGTTGGGCCAGGTGCTGGATGGTTTTGGGCGGCCGATTACGGGGCAGGGCGTGAGTGCGTTTGTCGAGGCTGACTTACCGGATACCAGTGCGGTGTTGTGTGAAGCGCCGTTGCCCACTGAGCGGCCGAGGATTAACCGTGCACTGGCCACCGGCGTGCGTTCGATCGATGGCCTGATGACGATTGGCGAGGGGCAGCGTGTAGGCCTGTTCGCCGGGGCCGGTTGTGGCAAGACCACCCTGCTGGCCGAGATCGCGCGTAACGTCGAGTGCGATGTCATCGTGTTCGGCCTGATCGGCGAGCGGGGGCGGGAGCTGCGTGAATTTCTCGACCATGAGCTCGATGACCAGCTGCGCGCCAAGGCGGTACTGGTGTGCGCCACCTCCGATCGCTCCAGCATGGAGCGCGCCCGCGCCGCGTTCACGGCCACGGCATTAGCCGAAGGTTTTCGGCGCAAGGGGCAGCGGGTATTGCTGCTGATTGACTCCTTGACCCGTTTCGCCCGGGCCCAGCGTGAGATCGGCCTGGCTGCCGGCGAACCCCTGGGGCGCGGAGGTTTGCCTCCTTCGGTATACAGCCTGCTGCCACGACTGGTGGAGCGTGCCGGGTTGACGCGTGACGGTGTGATCACCGCGATCTATACGGTGCTGATTGAGCAGGACTCCATGAACGATCCGGTGGCCGACGAAGTTCGCTCGCTGCTCGATGGGCATATCGTGCTGTCCCGCAAGCTTGCCGAGCGTGGGCACTACCCGGCGGTGGATGTGTTGGCAAGCCTTTCACGGATCTTGAGCAACGTCGCGGAGCCGGAGGACATCCAGGCGGGTACGGCATTGCGACGGTTGTTGTCGGCGTACCAACAGATCGAGCTGATGCTCAAGCTGGGAGAGTATCAACCCGGCAGCGATGCCCTGACCGATCTGGCGGTGGACAGCCGTCAGGCGGTCGACGGGTTCCTGCGCCAGGACTTGCGTGTGCCTACGCCGATGGTGGCGACGCTGGAGCAACTTAAGGATCTGACCGCCCATGTCCCATTCTGATGTGCTTCTCGGTGAAGTCGAGACGTTGCGGCGCCTGCGCAGGCACAGGGCTGACCGCGCCGAGCGCGCCCTGCGTGAGGCCAGGCGCGCCCAGCAGGCCCTGCTTGCACATATCCAGCAGGCTAAGGATGCGCTTGAGCAGACTCGGCAGGAGGAGGCCCGGCAAAGTGCTGAATTGCTCAGTCAGCATCAGGGTCAGGTGCTGAGCCTCAAGGCCTTGAAATCTTGGGGCGCGCAGGAGCGCTCCCTATCTGCCAGTACTCAGCGGGAGATAGGCCAGTTGGAGGCGTTGCGGGGCCAGCAGGGGGAAAGCGAAAGTCGGGTTGGCAGCGCCCAGAAACATGTCACGGAGTGCCTGCGGCAGGTGGAAAAACTTCAGGAGTTATCCCTCTTACTGGCTCAGGAGCCGACATGACCCAGGTTTCAAATAAACCCACTGAGCGTCCGCGCCAGCGCGAGCCGCGGGAGGAGCGTGAGCCGGGGGCCACGACAGCCGTGTCCATGGAACTCGGGCGATTATTCACTCAATTTTTTACTGGAGACGATGGCGGCGCTGGTGTGGGGACTGCCTTATCGGGCAAACAGGCGTCTACCAGTATAGCCCTGATCGAGGCGCTTGCCGAGCAACTGGCGCCTCGTGTGCAGGCTGCGTCGCAGTGGCCGTTGCAGGCGGTGCTGTACTTGCCTCGCCTGGGGCGGATCAATGCCAGCGTGCGCCGCGAGCAGGGCGCCTGGACGATCGAGCTGGAGGCGGAGCAGGACGCTACGGCGCGCTGGCTTTGCGGTGTACGCCAACAGTGCGAGGGTCGATTCGCGGGAGCGCTGGGGCTGCCGGTGAACTTGCTGATGCCCAGCGTCGGTTGCGCATGCTGATGCCGGCGCTGACCTTTCCCTTGATTAATAGCGATACGGTTGCCGCGCGCCGTCGATTGGGGCGCGGCCTGCGCCTGCCGTTCAAGGTGGCCGGGCAGGCCGGCGAGTTGCTGATTGAGCCCGGGCGTGCCCCAGCTGGCGGCAAGGCTTTGTGCTTTGAGACGGTGTGTGGCGTGCTGGCGCTTGTAGAAGCAGGGCCGTTGCTCAGTCTGCTGGGTGAGTGCCCGGTGACCCTGTCCCAGGTTGGCAACGATCCGGACTCCTGGTTCTGGGCCTTGTACCAGTACCACATGAGTCCCCAGGTGCGGGCGCTGCTGGGTTATGTGCGCTTGCTGGAAACGGATCGACCCAAGGGGTTTGGCTGCCGGCTCAGTGTGACCCAGGGGGCGTCCCGGGTTGAAGGCTACCTATGGTTGACCCCCCAGAGTTTCCTGGCCTTGTGTGAGGCAGGGCCTTGGCGCGCCACTGCGGCAGCTTTGCCGGCGCCGTTTCAACTGGCAATCGCCGTGACCCTGGGCCGCGTGCAGTTACCGATTGCGCAGGTGCGCAGCCTGCGTACCGGTGATGTGCTGGTGCTCGGCCCGTATTTTTTTTCCGCCCAAGGCAGCGGCTACGTGCAGGTTGGCAGGCAACGTTTGCATGGCCGCATTGACGATGACACCGGGCCGTTGTGCCTGACGCTTACTTCTATCGAGGACTCGTCTGTGGACGAACATTTTGCAGCGCCCCATTACTCGGAGCATGAGGATGATGAACCGGTCGTGGATGTATTTGGCCACGAACCATTCGATGAGTTGAGCATGGCGCTGAATGTGCGCTGTGGAACGCTGAACCTTACCTTGGGCGAACTGCGTAACCTCGCGCCCGGTTCGGTATTGGGCATTAGCGGTTACGCTCCCGGCATGGCCGGCCTGTATTACGGCGATCGGCCGATTGGCCAGGGGCAGTTGGTGGAAGTCGATGGGCGCCTGGGGTTGCAGTTGTCTCGCGTGATGTTCGGCCGATGAGTTTGCAGGGGATAGACCCCCTCATTCTGGCGGTATTCCTGGGGGCATTAACGCTGATGCCCATGCTGTTGATCGTCTGCACATCGTTCTTGAAGATCGTCATCGTGCTGATGATCACCCGCAATGCCATCGGTGTGCAGCAGGTACCGCCCAGCATGGCCATCAATGGCATCGCGTTGGCGGCCACGCTGTTCATCATGGCACCAGTGGGTTATGAGATCGCCGAGAGCGTCAAGGCATCGCCCCTGGACATGAGTAACGTGCAAACGTTTCTGCAGACGGGCAATGAGGCCATCACACCGTTACGCGCATTCATGCTGCGCAATGTGGACCCGGATATATTGACGCACCTGCTGGAAAACACCACGCGCCTCTGGCCTGCACAAATGGCGCAGGAGGTGCAACGCGAAGATCTGATCCTGGTGATTCCGGCTTTCGTGTTGTCGCAGCTGCAGGCAGGGTTCGAGATAGGCTTCTTGATCTATATCCCCTTCATCGTGATCGACCTGATTGTTTCCAACCTGCTGCTGGCGCTGGGCATGCAAATGGTCTCGCCGATGACCATTTCCCTGCCGCTCAAATTGCTGTTGTTCGTGTTGGTGTCGGGTTGGTCACGGTTGCTCGACAGCTTGTTCCTCTCCTATCTCTGAGTGGCGTATGGACCCGATTGTGCTGTTCAAGCAGGGCATGTTGCTGGTGGTGGTGCTGTCTGCCCCCCCATTGATTGTGGCGGTGGTGGTGGGGGTGCTGGTGTCTCTGGTGCAAGCATTGATGCAGATACAGGACCAGACGCTGCCTTTTGGCATCAAGCTGGTGGCCGTAGGGGTTACGTTGATCCTGACGGGGCGCTGGATTGGCGTGGAGTTGATCCAACTGATCAACTTGACCTTCGAAATGATTGGCCGCTCGGCCCGGAACTGAGGCCTCGCCCGTGTTGGCTTATCTTGATTTCCTTCCCAGTCTGATGATCGGCATGGCGCGAATCTACCCGTGCGGAATACTGGTGGCGGCGTTCTGTTTCCAGCATATACGCGGCATGCTCCGGCACATCCTTGTGATGGTCATGGCGCTGATGCCCGCGCCGGGTATCCATGCTGTGTTGACGGAGCATGATTACTCAGCGTTTGTGCTCGCTGCATTGGCGCTCAAGGAGTTGGCGCTGGGGGTGTTGCTGGGGATGTTGCTTGCGATGCCGTTCTGGCTGTTCGAGTCGGTGGGGGCTTTGCTCGATAACCAGCGCGGAGCCTTGGCCGGTGGTCAGCTCAATCCTTCACTGGGGCCGGATGCGACGCCGATAGGGCATTTGTTCAAGCAATTGGCGATTTTTCTATTGATGGCCACCCTGGGGTTAGGCGCGTTGACTCAGGTGATCTGGGACAGTTACCTGATTTGGCCACCCACCGTATGGTTCCCACTCCCGGCGCCTGATGGCATGAGTGTATTTGTCGGCCTGCTGGGCGACACCTTCACCCATATGATGCTCTACGCTGCTCCCTTTATCGCGGTGCTGCTGTTGCTGGAGTTCGGCATCGCACTGCTGGGGGTCTACAGTCAGCAGCTACAGGTGAGTACGCTGGCGCCACCGGTCAAGTGCCTGGCGGGGATCGGTATTCTGCTGTTGTATTTTGCGCTGCTGCAGGACTTGATCGTGGGGAGTATGAGCCAACTGAGTGACCTGAAGCACTCGCTGGGCCTTTTATTCAAGGCCCCGATGCCATGAGTGACTCGGGGGAAAAAAAGCACCCGGCGTCAGCCAAGAAGCTGCGTGACCAGCGCCAGAAAGGCCAGGTCGCTCAAAGTCAGGATGTGGCCAAGTTGATGGTGCTGGCGGCCATCAGCGAGATCGCCTTGTTCACCGCCGATACCAGCTTGCAACGTTTCCAGCAATTGATGGTGTTGCCGATCTCACGCCTGGACCAGCCCTTTGTACGGGCGTTGGAAGAAGTGCTGATTGAAGGCCTGGTGGTGTTCTTCTCATTCGGCCTGCTGATGGCCGGCGTGGCGATTGCCACGAAGCTGATCGCCAGTTGGATGCAGTTCGGATTGCTGTTTGCACCCGAGGCACTGAAGCTCGATTTCAATCGTCTCAACCCGATCAGCCAAGTTAAACAATTCTTTTCTGCCCAGTCGCTGATGAATCTGTTGATGAGCATCGCCAAGGCGTTTCTTTTGGGGCTGATCGTATTCCTGGTGGTCTGGCCCTCTCTTGGGACGTTGATCAACCTGGCCAACAGCGATCTGCAAAGTTACCTGCTGGCGTTGATCGCCCTGTTCCGCTATCTGCTGCATGCCTGTCTTGCATTGTTACTGGTACTGGCAGTTATCGATTTCACCTTGCAGAAGTACTTCTTCGCCAAGCGCATGCGCATGACCCAGGTCGAGGTCGTCAAAGAGTACAAGGATATGGAAGGCGACCCGCATGTGAAGGGCCAGCGCCGCGCGCTGGCGCAGCAATTGGCCCAGGAGGAACCGAAGGTCAAGCTGCCCAAGCTGGAGGAAGCCGACATGCTGGTGGTCAACCCGACCCACTTTGCTGTCGCCCTGTATTACCGCCCGGGCAAGACACCGCTTCCGCTGCTGGTCAGCAAAGGTACGGATGCCGTCGCCCGCCAGTTGATTGCGCAGGCGAAGGCTGCCGAGGTGCCGGTCATCCAATGCGTATGGCTGGCACGCTTGCTCTATACCAAAGCGTTGGGAGCAAGCATTCCCCGCGAATCCTTGCAGGCTGTGGCACTGATCTATCGCACCTTGCGTGAGCTTGATGATGAAGCCAAGCGCGAAACGCTGGAATTGCCTGAGTTGGAACGTCGCTGATCAGCAGGTGGAGCGTGTGTCCAGGGCTTGGAGATTGGCCAGGGAAAGCATCCGGCTGAGGAGTCCGTCGAGCGCATCGTTTGCAGCCGGCAGCGCGTGCCAGATTACCAAGGCATCCTGCGCGTCCAGGTAGATAAAACAACCATCGAACACCACGGCAAGCTCAAAGCGCCGCTCCAATACCTGCTGCAACTGCCCTGCCTGTAATGCTGAACGAGCGACTTGCAAGGCCATGCCCGGGCGTTTGCCGGCGTGCAGTGCACATGCTTTGATACCGGGAGCGAGCATCAGGTGAGCGGCAGCGCCACTCACCAGATTGTCCAGAAATACCTGGCGTTGATTGTCGGGCATTTCCTGGCGGCTCATCGTTCCAGCGAGATAGTCTGGTAATCCGCACGTTCCCCGGCGGGACCAGGCTCGGCACGCATCTGCGGTGGCCACCAGATCACCATCTTGTCCTTGCTCGATTGCGGGCGTGAGCAGGAGTCCCCCTTGCAGGTGGGCGTGCAGCCGGCGACAAGCAGTGCCGTTGCGATCAGGGTGACGCACAATAAGCGGTGTTTCATGGCGTGGCCTTCTGAGCAGGAGTAATCAAGGAGGGGCGGGGCACGCTGAGGTGTTCGTCCTTCACCACCGGGCGCATGGCGATAAACACCTCGGCTTCTTCACCCGGCTTGAGCCAGGCGCGCGGCCACACGCTGACGGCCAGGGTCTGCGAGTTGCTGCATTCCTTTTCGTCGATACGCACGTGGCGTTTGACCTGGTTACGCAGGACCACTACCGCCACGTTGTAGTCCGGTCCCGCATACCATTGGCTGCGTTCGGTGTTCAGCGCGAGCAAGTCGCGGGTGCTGCACAAACTGTTCAGCCCCAGGGGCATTGGTGCCGCCTTGAAGGCCTTGGGCACTTTCCCGCTGACCATGTGCGCCAGGGTACTGATGATGTCGCTGCGCTTGATTACCGGCTGGTGAGGGCTGTAGCGCCGCGCCAACGGTGCGAGGGCTGCCTGCAATTCGACCTGGTCGGCCTGGGGCAGGTAGCGCGACGGATCGGCCTGGTCACCGATGACGCGCGGGGTGAGGATGAACAGGCGTTCACGTCGATTGTTCTGCCGTTCTGTCGAGGAAAACAGCGCCTTGCCCAGTAGCGGGATATCACCCAATAGGGGGACTTTGTTGCGCTTGTCGCTGCTTTCGGTGACGTGGAAACCACCGACCACCAGTGAGCGCTTTTCCGCCATGACGGCCTGGGTGCTGACCTTGCCTCGGCGTACATCGAGGTTGCCGGGAGTGGGGTTGGTTTCGTTGAAGTTGCCATCTTCGATATCCACCGCCAAATGGATCTGGTGACTGCCACGGCTGGTGATGACACGGGGGACCACCTGGAAGCTGGTGCCCACGGTAACCGGTAAAATGGTTGCATTCTCCCGGCCGGGGGTCAGGTACTGGGTGCGGTTGAAGTCGATGACCGCCGGTTGGTTTTCCAGGGTGAGCACCGAGGGGTTGGAGACCATGCTTGCCAGCCCCTTGGCTTCCAGCGCGCGTATATCTGCGTAGAAGCGCTCGCGGTTCTCAATCGACACCTGTGAAGAGGTGCCCGGTGCCATATTGACGCCGCCACGGAATCGGCTGTTCTGAAACCCCCAGTTCACCCCGAACTCTCGCAATTGGGTGCGCTCGATATCGAGAATGATCGCGTCGATTTCCACCAGTTTGCGCGCGACATCGAGTTGAGTGATCAACTCTCGGTACATGCCCTGCCGCTCAGGCAGGTCATAGATCAGCACAGCGTTATTGCGTACATCGGCTTCGACGCGAATCCTGCTCGGTGAGACCGGGGCTCGCGAGGTGAGTGTCGGGAGCGGATCCACCTGCCCGGTGTTAACGTTTGTACCCAGCATCTGCCCCAGTAAAGGGTTGTTCAATCGGGGAATGTTCGGTACGAGCGGCGCTGGCTGTGACGGGGAGGGTTGGTTCAGCCTGTTGAGGGTCGAATTGGAGCGCGGCTCCAGCAATCCACGCAGAATGCTGGCCACTCCCGGAATAGTGAGCTTCTCGCCGCGGTAATCCACTTGACGATCCGTCGCATTGGCGAATTTAAGCGGGAAACTCAGCACACTCTGCTTTTCATCCGGAGAGCGGCGCTGGGTACTGAACTGTTTGATCTGCTCGATATAGCGTCGAGGGCCCGAAACCAGTACCACGCCGTCTTCGGGCAACTCGCCCCAACCGAAACGGCTATCGAGCAGGCCAATATCGGTGAGCGCTTGCTTAAGGTCGGCAATGGTCTCGGAAGAAACCTCCAGGCGCGCCGAGTCTTGCTGGTCCAGCGTGCTGATATAGAGGGTGTTGTTGTACAGGTACCACTGGAAACGGTGTTCTACCCCCAGACGGTCGAGCATCGACTGCGGGGTATTGGCGCGAATCTTGCCATTTACGTTGCCTTCCAGCAGGCCCTCGACATGTAGTTGTGTCCCAAAGGTCTGGGCGAAATCCTCCAGCACTTCCCGGAGTGGCTTATGTTCAGCTTCATAAGCGTATGCGGTGTTTTTCCACTCGGGGGGTATGGCCGCCAGTGTGTTCCCTGCTGGGATCAGCAGCCAGGGAAGCAGGATCATGTTGCGCCAATGGAATCTTTTAAGGGAATCGGCAGGCGAGTCTGGACGCAAGCGACTGCGCTTGTGAGGCTTGTTAGACATTCACAGTTCTCTGTTCAGTAGGATAGTGAGCGTAGCGAAGTGGGTTTGAGGTTTCGGGCCGGCTGAGCGAGACGTGTCACCGTTGAGCGCCATGTGTCACGTTGGTTAAGCAGGGCTTCGAGACAGCCGAGCACAGCCCTCTTTTCCTGCCCGCTGCGCAGACTTTGAACCAGCCATAGCGCGCCGCTTTCAGTTTTGAGGGCCAGTGCGCCTTGGAAATGATTCAGGCTGGCGGCGCCCAGTCGCATCCAATTCTGCAGGATTGCATTATCGGGACGAACTGAAGTTAGTTGAGCACCCAGTAATAGCACTTCCCCTTGACGTTTAAGAATGATTTCATCGTCGCCTTCGAACAAACTGATCTGTTCGTTATGGCTGTTTAACCATTCATTGATCAACTCGTGCATATCAGGTGAAACTCTCAAACGTCGATTTGTACATAAGATGGGTCGCCCGCTTGTGCTCGTGATAAGCCATATCGCTCGCAGAGCGTCTTAGCGCGAGGTTGTAGAATAGTTCGGCAGACTCTTCATCCTCTTCTTCCATCTCCACTAAAGCCCTAAGACGTTTATCGCTGACAGCGTTATTCTTCAAAAGTTGGCGTGACAACTTATCGAAAAAGTCCATATGGTTTTCCTTATTGTGGAGAGGACTCGTTTGCGTAACTGCCGTTGAAAAAAGCTTCGATCATCGAATTCCAACTGATGCGAAAATCGCCCTCATCTGTTTTCAGTACCAGTGTCTGCAGGGGGGTTGTGTCATCAGCCTGAAGTTTCCAGCGTGTGGAGGTGTGACGAACAAAAAACTGTTTCACCTCCTCCAGGTCATGGGGGTGACAGAGTAGTGTGGCGTTGACCTCTTGAATCTGGTTCGCCATCAAATGCTTGAGAAGGGCTCCAAGCCTTTGTTGGGCTACCGTCTCGTCAAGCAGGCAGCGAATTGCCTGGTTGGTGATCGATGTTGCGTAGTGCTCCAGGCTGTCGTACATCGCTTGACGGTCGTGCTCCCATCGCTTGAATTGGGCATCCGCGCGCTGCCAGACCTCCAGGGATACTTTTTCCAGCAAGGCTTCGCATTTTTCCTCTGCCAGGCTTATCAGCTCATCGGCCTGTGCATGGGCCCGGTTCAAGAGTTGGTCGGCCTGCTTCCAGTTGGCAAGCTCTTCCCGCAGGATCAGGCTGCTCTGTACGTGCGTAGCGTCCTTGAGCAACTCAATGGTGTATCGACATAACATCGCTGATTTCCTTACCCCTTCGATTCAGGGGGGCGTGGGGTCGCTTGCCAAATTCGTCACGCGCCAGACCACGGCTTGCCACAGTGTGTTCAGGCGGCTGCTGGCGTTCTCGAATGAGATATTTCTTTTTTCGACATCACCTACACGCTCACGTGGGAAGCGCAACCGAAGACGTTGCCAAGTCGCCGGTTCCACCCAGCTATGGAGCAATTGCAATGGATCAGCGTCGCAAGGCAGCATGGCTGGGGGCAGCGCCTTGGACAGACGCATGCACCACAGATGATGGCTGTTGCTCAAGGGGGCTGCTGCCTCAGGATTAAAGGTGTCGTGAATCAGTGTCATCGCCAGGTCGAGTTGCTCAGTTGAGGCGAGGGCCAGGCGAAGCACGGTAGGGTGAGGGGCAGCAGGCAAGCAGGTTGCAACCCCCGTGAGGTTGCCCGGCGCCAACCGTCCAAGGTGATATAGCGTGCTGATCGCTGGGTATTTTTCGCCTCTCCAGTCCGCGTGGGCATACTTCCATGGGAATGCCCACCATTGAGCCCAGGCCAGATGTTCGCTCATTGGATTGACGGGTCTAGACGTCATGGGAGAGGCCAGTCGATTCGCCTGCCACGGACGCACCTTTTACAAGACGCTGACGCCGATTGCGTAGGAATAGTCCGGTGCTCACGACGGCAACCATGGCTAGCAGAGTGAAGACTGTGCTGTTGCGCCAAAACCCCAGGTCATCGCTGGGTACCAGGAAAGGGCCAAAATACACGAGGCGCTGCTGTTCCTGGTAAGCGGTGGCAGGTACAAATACCACGGTCAGTTTTTGCGGATTTTCCACTGCTGTGGTCATGCCAGGGATGCTGCTTGCCACCATTCTGCGAATGCGTGCTTGGATGTTATCGGGATCCAGGCGCGGATCATGCTTGATGAATACTGACGCGGATGCGGGTTGGACAGGTTCCCCAGGTGCGATGCGTTCGGGCAACACTACGTGTACCCGCGCAACGATAACGCCGTCGATGTTAGAGAAGGTCGCCTCAAGCTCTTGGGACAAGGCATAGATGTAACGTGCGCGCTCCTCCAATGGTGTGGAAATAACGCCTTCCTTGCGAAAGGTATCGCCCAATGTTGCCCGGGCCATTCTCGGTAGACCGGCGGCTTCCAAGGTACGTACGGCGCGTCCGATATCGATTGCGTTAACCGCCACGACGACACCATCTTTGGCCGGGATTTTTAAGGCTCGAATATGTTTATCTGCCAATTCTGCTATGACCTCATTGGCCTCTTGTTCAGAGAGCTGACGATGAAGTTCAACGCGGTCACCGCAACCGCTTAATATCAACGTAATAAAAAAAATCAGCGCGGCGGATAACAATCTATTCATGTTCACTATTGCATATTGCAAATCTTGTCGATGCCTTGAGTTGTCTTGCCAAGGGTTTTTACCAGTAGTTGAGACGTGAGAACCGCACCGGAAAGCTCTCCCGGAAATTTTTTAAGTTCTTGGATATTTATCTGCTTGTTTGTGGATTTCAGTGCTCGCGCAAGACGCGCTCTTGTGATATTGAGCGGCTCAATCGCTTCTATCAGCGCCGTCGGCAGGCCTCTTTTTCCTGAGGCGGAGGTAGCCGGGAATGAGTGTTCTAGCATTGAGCTGAAAAAGTTGACATCCGTATCCAGCGCCAAAAATTCAGACGTCTTGTCGTTCCTCTCGACAGTCTCGTCAGATACTGAAGACTCAATATTTTCTATCCACATGTGAAGTCTACTGTGTGGGGGCGATAGTTTTTTTGTCGCTGACGTTAACGATTGAATCATTCAAGCAGTACAAGCACCTCTCCAATCATCAGCTCGGAGAGGTGCTTTTATTATTGGACTGCTTTAGCGGCCGATGTGACGTTGTTAAACGCTTTCATATCAAGCATTTTCATCGCACCGTCCCTGCCGACAGCTTTTGCTTGGGCTATCAGATCATCGTCGCCTCCGCCCATTGCTCCGGACAAATCCGATGACGTTGGTGAAGCGTAATTATTTGTGGCGTAGCCAGAAGAAACAGGGCTTGAAGCGGAAATTGCGCTCATAATAACTTCCTATCTTAAGGTATTTAAGTGGTACTAACCGTCAGGAGAGCAAATTGTATTGAGTCTGTGACATGTTTCTCTACAACTTGAATCTGACGATGAGTGTGTGGTTGCTAGAAGGAAATGGTTCCGAATATTGCTCGGTATAGATGTTCCTAAATGTGTTTTTTTAGATGCGCTGGTGTCTAGTTAGGCGAGGCACTTAGCTGGAACAGTTTTTCTACATTAATGATATATTTAATTGTTTCATCCTGTAGTACAGCGTGCGCTTGGCAACACCCAGTTCAACCGCGACGGTTTCTACACAGTGGTGATGCCTGCGCAACGACTCCTCAATAAACGCTTTTTCAACGTGTTGTAGGCGTGCCTTCAGGCCCATCTGGATTTTCTGTTGGTCGCTCACCGAGGTAGAAAACGGTGGCAGGCCCAGCACGAACCTCTTGGCCGTAGAACGTAACTCCCGAACATTACCCTGCCAGGTGTGGCACAGCAGTTGTTGCAGCAGCCCGTCAGTGGGCGGCGGGGCAGTGCGTTTGAACCGGTGGGCTTCCTGCTGAATCATCTCCAGGAACAACGGGATGATGTGCTCTCGCCGATCACGCAAGGCTGGAAGCTGGATGTTGACGACATTCAGACGGAAGTACAGATCGCGCCTGAAGGTTCCGAGTTCGACCATCTGGTGGAGCGATTGTTGGGCAGACGCGATCACACGCATGTCCACCGGGATGAAGCGGGTTGAGCCCAGGCGCTCTACCCCCCGCGACTCCAGCGCGCGCAGCAGTTTGGCTTGCAGGTTCAACGGCATGCTATCGATCTCATCGAGGTACAGGGTGCCGAGATGGGCTGCCTCGATAAAACCGGCACGGGACTGGATGGCGCCGGTATAGGCACCGCTGTTGACGCCGAACAATTGGCTTTCGGCGAGGCTATCAGGAATAGCCGCACAATTGACCGCGACAAAATTGCCCCGCCGTGTCGATAGGCGGTGAACCCGCTGCGCCAGGGTATCTTTGCCAGTGCCGGTTTCTCCCAGCAACAGTATGTCTATGTTGAGGGGGGCCGTGCTGCTCAGTGTGTTTTCAATATCCGTGTCTTCGAAGAGTGAAGTATCTTTTTCATTTTCTCCAAGGGTGGAGACCGACATCGAAGAGTTCTCCATTATCGCTCGACTTCAGTGTTGAGAGGACAGTCTATGCTCGTCAATCAGGAATGAGGGTATAGAACTTATACGGGGATATTGACGTAAGTGTGGGCCGGAATAATGTAGGAAAACCCCGGCATTATTGAGTTTAAATTGTGCAACTGCCTGGCTGCATTAAAGGCGGAGGGGGTAAGTAGGGGAAGTCTGGTAGTGAAGTGTGAACGATGCTTGTCCTATGTTAGGAAGTTTCACCTACAAAAAAGCCGATGCAGTGCATCGGCTTTTTTATTTGTCGTAGACTTCGCAGGTAGCGTTTACACGTTAAAGCGGAAGTGCATCACATCGCCATCTTTAACAATGTATTCCTTACCTTCCAAACGCCATTTACCCGCTTCCTTGGCACCGGCCTCACCCTTGAACTGGATAAAATCGTTGTAGGCGATCACTTCCGCACGGATAAAGCCTTTTTCAAAGTCGGTGTGGATCACACCGGCAGCCTGTGGCGCAGTGGCGCCGACTTTTACGGTCCAGGCGCGGACTTCTTCGACACCGGCGGTGAAGTAGGTCTGCAGGTTGAGCATTTCGTAGCCGGCGCGGATCACGCGGTTCAGGCCAGGTTCTTCCAGGCCCAGGGCCTCAAGGAACATGTCTTTCTCTTCGCCGTCATCCAGTTCGGCGATTTCCGCTTCGATCTTGTTGCACACCGGCACCACGATGGCGCCTTCTTCGTCGGCGATGGCCTTGACCACGTCGAGCAGAGGGTTGTTCTCGAAGCCGTCTTCAGCGACGTTGGCGATGTACATCACAGGCTTGGTGGTCAGCAGGTGGAAACCCTTGACCACGGCCTTCTCGTCAGCGCCCATGGTCTTCATCAGGCTGCGTGCCGGCTTGCCCAGGGTGAAGTGCGCGATCAACTGTTCCAGCAGGCCTTTCTGGACCACTGCGTCCTTGTCGCCGCCTTTGGCGTTGCGCGCGACTTTCTGCAGTTGCTTCTCGCAGCTGTCGAGGTCGGCGAAGATCAGTTCCAGGTCGATGATCTCGATGTCGCGTTTCGGGTCGACGCTGTTGGAGACGTGAATCACGTTCTCGTCTTCAAAGCAGCGGACCACGTGGGCGATGGCATCGGTTTCACGGATGTTGGCCAGGAACTTGTTGCCCAGGCCTTCACCTTTCGACGCGCCGGCTACCAGGCCTGCGATGTCGACGAACTCCATGGTGGTCGGCAGGATGCGCTTGGGATTGACGATGGCCGCCAGTGCGTCCAGGCGCGGATCGGGCATCGGCACGATGCCGCTGTTGGGTTCGATGGTGCAGAAGGGGAAGTTCTCCGCCGCAATACCGGACTTGGTCAAAGCGTTGAACAAGGTGGATTTGCCGACGTTGGGCAGGCCGACGATGCCGCAATTGAATCCCATGGTGTTTCCCCTCGGAAAAAAGTCAGGCCTTCTGGCTGTGCAGGTTTTTCATCGCGCGGTTCCATTCACCGGCGAAGATATCCGGCAGCACGCCGAGGGCAAAGTCGATGCTGGCATCGAGTTTTTCCTGTTCGGCGCGTGGCGCACGACCCAGGACGAAATTTGAAACCATACTGGCGACGCCTGGGTGGCCAATGCCGAGCCGCAGGCGGTAAAAATTATTCTGATTGCCCAACTGCGCGATGATGTCGCGCAGGCCATTGTGCCCGCCGTGCCCGCCGCCGAGCTTGAGCTTGGCAACGCCGGGTGGCAGGTCCAGTTCGTCATGGGCCACCAGGATTTCTTCGGGTTTGATCCTGAAGAAGCCCGCAAGCGCCGCTACAGCCTGGCCGCTGCGGTTCATGTAGGTGGTGGGAATCAACAGACGAACATCCTGACCCTGATGCGAGAAGCGTCCGGTCAGGCCAAAATATTTGCGATCGGCCACCAGGTTTACACCTTGGGCGTGGGCGATGCGCTCAACAAAAAGGGCCCCCGCGTTATGCCGGGTCTGTTCGTATTCGGCGCCTGGATTTCCCAGGCCAACGATCAGTTTAATGGCAGTCACGACAGGGGCCCTTCCTTTGGAGTTGTGGATAACATCGCTACACCTGCGTGCGGCGAAAGTGGACGACAAGAGATCATTTACTCAAGAGTAAACGCCGCGTTATCGCCCGCTTTCTCGCTACGTTTCGGTCCGCGATGTTTCCTCAAGCTCCGGCAATACAGAGTGAATTACTCTGCAGCGCCTTCTTCAGCTTCTGGAGCAACGCGTGGAGCGTGTACGTTTGCAACAGCTTTGTCATCACCGTGAGCCAGTGCGACAAACTCAACGCCTTTAGGAGCCTTGAGGTCGGACAGGTGGATGATTGCGCCGATTTCCAGAGCCGACAGGTCGACTTCGATGAACTCAGGCAGGTCTTTCGGCAGGCAAGTCACTTCGATTTCGTTCAGGACGTGAGAGATCTCGCCGCCTTTCTTGACCGGAGCTTCTTCGCCAACAAAGTGCACAGGCACGATAGCGGTCAGTTTCTGGCCGGCTACGACGCGTACGAAGTCAGCGTGCAGAACGTGACCCTTGGATGGGTGACGTTGCAGGGCTTTGATGATGACGTTTTGCTTTTTGCCGCCAACGTTCAGTTCGATAACGTGGCTGTAGGCCGCATCGTTTTCGAGCAGTTTGGCAACTTCTTTAGCCAGCATGCTGATGGATTCAGGGGCTTTGTCGCCACCGTAAACTACAGCTGGAACCAGGCTTGCGAGACGACGCAGGCGGCGGCTCGCACCTTTCCCCAGGTCGGAACGCACTTCAGCATTCAGAGTAAAATCGTTCATGTTGTATCTCCAAAATAACCACATTCGCCCCAGCGTTTGCGACCAGCGCTAAAGGCGATATGGGCAAAAAAGCCCCGCCCCAACAGTATGCTGGGGCGGGGCGCTTTTCGTCAGTGAGGTGTTCCGAAGGTTTGACCCTTAGCGGAACATCGCGCTGATCGATTCTTCATTGCTGATGCGGCGAACCGCTTCGGCAACTACCGGTGCGATATCCAGTTGACGGATACGCGCACAGGCTTGAGCAGCGGCGGACAACGGGATGGTGTTAGTCACCACCAGTTCGTCCAGCACGGAGTTCTCGATGTTCTCGATCGCTCGGCCCGACAGCACAGGGTGTGTGCAGTAGGCGAAGACTTTAGCAGCACCGTGCTCTTTCAAGGCTTTGGCCGCGTGGCACAGGGTGCCGGCGGTGTCGACCATGTCATCAACCAGAATACAGGTACGCCCTTCGACATCACCGATGATATGCATCACTTCAGAGTGATTGGCTTTCTCACGGCGTTTGTCGATGATCCCGAGGTCCACGCCCAGGGATTTGGCAACAGCCCGTGCACGCACGACGCCACCAATGTCCGGGGACACGATCATCAGGTTTTCAAAGCGCTGGTCTTCGATGTCATCCACCAAGACGGGGGAGCCGTAGATGTTATCTACCGGAATATCGAAGAACCCCTGGATCTGGTCAGCGTGCAGGTCAACCGTGAGCACACGGTCGATACCTACCACGGTCAGCATGTCAGCAACGACTTTCGCGCTGATAGCCACACGTGCGGAACGCGGACGGCGATCCTGGCGGGCATAACCAAAGTAAGGGATTACAGCTGTGATTCGAGTCGCTGAGGAGCGGCGGAAGGCATCAGCCATCACGACGAGTTCCATCAGGTTATCGTTGGTCGGAGCGCAGGTCGGCTGGATAATGAAGACGTCTTTACCGCGGACGTTTTCATTGATCTCGGCTGTAATTTCGCCGTCGGAGAATTTACCGACAGAGATGTCACCGAGAGGGATATGCAGCTGACGTACGACACGTCGAGCCAGATCGGGGTTGGCGTTCCCCGTAAAGACCATCATCTTGGACACGCGCAGTACCTAGAGGCTGAGGGTAACCTGGATGAGTATTAGAAAATGGCAGGGGCGGCTGGATTCGAACCAACGCATGGCAGGATCAAAACCTGCTGCCTTACCGCTTGGCGACGCCCCTGTATCTGTTGCAACGAGTACCCAGTACTCGATTCCTTTTAGAGCAGACTTTGCAGCTTGCGATGCAACATCGAAACGTTGCTTCCTTTTGCTACAAACCCTGTAAGGGTCTCTGTAAGAAGGGCCGAGACTTTATCAGCTTCAGCTTTGCTTGGGAAGCCCCCAAACACACAACTTCCAGTTCCGGTTAATTTTGCTTCGGTAAATTTACCTAACAAATTCAAAGCGTTACGTACCTCTGGATAACGCCTTGCTACAACCGGTAAGCAGTCATTTCGACTGTTTCCCTTGGGAACGGGGCGCACTTTAATGGGAGGAGAGTTACGTGTCAACAGCGGATCTGAAAAAATTTCTGCTGTACTTACAGATACTTGCGGGACAAGCACGACATACCACGGCTCTTCGGGGTATTCCGGGGTGAGTTTTTCCCCCACGCCCTCAGCAAAAGCGGCGTGTCCACGCACGAAAACCGGGACGTCGGCGCCCAGCGTGAGGCCCAGCGCAGCCAGGCGATCATGGTCCCAGCCCAGTTGCCACAAATGGTTCAGACCCAACAGTGTGGTCGCTGCATTCGAGCTGCCACCACCGATTCCGCCACCCATGGGCAGAATCTTATCGATCCATATATCGATGCCCTGGGAACAGCCGGACTGCTCCTGGAGTTTTTTCGCGGCCCTCACGATCAGGTTGCTGTCGTGGGGCACGCCTTCGAATTCAGTGTGCAGCTGGATCACGCCATCGTCGCGCAGGGCGAAGGTGAGCTCATCGCCGTAGTCGAGAAATTGAAACAGTGTCTGCAGCTCGTGGTAGCCGTCTTCACGGCGACCGAGAATGTGCAGCATCAGATTGAGTTTGGCAGGAGAGGGCAGGGTCAGTTTTTGTACGGCCACGTTATTGCCCCAGCTTGCGCGGTTGCCAGTCCTTGATCACCAGCGTGACGTCAAGGTCGGTGCCATGCAGCTTGATGCGCTCTGGCAGCCAATAACCGCCCTGTTCCACGTAGCTGAGGTACTCGACCTGCCAGCCATCCTGTTCCAGGGTGGCCAGGCGGCTGTCACCGTTGAGGCTCAGGCGGCTCTTGCTGTCCGGCGCGGGCAAGCCGCGGACCCACCACACCAGGTGCGAGACAGGCAGTTTCCAGCCAATCTGCTCTTCCAGCAGCGCTTCGGGCGAGGTGGCCTCGTAGCGACCCTGGTTGGCGACTTCGAGGCTGACTTGTCCCGGGCGGCCGGTCAGGCGCGCGGCGCCACGCCCCAAGGGGCCGGACAAGCGAATGTCGTAGTAATCCTGGCGTTGCAGCCAGAACAAGGTGCCGCTGCCGGAATCTTTCGGTGCGCGAACCCCGACTTTGCCTTCGATCTGCCAGCCGTCGATGCTGCCGAGCTGATCCTTGTGCTGCTTCCATTGCGCCGGGTTGCCCTGGCCCTCAACGGATTCGCGGGCACCGAAGCCCGCGCAACCGGCGAGCAGGGCGATGAAGCTGAAAACGATAACGTGGCGCAAGAACATAAGCTTAAAGGGTCTCGGATCCGGTCAGGCGCTTGATGGTGCCGCGCAGGATGGGGCTTTCGGGTTGTTCCTTGAGGAATTTTTCCCAGATCTGGCGGGCTTCGCGCTGCTTGCCATTGGCCCACAGCACCTCGCCCAGGTGTGCAGCGACTTCCTGGTCGGGGAAGCGCTCCAGGGCCTGGCGCAGCAAGCGTTCGGCTTCGTCGAGGTTACCCAGGCGATAGTTCACCCAGCCCAGGCTGTCGAGTACGGCCGGGTCTTCCGGGTTGAGCTTGTGCGCCTGCTCGATCAACGCCTTGGCTTCGTCGTAGCGCGTGGTGCGGTCGGACAAGGTGTAGCCCAGGGCATTCAGGGCCATGGCGTTGTCCGGGTCGCGCTTGATGATCAGGCGCAGGTCTTTTTCCATCTGCGCCAGGTCATTGCGTTTTTCCGCCTGCATGGCACGGGTGTACAGCAGGTTCAAATCGTCGGGGAATTGCAGCAAGGCCTGTTGCAGCACCTTCCAGGCGCGCTCGCCCTGATTATTGGCTGACAAGGTCTCGGCCTGGATCAGGTAAAGCTGGATCCCGTAGTCCGGTTCGGCATCCCGTGCAGCGGCCAGGCGTTTTTCTGCCTCATCGGTACGCCCGTTGCTCATCAGGATGTCGGCCTGGCGTAGTTGGGCCGGCAGGTAGTCGTTGCCTGGGCCGACCTGTGCGTATTCGAGCAGGGCGGCCTGCGGGTCGCTGCGCTCTTCAGCGATGCGACCCAGGTTCAGGTGCGCCGAGTCGACATGACTTTCGCGCTCGATCAGCTCTTCCAGGTAACCCTTGGCCTCGTCCCAGGCCTTGGCTTCCAGGCACACCAGTGCCAGGGAATAACGCAGTTCATCGTCATCCGGGTATTGCTGGAGCAGGTTGGCGAACTGCACTTTGGCGTCCTCCATGCGGTCCTGCTCCACCAGCGTGCGTGCGTAAGTCAGGCGCAGGCGCTTGTCGTCCGGGTATTTCTTGATGCTTTTTTCCAGCAGTGGAATCGCTTCCTTGCCGCGGTTGAGGTTCTGCAACAGGCGCGCGCGCAGCAGAATCGGCGCGATCTCGCCGTCTTCCGGCGGGTTCTGTTCCAGCAGCTTCAATGCGGCTTCGGCTTCATCATCCTGTTGCAGCAGCAGGGCCTTGCCGAACACCAGTTGACTGTTCTTCGGGTGTTTTTGCAGCAGGCGGTCGAAACTCTTCATCAGGCCATTGCGGGTGTCCTGGTCGGTGTCGGCAGCCGACAGCGCGAGGAAGTCGAAATGGGTGTCGCCCTTGCCTTGCAGGACTTTCTCCATATAGACCATGGAGTCGTCATAGCGCCCGGCCCGCGCCAATTGAATGGCGGCTGCCCGTTGGGCTTCCAGATCGTCCGGCGCGTTCTTTGCCCAGATCAACGAAGTATCCAGCGCGGCCTGATCGGCCCCGAGGTACTCGGCAATGCGGAACGCCCGCTCGGAAACTCCCGGATCCTGGGTGTTGATGGCCTGGGTCACGTAGTTATCCAGCGCAATATCGAAGCGATTGCGCTGGCCGGCCAGTTCCGCACTGAGCAGGCTGAACACCGTTTCTTCACTGAACGAGGAATAAACCTTGGGCTTTTCAGGGGCGGGTGTGCTGTCTTCCACCGGCGGTGTACCGTCCGGCGACACGGGTGCCATGGCCTGGCAGCCGCTGAGGAAGACAAAAGCAAGGAGCAACGCGGAAGATCTATTCATATAGGAAGAGGACGACTAACCTGCGGTCGGATCATCATGACACAAGCCTTCGGCCAAACATAACCGAGTCTCAGTTGATGCCTTTATAGACACAAGGCATTAGGACAATAGACGACGGTGGTTGTTCTGAATCTTTCGAAGTAGGACAATTGTCGGCTTCCCGACATCATCAGCGATATTGAATGGCCTTCCTCGCACTCGGTATTAACCACAAGACTGCTTCCGTAGACGTGCGCGAGCGCGTGGCGTTTACGCCAGAGCAGTTGGTTGAGGCCTTGCAGCAGCTCTGCCGTCTCACCGACAGCCGCGAAGCTGCGATCCTTTCGACCTGCAATCGCAGTGAGCTTTATATAGAGCAGGAACATCTCTCGGCGGATGTGGTACTGCGCTGGCTGGCCGATTATCACCATTTGAGCCTCGACGACCTGCGCGCGAGCGCCTATGTGCACGAAGACGATGCGGCAGTTCGTCACATGATGCGCGTGGCATCCGGTCTCGATTCGCTGGTGTTGGGCGAGCCGCAGATCCTGGGCCAGATGAAATCCGCCTATGCCGTGGCGCGCGAGGCCGGTACCGTCGGTCCGCTGCTGGGGCGTCTGTTCCAGGCCACCTTCAATTCCGCCAAGCAAGTGCGCACCGACACCGCCATCGGTGAAAACCCGGTGTCCGTGGCGTTTGCCGCCGTCAGCCTGGCCAAGCAGATCTTCAGCGACCTGCAGCGCAGCCAGGCGCTGTTGATCGGCGCCGGTGAGACCATCACCCTGGTTGCCCGCCACCTGCATGACCTGGGCGTAAAGCGCATCGTGGTCGCCAACCGTACCCTGGAGCGCGCCAGCATTCTCGCCGAGCAGTTCGGCGCCCATGCGGTGCTGCTGTCGGACATCCCGGCCGAACTGGTGCGCAGCGATATCGTCATCAGCTCCACCGCCAGCCAGCTACCGATCCTCGGCAAGGGCGCGGTGGAAAGCGCGCTGAAACTGCGCAAGCACAAGCCGATCTTCATGGTGGACATTGCCGTTCCCCGGGATATCGAGCCCGAAGTCGGCGAGTTGGACGACGTTTACCTCTATAGCGTCGACGATCTCCATGAAGTGGTCGCCGAAAACCTCAAGAGTCGCCAGGGCGCTGCCCAGGCGGCTGAAGAGATGGTCAGCGTCGGTGCCGAAGAGTTCATGGTGCGCCTGCGTGAGCTGGCGGCGGTGGACGTGCTCAAGGCGTATCGTCAGCAGGGCGAACGCCTGCGTGATGAAGAGTTGATCAAGGCCCAGCGCCTGCTCGCCAACGGCAGCAGCGCCGAGGAGGTGCTGATGCAACTGGCCCGCGGCCTGACCAACAAGTTGCTGCATGCGCCCAGCGTACAATTAAAAAAACTGACTGCCGAAGGCCGCCTCGATGCGCTGGCCATGGCCCAGGAACTCTTTGCCCTCGGTGAGGGCGCGCCCAGCTCTTCGGATAAAAAATCGCAATGAAAGCGTCACTGCTCAATAAACTGGACGTGCTCCAGGACCGTTTCGAAGAACTGACCGCCTTGCTCGGCGACGGCGAAGTCATTTCCGATCAAACCAAGTTCCGCGCCTATTCCAAGGAATACGCCGAAGTTGAGCCCATTGTGGCCACGTACAAGAATCTCACCAAAGTGCAGGCCGACCTTGAAGGCGCCCAGGCGCTGCTCAAGGACAGCGACCCGGACATGCGTGAAATGGCCGTGGAAGAAGTCCGCGAGGCCAAGGAAAAGTTGGCCGAGCTGGAAGGTGACCTGCAGCGCATGCTGCTGCCCAAAGACCCCAACGACGGGCGCAATGTGTTCCTTGAAATCCGTGCCGGCACCGGCGGTGATGAAGCGGCGATTTTCTCCGGCGACCTGTTCCGCATGTATTCGCGTTATGCCGAGCGTCGCGGTTGGCGGGTCGAGATCCTGTCCGAGAACGAAGGTGAGCACGGCGGCTATAAAGAAGTCATCGCGCGGGTCGAAGGCGACAACGTCTATGGCAAGCTGAAGTTCGAGTCCGGTGCCCATCGTGTGCAGCGCGTTCCCGCGACGGAATCCCAAGGTCGCATCCACACCTCGGCCTGCACCGTGGCCGTGTTGCCCGAGCCGGACGAGCAGGAAGCCATCGAGATCAACCCGGCCGACCTGCGGGTCGATACCTACCGCTCGTCGGGCGCCGGTGGCCAGCACGTCAACAAGACGGATTCGGCGATTCGTATCACCCACTTGCCGTCGGGCATCGTGGTGGAGTGCCAGGAAGAACGTTCCCAGCATAAGAACCGTGCACGGGCCATGTCCTGGCTCTCGGCCAAGCTCAATGACCAGCAGACCAGCGCCGCCGCCAACGCGATTGCCAGCGAGCGCAAATTGCTGGTGGGCTCGGGCGACCGCTCCGAGCGCATCCGTACCTACAACTTTGCTCAGGGCCGGGTCACCGACCACCGGGTCAACCTCACCCTTTATTCCCTGGACGAGATTCTCGCCGGTGGCGTGGATGCGGTGATCGAGCCACTGCTCGCCGAATACCAGGCCGATCAGCTGGCGGCGATAGGTGAATAAATGACCATTATCGCCAGCCTGTTGCGCGCCGCCGACCTGCCCGACTCGCCCACGGCGCGCCTGGATGCCGAGTTATTGCTGGCGGCGGCCTTGGGCAAGTCCCGCAGCTACCTGCACACCTGGCCGGAAAAAATCGTCAGCAGCGAACACGCCCTGGCGTTTGCCGGCTACCTGCAACGCCGCCGCGCCGGCGAGCCGGTCGCCTATATCCTCGGTCAGCAAGGTTTCTGGAAGCTGGACCTGGAGGTCGCGCCCCACACGCTGATCCCGCGTCCGGACACCGAGCTGCTGGTGGAAGCGGCCCTGGAATTGTTACCGGCCACACCGGTCAAGGTCCTCGATCTCGGTACTGGCAGCGGCGCCATCGCCCTGGCCCTGGCCAGCGAGCGTCCGGCCTGGCACGTCACGGCCGTCGATCGCGTGCTGGAAGCCGTGGCGCTGGCCGAGCGCAATCGCCAGCGCCTGCACCTCCATAACGCCACGGTGATCAACAGCCATTGGTTCAGCGCCCTGGCAGGCCACGCCTACGACCTGATCATCAGCAACCCGCCCTACATCGCCGCCAACGATCCGCACCTGGTGGCGGGCGATGTGCGTTTCGAGCCGGCCAGCGCCTTGGTGGCGGGCCATGATGGCCTGGATGACCTGCGGTTGATCATCGCCCAGGCCCCGGCCCACCTGAACGCGGCGGGTTGGCTGCTGCTGGAGCACGGTTACGACCAGGCTGGCGCGGTGCGCGACCTGTTGCTGAGCCAAGGCTTCGAGCAGGTGCACAGCCGCATCGACCTTGGCGGTCACGAACGCATCTCCCTGGGACGCCGGCCGTGCTGACCGATCAGGAGCTGTTGCGCTACAGCCGACAGATTCTGTTGCAGCATGTCGACATCGACGGCCAATTGCGCCTGAAAAACGGCCGCGCGTTGATCGTCGGCCTTGGTGGCCTGGGTGCCCCGGTGGCGATGTACCTGGCCGCCGCGGGTGTCGGTGAGTTGCACCTGGCGGATTTCGACACCGTCGACCTCACCAACCTGCAACGCCAGATCATCCATGACACCGACAGCGTCGGGCAGGCCAAGGTCGATTCGGCCATGCGCCGCCTGAGTGCCCTCAACCCCGAAATCACCTTGGTCGCCCATCCCATCGCGCTGGATGCCGATACCTTGGCGGCGGCGGTGGCGGGTGTGGACGTAGTGCTCGATTGCAGCGACAACTTCTCCACCCGCGAGGCCGTCAATGCTGCCTGTGTGGCGGCGGCCAGGCCATTGATCAGCGGCGCGGCGATCCGGCTTGAAGGGCAACTGTCGGTGTTCGATCCACGTCGTGCCGAAAGCCCGTGCTATCACTGTTTATACGGGCACGGCAGCGACACTGAACTGACCTGCAGCGAAGCGGGTGTGGTCGGCCCACTGGTGGGCCTGGTCGGTAGCCTGCAAGCCCTGGAGGCCTTGAAGTTGCTGGCGGGTTTCGGCGAGCCGCTGGTAGGCCGCTTGTTGCTGATCGATGCGTTGACCACACGTTTTCGCGAACTGCGGGTCAAGCGTGATCCCGCTTGCAGTGTCTGCGGGACGCAACATGGGTAAGGAGGCGCCAATCGGTGTGTTCGATTCTGGTGTCGGCGGCTTGTCGGTGCTGGCTGAGATCCAGCAATTGCTGCCCCACGAGTCCCTGTTGTACGTGGCCGATTGCGGGCATATACCCTACGGCGAGAAAACCCCGGCGTTCATTCTTGAGCGTTCCCGGTCTGTCGCCGAATTTTTCCGCGAGCAGGGCGCCAAGGCTTTTGTGATCGCCTGCAACACCGCGACCGTGGCGGCCGTCGCGGATTTGCGCCAGGACTACCCCGATTGGCCCCTGGTGGGCATGGAGCCTGCGGTCAAACCCGCCGCGGCGGCCACGCGCAGTGGCGTGGTCGGGGTGCTCGCCACCACCGGCACCCTGCAAAGCGCCAAGTTCGCCGCGTTGCTCGATCGGTTTGCCACCGATGTGCGGGTGATCACCCAGCCGTGCCCGGGCCTGGTGGAGCTGATTGAAACCGGTGATCTGGACAGCCCGGCCCTGCGTCAGTTGTTGCAGGGCTATATCGACCCGCTGCTCAGCGCCGGCTGCGACACCATCATCCTCGGCTGTACCCACTATCCCTTCCTCAAGCCGCTGCTGGCGCAGATGCTGCCCGCCAGCATCATCCTCATCGACACCGGCGCTGCTGTCGCGCGACAGCTCAAGCGTTTGCTGGGCGAACGCGAACTGCTGGCCCTCGGCGATCCTGAGCCTGCACAGTTCTGGACCAGTGGTGATGTGTATCACCTAAGAAATATCCTACCGACACTATGGAAACATTCTGCAGTTGTGCGAAGCTTCGGGTCGTGAAAATTTCGTGAAATGTCGCTGAACTTCTGAGTGTGCGTCAGCTTCTATAGCGAGATGGCCTGTAAAAATTCATACAAACTTTGTTTTCAAAGGACTGTTTCTTATGAAGCGCTTGTTCTGTTTGGCCGCGATTGCGGCCGTAGTGGTGGGACACTCTGTTTCGGCCCAGGCTGCAGGCCTGGAGTTTGGGGTGGGCAGCACCAGCGATTCGACGTTGACCTATCGGCTGGGCCTGACCTCGGATTGGGATAAAAGCTGGATGCAGAGCGACGTCGGTCGCCTGACCGGCTATTGGAGCGGCGCCTATACCTATTGGGAGGGTGATGACCGTGCAGGTGCCAGCAGCCTGTCGTTCTCGCCGGTATTTGTGTATGAGTTTGCCGGCCAGTCGGTCAAGCCCTACATCGAAGCCGGGATTGGCGTGGCAGTGTTTTCCCGTACCAAGCTGGAAGACAACAACATCGGCCAGGCTTTCCAGTTCGAAGACCGCCTGGGCTTTGGCCTGCGCTTCACCGGTGGGCATGAAGTCGGCATTCGCGCCACGCACTACTCCAATGCCGGGATCAGCAGCAATAACGATGGTGTAGAAAGCTACTCGCTGCACTACACCATGCCGCTGTAATTCCCAGGAACGCTGCAAGACAGTGTGGGAGGGGGCAAGCCCCCTCCCACATTAAGGTCCTCACTGGCCTGAGATCAGCGGTAGGCCGTGGCGATGCCTTCGCGTTCGGTCAGGCACTCCGGTGCACCCATCTCGAACTCCCGGCAAATCAACGGCCGACGTTCGTAAATCGTGCACATCATCGTGTCCCGATCCAGCGCCGCGCACCAGCCGTCGTCCAGGCGCAGCATCACTTCACCGCCCCAATCGTCAGTGTCGATATAGCGCTCCGGCACGCCGGTGTCGGTGATCAGCATCACTTCCAACTGGCAGCAGCAGGCCGCGCAGGTCGAGCAGGTGACGGCGGGTTCGGTGATCTGGATGTGGGGGATGTTGGTCATAGGCGCGCAGTGTAAGGCAAGCGGGTGACGCAGGTGTGAAAGGTCTGACAGGCGTCAGCGCGCCAGCCGATGCAGTCCGACGAACACCGCCGCCCAAAGCAGCGCCAGCCCCGCCAGGGTGGGTAGCAGTGGGTAGCCAAAATGCACGCCCGCCAACTGGCTCCCGGCGTAATACGACAACGGCCCCCCGATCGCCCCCAATGCGGCCGCACGCCACCAGGGCCGTGCACTCCAGGCCAGGCAATGGCGCAGGGTGGTGGCCAGCACCGCCCACAGCAGGATCAGCCAAAAGGGAATCAGCGGTCCGGGCTCGCTGAAGTGAAACACCCCCAGGCTGCGCAGCAACGTATCCAGTAGCGTGCCCAGCAGCGTCACGCGGATAATCAGCGCGCCGTCGGTGGCCCACGAACTTATCCACAGCAGGTGGATTGCCAGCACCGCCAGCCCCACCAGCAACCAAGGGCTATCGCCACCGAGTACGCAGGCAAACCACCCGCACTGGAACAGCACGGCATTGATCAGTGGTTTAAGCACTGAAGCGCCCGAGCAACGGAGGGTTGATGGCCGACGGTTTGGCCAACAGCAATTGCGCCGTGCCAATGGTGCGCTCCATAAAGCCGCCCTCGCAGTAGCACAGGTAAAACTCCCACAGTCGCAGGAAATATTCGTCGTAGCCCAACTCCGTCAGGCGGCCGTGGGCGTGGCGAAAGTTCTCGTGCCACAGGCGCAGGGTTCGCGCGTAGTGCAGGCCGAAGTCCTCCATGTGCAACAGGTTCATGTCGGTGTCGCGGCTGACGATATGCAGCATGTTCTGCACACTGGGCAAGGCGCCGCCGGGGAAGATATAGCGCTGGATAAAGTCGACGCTGTTCTTCGCCTGTTCAAAGCGTTGCTCACGGATGGTGATGGCTTGCAGCAACATCAGGCCATCGCGCTTGAGCAGGTGCGCGCACTGCTTGAAGTAGGTCGGCAGGAACCGATGGCCCACCGCTTCGATCATTTCGATGGACACCAGCTTGTCGTACTCGCCGGTCAGGTCGCGGTAGTCCTGCAGCAATAACGTGACCTGGTCTTGCAGGCCCAAGGCGGTGATGCGTTTTTCGGTGTAGGCGAACTGCTCTTTGGACAAGGTCGTGGTGGTGACTTTGCAGCCGTACTGCTGCGCCGCATACAGCGCCATGCTGCCCCAGCCGGTGCCGATTTCCAGCAGATGATCGGTGGGCTTGAGCGCGAGCTTCTGGCAGATGCGTTGCAGTTTGTTCAGTTGCGCCTGTTCCAGGCTGTCGTCGGGCGTCAGGAACTGCGCGGCCGAATACATCATGGTCGGGTCGAGGAATTCTTCGAACAGCTCATTGCCGAGGTCGTAGTGGGCGGCGATGTTTTTCTGCGAGCCCTTGCGCGTGTTGCGGTTGAGCCAGTGCAGGCCTTGGGTGAACGGCCGTGCCAATCTCGCCAGGCCACCCTCCATTGCATCGAGCACATCCAGGTTACTCACCATCACCCGCACCACCGCCGTCAGGTCCGGGCTGGTCCAATAGCCGTGGATAAAGGCCTCGCCCGCACCGATGGAGCCGTTGGCCGCCACCAGCCCCCAGACCGCCGAATCGACAATCTGGATTTCCCCCAGCAGGTGCGCTTCCCGTGCGCCGAATACCTGGCGCTCGCCGTCCTCGATCACCACCAACTGGCCATGGCGCAGTTGGCTGAGTTGGCGCAGCACGCCCTTGCGCAGCAGCGCACCGGTCATGCCGTTGACGTTCAGGCGGTGGGTCTTGACCGATAAGCTAGGGGATTTCATGGCGGCGATCCTTGGTGTACCCGACAGCTGTGCGAGAGGCGCCGTCGGCGGCCTGATGGGAAAAAATCGGTGTGCGCTTGAGCAACAGGCGCAGGGCCTGCCAATAGATGGCCAGGCAGGTCTTGGCGGTCATCCACGGATAGCGCCACAGGTAACGGTGCAGGCTGGCGCGGTTCAGCGTTTCCCTGTGCAGGCTCAAGGTGGCGTCGAAGACTTTCACCTCGCCCTGCCAATCGGCCATGTGCACGCCGAGCCTGGTGGCGGGCGGGCTGAAGCTCATGCGGTATTCCAGGTCGCGCGGCAAAAACGGCGACACGTGAAACGCCTTGGCCACGGCGAAGTGTTGGTGCTGATCCGCGCCGAGGGCCTGGGCCGGCAGCACGTAGTGATAGCGCTCGCGCCATGGGGTGTTGGTCACTTCGCACAGGATCGCGGCCAGTTGCCCATCGGCCTCGAAGCAGTAGAAGAAACTCACCGGGTTAAAAGCCAGGCCCCAACTGCGGGCCTGGGTCAGCAGGCAGATAACGCCCAGGGGTGTATGCCCCAGGGCCTTGCCGACTTCCTGGCGCACGGCATCGGTCAAACTCATGCCGTGGCGCGTGAATTCACGCAGGTAGTCCTGCTGGCGAAAGCCGAAGGGCGCCAGGCGACTTGCACCGGCCAGGGGCGACAGCCCGAGCACTTCGTCTTGTTCGCTGAGGTCCAGATACAGCAGGCCGATGCGGTAGCGAAAGGCATGAGCCTTGGGGGCAAACCGCCGATGGGCGATCCAGCCGCTGTACAGGGCGCTGTTCACAGGCTTTCCCCGAAGGCTTCGGCTACGCGCAGGGCGCTGACGACGCCGTCTTCATGGAAGCCGTTGGCCCAATAGGCGCCGCAGTACCAGGTATGGCGGGTGCCGTTCAGTTCTTCCCAGCGTGCTTGTGCGGCCACGGCGGCCAGGCTGTATTGCGGGTGGGCGTAGGTATAGCGCGCGAGGATCTTCAGCGGGTTGATCATCGAGGTCTGGTTGAGGCTGACGCAAAAGGTGGTGGCGCTGTCGATGCCTTGCAGGATGTTCATGTCATAGGTGACAGCGGCCTGGGTCTGCGTGTCGCCGCTCAGCCGGTAGTTCCAGCTGGCCCAGGCCAGTTTGCGCTCGGGCAGCAGGCGCGTGTCGGTGTGCAGCACCACGTCATTGTCGGCGTAGGGCAGGGCGCCGAGGATCTCCTGCTCGGCCTGGCTTGGGTCGCCGAGCAGGGCCAGTGCCTGGTCGCTGTGGCAGGCGAACACCACCTTGTCGAAGGCTTCGGTGCCGGCGGCGCTGTAAATGATTACGCCCTCTGCGTCACGCTCGACCAGATGCACCGGGCAGTCGAGGCGGATCTGCTCGCGAAAGCTGCGGGTCAACGGTTCGATATAACGGCTGGAGCCACCCTCGATCACGCACCACTGCGGCCGATTGTTCACCGAGAGCAAACCGTGGTTCTTGAAGAAACGCACAAAGAACTGCAACGGAAAGTCGAGCATGTCCGCCAGGGACATCGACCAGATCGCCGCGCCCATCGGCACGATGTAATGCCGGATAAACCGTGGCCCGTAGCCCCCGGCTTCGAGGTAGTCACCCAAGGTCATCTCGGCGCTGATGCGCTGCTCTTGCAGGTCCAGCGGCGCCTGGCGATTGAAGCGCAGGATGTCACGCAGCATGCCCCAGAAGCCCGGCGAGAGGATATTGCGGCGCTGGGCAAACAGGCTGTTGAGGTTGTTGCCGTTGTACTCGAAGCCGCTGCCCTGATCGCACACCGAAAAGCTCATCTCGGTGGGTTTGAAGGTCACGCCGATCTGCCCCAGCAAGCGGATGAAGTTGGGGTAGGTCCAGTCGTTGAACACGATGAAGCCGGTGTCCACGGCATAGGGTTTGCCCTCGACGGTGACGTTGACCGTGTGGGTGTGCCCGCCGATACGGTCGCCGGCCTCGAACAGGGTGATGTCGTGGCGGCGGCTGAGCAGGTAGGCACTGGTCAGCCCGGCGATACCGCTGCCGATAATGGCGATCTTCACAGGTCGTCCTTTTTCGGTGGCGGGCTGCGCAACATGCGTTTGCCGATGATCAATTGCGCGCGGTTCGGCAGTTTCGACAGCGGCCACAGCGTGGCGATAAACAGCGCGGGGAAGGCGATCTCCAGCGGGCGTTTTTCCAGCTTGGCGAAGATATGCCGCGCAGCCTTGTCGGCTGACCAGCTCAGGGGCATCGGGAAGTCATTGCGCTCGGTGAGTGGGGTGTCGACGAAGCCCGGGCTGATCACCGTGACATCAATGTTTTCGGTCGACAGGCTGATGCGCAGGGATTCGAACAGGTAGCGCAGCCCGGCCTTGGACGCGCCATACGCTTCGGCCCGTGGCATCGGCAGGTAGGTCACGGCGCTGGCGACGCCCACCAGGTGTGGCGTGCGCCCGGCGCGCAACAACGGCAGCGCCGCTTCAATGCAGTAACTGCTGGCCAGCAGGTTGGTGCGCACCACGTGTTCGATAATCGAGGCATCGAATTGCCTGGCGTCGACATATTCACAGGTGCCGGCGTTGAGGATGACGGTGTCGACCGAACCCCAGGTCGCGCCGATGTGTTCACCGATCTCGCGCACGGTCTGGCTGTTGGTCAGGTCGCCGGCCACCACCAGCACCTGGCCGGGGTACCGTTGGGCGAGTGCTTCCAGCGGGCCTTTGGTGCGTGAACTGAGGGCCACGTGGGCGCCGCTGTTGAGCAGCTCCACGGCCAGCGCAGCACCGATGCCACTGCTGGCACCGGTCAGCCAATAACGACGGGGCGGCAGTGCGTTCATCCCACTCTCCTTTTCAACCAACTGACGACCCCACCCAACACGGGAAGGTGTTCGTACAACAGGGCGCCGGCGTCGAAGTAATCGCGGTGGCGGTACACCTTGTCACGCCACATCAAATGCGAGCAGCCCTCCACGCGGATGACCTTGCCTTTGCCCAGGCGCGGGTGGCAGAAACTCATGTTCCAGCGCAGGTAACCTTCGCCTTCGGCCACCTGGTCGAAACCATGGAAGTCGAAGCGCAGCTGGCTGACGTTGCTGTACAACTCGGCGAAATACGTGTGCAGCGCGGTCAGTCCATGGACTTCATGCAGTGGGTCAGTGAACGCGATGTCCTGGCTGTAGAGGCTGTCGAGCAGCTGCAGATTGTGCTTGTCCAGCGAGGCAAAGGCCTGGGCGAAGCGGCGCAGGAAGTCACTCATGTTCGGCGACCTCCTGGCGTGAAGGCAGGTTGCGAAAGGCTGCGAGGGCGCGTTCGCGGGATTTTTTCAGGTCGACAATCGAGCGCGGGTAATCCGCCACGCCAAACAGGCCGCCGAGCGCTTGCGGGTTGTGCACTTCCTTCTTGTTCAGCGTGGCCAGCTCCGGCAGCCAGCGCTTGATAAACACGCCGTCGCCGTCGAATTTTTCCGACTGGCTCAGCGGGCTGAAAATCCGGAAATACGGCGCCGAATCGGTGCCGGTGGATGAACTCCATTGCCAGCCGCCGTTGTTGGCGGCGAGGTCACCGTCGATCAGGTGGCGCATGAAGAAGCGCTCGCCTTCGCGCCAGTCGATCAACAGGTTCTTGGTCAGGAACATCGCCACTACCATGCGCAGGCGGTTATGCATCCAGCCGGTTTCCAGCAACTGGCGCATCGCGGCATCGATGATCGGCAGGCCGGTGCGCGCCTGTTGCCAGGCGGCGAGGTCCTCGGGCGCATCGCGCCAGGCCAGGGCTTCGGTCTCGGGACGGAAAGCGCGGTGACGGGAGACCCGCGGGTAGCCGACCAGAATGTGCTTGTAGAACTCACGCCATAGCAGTTCGTTGATCCAGGTGATGGCGCCGATGTCGCCGCTTTCGAACTCGCCCTGGTTGGTTTGCAGGGCGGCGTGCAGGCATTGGCGCGGCGAAACCACACCGGCGGCCAGGTAGGCGGAGAGCTGGCTGGTGCCGGGCTTGGCCGGAAAGTCCCGTTCGTCTTTGTAGTAGCTGATCTGCTGGTCGGCAAAGGCGTCGAGGCGGCGGCGGGCTTCGTCTTCGCCGGCGGGCCAGAGGGCGCGCAAGGTGTCGCTGGGCGGTTCGAAGCCGTCGACCTGTTCGGGAATCGGATCGCTCTTGAGCGCGAGCGCGGCTTGGGCCTTGGGCGTTGCGACCCGACGCGGCAGGGCGCTGTGCAGGCGCGCGTAGCAGACCTTGCGGAACTGGCTGAACACCTGGAAGTAGGTGCCGGTCTTGGTCAGCACGCTGCCCGGTTGGAAAAGCAGTTGGTCCAGGTAGCTGTGGAACGTCACGCCGACGGCCTCCAGGGCCTTGGCAACGGCGGCATCGCGACGGCTTTCATGGATGCCGTATTCCTCGTTGACGTGCACCGACTCCACGGCCAGTTCCCGGCACAGTTGACTCAACATGGCGGGAACCTGATCCCAGTCAGCGGCATGGCGGATCAGCAAGGGAATGTTCAGGGCGCCCAGGGCCTGGCTCAAGTGCTGCAGGTTGCGCAGCCAGAAATCCACTTTGCAGGGGGCATCGTCATGGGCCAGCCATTGCTCGGGCGTGACCAGGTACACGGCCGCCACCGGGCCTCGCTGGCAGGCCGCGGCCAGGGCGGTGTTGTCGTGAAGGCGCAAGTCGGTGCGCAGCCAGATCAAGTGCATTTAGATAAGTCCACGCTGGATCAGGAGCTGATGGGCCGACAACGGGTCTTCGGCCACGAACAATTGCGCAATGTCTTGGGTTAATACGGACAGCTCGGTCTGGTGGATGCAGACCGTGGGTCCGACGAGCAGTTTTGCGCAATTGACGCCAGCCAGCAGCTTGCTCAGTGCCGGCAATTGCAGGGCCATGCTCGAATACAGGAGCACGGCGCGCGGTTGCAGGTGTTCCACCGCCAGGGCCAGCTCGCCGGTGGGCAACGGCCAGTCGAAGACTTCCACCGGGCAATCGGCGCTGCTGGCCAGCCAGGCGCTGAGCCACAGGTGCGGCTCCAGGGGCAGGTCGGAGTGGTTGACCAGCAGCAGCGGCGCGCCGTGCAACTGCCGGTTGTTGTGGTAGATGCGTGCACCGAACTTGCTGCGCAGCCAGGACAGGAAAAACACCCGCTCCATCTGTGCGCCAAACTGGCCTTGCCAGCGCTGTTCCAGCTCCTGCAGCAACGGCAGCAGCAATTGCTCGCACAGGGTGCGCGGCGGGTACAGCGCCATCGCCTGGTTAAACACATCGTCCACCCGGCGTTCGGCCAGTTCGCTGACGGCCTGTACCAGGTTCTGGCGCAAGGCGTGCCACTCGTTCTCGACGGCATCGGGAAGGGCCTGGGCGGAATCGATCAGGCCTTTGACCTGGCTGACCGGCACGCCGCGATTGAGCCAGGTGAGGATGGTGTGGATGCGTTGGACATGGTCCGCATTGAACAGCCGATGGCCCTTGGGGGTGCGCTGGGGCACGATCAGGCCATAACGGCGCTCCCAGGCGCGCAGGGTCACGGCGTTGACGCCGGTCTGGCGCGCCACTTCACGAATCGGCAGCCAGCCGTCTTCGAGGGCTTGGGCGATGTCTGCGCCGGGTTCGTCTTGCAAGATAGCGGTCATGACGCTTTTCATGGTTTAGATCGCATTACGCAGGCTGAGATTTTCCGGGTGCGGCTGCAAGTAGGCCTGCTGCGCGATGTAGCGGTCCGGGTGTTGGCGAAAGTGATGCTTGAGCAGGGTCAACGGCACCACCAGCGGCACGATGCCCTGGTGATACTGGCTGATGACCGTCTGCATTTCCTGTTTGTCATCGGCGCTGATGGCCTGCTTGAGGTAGCCGCTGATGTGTTGCAGCACGTTGGTGTGGGTGCCGCGGGTGGCGCACTTTTTCAGACCGGTCATCAAGTCGCTGAAATAGCAGGCGGCCACCTCGTCGAGGTTGACGTCCCTGGCCATGCTGCCGAGGCGGTGGCCAAGGCTCTTGTAGTGCATCAGGCTGTGGGCCATCAGCAAATACTTGTAGCGCGCGTGAAACGCCAGCAGGCGGTGGCGGGTCAGGCCCTCGGCCAGCAGTTGCTGCCAACTGGCGTAGACGAAGACGCGGGTCAGGAAGTTTTCCCGCAGTACCGGGTCATTCAGGCGGCCGTCTTCTTCCACAGGCAGGTTCGGGTGGCGCGCGCAGAACGCCTGGGCGTAGATGCCACGCCCGCCGCCCTCCACCGGCGCTCCGTTTTCACGGTAGACCTTGACGCGTTCCAGGCCGCAGGACGGCGACTTCTGCATGAAGATGTAGCCGCACAGGTCAGTGTGTTCGGCGGCCATTTTGCGGCCGTATGCGTCCAGCGGCGCGGTGACATTCAGCTCGTGGTGTACGGTGCCGACGGCCTGGGGCTGTTCGGCATCGCCCACCAGGCGAATGGTTTCACGGGGGATACCGAGGCCGATCGCCACTTCCGGGCACAGCGGCACAAAGTCGAAGTACTCGGCGAGGACCTCGCTGCATAGCTGGGACTGCTTGTGACCGCCATTGAAACGCACGTTCTCGCCCAGCAGGCAGGCGCTGATGCCAATCTTCGGCTTGATGGACGGTGTGCTGGGCATGGCCAAACCTCTGCAAGATTCCTGTACAAGATCTGAAATCTGTACAACTAAATCTCATCATAGGTTTGATGCTGTACAAGTCAAATATTTTGTACAAGTATTTGCGCGGGGCTATTTCCAGCCGATTTGCCAAGCCTCGGCATTTTGCAGGGTTTGCCAGGCCAGGCGCTGGGCACGCAGGGTCATCACGGCTTGCAACTCGATTTCCAGCACTGTGCCGTCTTCGTCACGAAACAGTTCGGTCACCAGAAAGTGTTTTTCCTTGTTGCGGGGCCGGGCTGCCGTCCACTTCGACAGCAGCAATTTGGCCGGGTTGATGCGGTTCATTGCAGGTGCTCGATCAACCGTCGCGCGGCTTCCTGGCCACTGAGCCACGCCCCTTCCACGCGGCCCGAGAGGCACCAGTCGCCACACACGTACAGGCCCAGGTCGGCGTCGGCCAGCACCCCGAACTCATGGGCGGCTGACGGCCGTGCGTAGAGCCAGCGGTGGGCCAGGCTGAAGGACGGTGCGGGCATGGCGCTGTGCAGCAATTCGGCGAAGGCGCCGTGCAGGTGTTCGATGACCGCGTCCTTGGACAGGTCCAGGTGGGCCTTGCTCCAGGTGCTGGTGGCATGCAGCACCCAGGTGTCGAGGGTCGTATCGCGCCCGGGCTTGCTGCGGTTGCGCGCCAGCCAGTCCAGCGGGCTGTCTTGCACGAAGCAGCCTTCCATAGGGGTATCCAGGGGCTTGTCGAAGGCCAGGGCAATGGCCCAGGTCGGGTCCATCTTCACGCCGGCGGCGGCACTCGCCAATTTGGGCGCTGCCGCCAGCAGGGCCGTGGCCTGGGGCGCAGGCGTGGCGATGATCACATGGCTGAACGGGCCGTGGTTTTCGCCGTCGGCATCCAGCAGGTTCCAGTGTTGCTTGCCTTGGAACACTTCGGTGATCCGGCAACCGAACTCCACCGGCAGGTCATCGAGCAGGGCGCGGGTAATGGCGCTCATGCGCGGCGTGCCGACCCAGCGGATCTGTTCATCGGGGGAGGGCGTGAGTTGGCCGGACTTGAAGTTGTACAGCTGGGGCTTCCACTGCTCGGCCCAGCCGTTGCTTTGCCAGCGCTGCACTTCGTTGACGAAGCGTCGGTCGCGGGCGGTGAAGTATTGGGCGCCCATGTCCAATGCGCCGGCGTCGCTGCGCTTGCTGGACATGCGGCCGCCGCTGCCGCGGCTTTTATCGAAGAGTTGTACAACGTGCCCGGCGTCTTGTAACGCTCGGGCGGCGGAGAGACCGGCGATGCCGGTGCCGATGATCGCGATGGGGACAGTCATGGGAGGCCTCGTTTTACCGTTGGGTACAGGCTACGCCGACACCAATAGCTGTACAATATTATTTTTTGGTATAAGTTTTGGCGTACCTGATCGCTTGGCGTGACCTATGGTTAAGCATGAGGCTTAAACAAAAGTCACGCTCGATTACAAATTGATCCCTGCTTATAAAATAGACTAGTGATCGGCGGCGAACGTTACATGAGGAGCGTCCCATGCATATTTTGCTGACCGGCGGTACCGGCCTGATCGGTCGCCAACTCTGCCAACACTGGATTGCCCAAGGTCATCGCCTGACGGTGTGGAGCCGCCATCCTGAAGACGTCGCCCGGTTATGCGGTGCAACGGTGCTCGGGGTGGCTCGTCTGGAGGAGGTGATTGGCGCGGTGGACGCGGTGGTCAACCTGGCAGGCGCGCCGATAGCTGACCGTCCCTGGACCCACAAACGCAAGGCGCTGCTCTGGAGCAGCCGCATCGGCTTGACCGAAACCCTGCTGGCCTGGCTCGAAAGCCAGGCGCAGAAGCCGGCGGTGCTGGTTTCCGGTTCGGCGGTGGGCTGGTACGGCGACGGCGGCGAGCGCGAACTGACCGAGGCGAGTGGGCCGGTACAGGACGATTTCCCCAGCCAACTGTGCATCGCCTGGGAAGAAACCGCCCAACGTGCCGAAGCGATGGGCATCCGCGTGGTGCTGGTGCGCACCGGCCTGGTACTGGCGGCCGAGGGCGGCTTTTTGTCGCGCCTGTTGCTGCCGTTCAAACTCGGGCTGGGCGGGCCTATCGGCAACGGGCGGCAGTGGATGCCGTGGGTGCATATCAAGGATCAAATCGCCTTGATTGATTTTCTTCTGCACAAGGATGACGCCAGCGGTCCTTATAATGCCTGCGCGCCGCACCCGGTGCGTAACCGCGAGTTCGCCAGGACATTGGGCCAGGCGCTGCACCGCCCGGCGTTCATGCCGATGCCGGCCTTTGTGTTGAAGGTGGGTTTGGGCGAGTTGTCCGGCTTGTTGCTGGGCGGCCAGAAAGCAATGCCCGAACGCTTGCTGGCGGCCGGTTTCACTTTCCAGTTCACTGAGTTGCGTGCGGCCTTGGACGACGTTTCCAGCCGCCGCTAAGAGATAGGATGTTGCATGACGGATCACGCGTTGTTACTGGTCAACCTGGGTTCACCGGCGTCCACTTCGGTGGCCGATGTGCGCAGCTACCTCAATCAGTTCCTGATGGACCCTTATGTCATCGATCTGCCGTGGCCGGTGCGGCGCTTGCTGGTGTCGCTGATCCTGATCAAGCGCCCCGAGCAATCGGCCCATGCCTACGCCTCGATCTGGTGGGACGAGGGCTCGCCGCTGGTGGTGCTCAGTCGTCGCCTACAGCAGCAGATGACCGCGCAGTGGACCCAGGGGCCAGTGGAGCTGGCGATGCGTTATGGCGAGCCTTCCCTGGAAACGACGCTCACGCGGCTGGCCGCCCAAGGTATTCAAAAGGTCACCTTGGCGCCCTTGTACCCGCAATTTGCCGACAGCACCGTGACCACAGTGATTGAAGAAGCCAAGCGGGTAGTGCGTGACAAAAAGCTCAACGTACAGTTCTCGATCCTGCAGCCATTCTACGATCAGGCGGAATACCTCGACGCGTTGGCAGCCAGCGCCCGACCTTATATAGACGCGCATTACGACCACTTGCTGCTGAGCTTCCACGGCTTGCCCGAGCGCCATCTGAAAAAGCTCGACCCGACCGGCCAGCATTGCTTCAAGGATGCGGACTGCTGCAAGAACGCCTCGCCTGAGGTGCTCGCGACCTGCTACCGCGCACAATGCTTCAGCGTTGCCCGCGACTTCGCCGCGCGCCTGGGCTTGCCCGACGACAAATGGTCGGTGGCGTTCCAGTCGCGCCTGGGCCGTGCGAAGTGGATCGAACCCTACACCGAGGCACGCCTGGAAGCGCTGGCCCGGCAAGGGGTGAAAAAGCTGCTGGTGATGTGCCCCGCGTTTGTTGCCGACTGCATTGAGACCCTGGAAGAGATCGGTGATCGTGGTCGGGAGCAATTCCGCGAGGCGGGCGGTGAGGAGTTGGTGCTGGTGCCGTGTTTGAATGACGATCCGCAGTGGGCGGCAGCGCTCAATACGCTCTGCGAAAGAGCACCGCTGTCACTGTAGGAGCGAGCTTGCTCGCGAAGGTCGTTAACGATAACGCAGCGCCTCTGGGGTAACGCGGCGCTCTCAGGTGCTTCGCGAGCAAGCTCGCTCCTACAAGGGGGGGTTAGAGGTTGAGGGTCAGGCTGACGGTGAGATTGCGCGGCTCGCCGGGATTGATCCAGTAATTGCTATAGGACCGCTCGTAGTACTTTTCATCGAACAAGTTGTTGAGGTTCAGGCCCACGGTGACGCTCTGCGTGGCCTTGTAATGGGCCAGCAAGTCGACGGTGTGGTAGGCGGGCAATTCAAAGCGGCTGCCCGCTTCACCCGAGCGATCCCCCACATAGGTGAACGCCGCGCCCAGGTCTGAACCGCGCAGCGCGCCGTCCTGGAATTCATACACCCCCAACAGGCTGCCGCTGCGCTTGGCTACGCCGAGGATGCGGCTGCCCGCAGGAATGGCTTTATCACCCTTGGTCACTTCGGCGTCGATGTAGGCAAGCGCGCCGATCACGCGTACGGCATCGGTCAGTTGTCCTGTCAGTTGCAGGTCGAAGCCCTGGCTGCGTGCCTTGCCCATGGCGCGGTTGGTGTTGGTGGCCGGGTCCAGGGCCAGCACGTTTTCCTTTTCGATATGGAAGGCGGCGAGGGTGGTGCTGAGGCGGTCGTCGAACAGCTCGCTCTTGATCCCCACCTCGTAGCCCACGCCTTCTTCGGGCTTGAAGGTGTTACCGCTGGCGTCCAGGCCGCTGTTGGGCTTGAACGAAGTGGAGGCGTTGGCGAATACGCCGACCTCTGGCGTCAGTTGATACAGCAGACCGGCGCGCTGGGTAAGTGCGTCGTGGGTTTGCCGACTCTTGGCGTGGTTGCGGGTGAAGTCGTCGGTGCTTTGTTCGAAATGCTCGAAGCGCGCGCCGACCATGCCGCGCAGGCGGTCCGTGAAGATGATCTGGTCTTGCAGGTTCAGCGCCTGGCTTTTGGTCTGTTCGAAGAAGTCGGTGCCGGAACGTGCGCCATTGGGTTTGGGCTGGCCGTAGACCGGGTTGTAGAGGTCGATGGCGTAGGGGCTGCCGGCAATGGCGGTGACGCGCTCCTTCTTGCGGTAGTCCTCGTATTCGGTGCCGACCAGCAATTCATGCTGCCAACTGCCAAGGTCGAACAGACCGCGCAGTTCCAGTTGGGTGATGCTGTCGTGCCAACCCATGGAACGTTCGCGGTAACGGCGGTTGAGGGTGTGGCCGTCGGCGTTCAGCGCGCGGTTTTCCGAGGCGTCGCCCCACAGGCTGCCTTGCTTGTAGTGGCTGGCCAGGCGCAGTTTCCAGGCGTCGTTGAGATGATGCTCGAGGGTCGCCTGGATGCGGTTGTTGTGGTTGTCGATATCGCCGTCGTTGGGTTCGCCGAGGAAGGTGGAGCGTGATACGCCTGGGGCATCGACGATGCCCCGGTCGAAGGTGGAGCTGTGGCGTACGAATTCGCTTTCTACCAGCAGGTGGGTGTCCGGGTCCAGCTGCCAGCTGAATGAGGGCGCGACGAATACGCGCTTGCTCTCGACGTGATCGCGGAAGCTGTTGTTGTCCTCCACCGCCAGGTTGACCCGCGACAGCAGGTCGCCCTCGCTGTCCAGCGGCGTATTGATATCGACGGCAGTGCGATAACGGTCCCAACTGCCCGCGCTGGTTTGCATGGTGGTGAAGGCTTCGGGCTGGGGTTTTTTGGTGACGATATTCACCGTGCCACCGGGATCACCGCGGCCATACAGGCTGGCTGCGGGGCCCTTGAGCACTTCGATGCGTTCGATATTGGCCGCGTCCGGTGTGCTCGGGTAGCCGCGGTTGGCGCTGAAACCGTCCTGGTAGAACTCCGAGGTGGTGAAGCCGCGCACGCTGTATTCGTAGAGCGTGAGGCCGCCAAAGTTGTTCTGCTTGGACACTCCGCCGGCAAACTCCAGGGCGCGTTCCACGTTGGTGCTGCCCAGGTCCGTGAGTACCGAGGCGGGAATCACGCTGATGGACTGTGGGATGTCGCGCAGGGCGGTGTCGGTTTTAGTCGCGCTGGCAGAGCGGGTGGCACGGTAGCCTTTGACCGGGCCGGTGGCGGATTCATAGGCGTCGGTAGTGACGCTGATGGTATCCAGCTCAACGGTGTTTTCTTCGGCAAACGCGGGATCCAGCAGCAGACCCAAGGCCAGGCCAGCCAGGGGGGCAAACTTTCGAGACGGCATGATAGAGCGTTCCAATAGCGATATTGAAACAATATAACATAACCGATGAGAATGGATTCGCTTTGAAATATGAGCTTACAGGTACCCGCGAACGGGTACCTGGCGAGGTGGTTTATTCCTCTTCCTTGACCGGTGCAGGGGGTGGACGCAGGCCGATTTCCGCCAGCAGCTTGATCTCTTTACCGTTGCGCATCACCTGGATCGCCACCTTGTCGGTTGGCTTGATCCGCGCCACCTGGTTCATCGACTTGCGCCCATCACCGGCCGGTTCGCCGTTGATGCTGAGGATCACATCCCCCAGCTGCAGGCCGGCTTTCTGCGCCGGGCCATCGCGGAAAATCCCGGCAACCACGATGCCTGGGCGCCCGGTCAGGCCGAACGACTCGGCCAGCTCCTTGGTCAGCGGCTGTACTTCGATCCCCAGCCAGCCGCGAATCACCTGGCCGTGCTCGATGATCGACTTCATCACTTCCATCGCCAGCTTTACCGGGATCGCAAAGCCGATGCCCTGGGAGCCGCCGGACTTGGAGAAAATCGCCGTGTTGATGCCGGTCAGGTTGCCATTGGCATCCACCAGTGCGCCGCCGGAGTTGCCCGGGTTGATCGCCGCGTCGGTCTGGATAAAGTCCTCGTAGCTGTTCAGCCCCAGTTGGTTTCGCCCGGTGGCGCTGATGATGCCCATGGTCACCGTCTGGCCCACTCCGAACGGGTTGCCGATAGCCAGTGCCACATCACCCACCCGCAGCCCATCGGAGCGGCCGAGGGTGATGGACGGCAGGCTTTTCAGATCGATCTTCAGGACCGCGAGGTCGGTTTCCGGGTCGCTGCCCACCACGCGGGCCAGGGTTTCACGGCCGTCACGCAGGGCCACCACAATCTGGTCGGCGCCGGTGGTCACGTGGTTATTGGTGAGGATGTAGCCTTCGGGGCTCATGATCACCCCGGAACCCAGGCTGGACTCCATGCGGCGCTGCTTGGGCCCGTTGTCACCGAAGTAGCGGCGGAACTGCGGGTCTTCAAACAACGGATGGGCCGGCTTGTTGATGACCTTGGTGGTGTACAGGTTGACCACCGCAGGAGCGGCGATGACCACCGCGTCCGCGTAAGTCACCGGGCCTTGCACCACCGAGCTGGTCTGGGGCGCCTGTTGCAGGTTGACATCAAGGCTGGGCAAGCCCACCCACTGGGGATAACGCTGAATAATCAGCATCGCGATCAGCACGCCAGCCAGCAATGGCCATCCAAAAAAACGCAGTGCCTTGAGCATCAAGTAAGTCCTGACAGGTTGCAGGGGGCGGGAGAGCGCCCATAATGTCGCGCATTATACGAGGCTGCGAGCGCCTCGGAACGGGATATTTAGGAGTCTTTTATGGCCGTCCCCCTTACCACCCTCGTCGAGGAAGCGGACCGCTACCTCGGCAGCGCAAAGATTGCCGATTACTGCCCCAATGGCCTGCAGGTCGAGGGGCGGCCGCAAGTGATGCGCATCGTCAGCGGCGTGACCGCCAGCCAGGCCCTGCTGGACGCGGCCGTCGAAGCCCAGGCCGATTTGATCCTGGTGCACCACGGTTATTTCTGGAAAGGCGAAACCCCCTGTATCACCGGCATGAAGCAACGCCGCCTGAAAACCCTGCTCAAACACGACATCAGCCTGCTGGCCTACCACCTGCCGCTGGACCTGCACCCCGACGTTGGCAATAACGTGCAACTCGCCCGCCAGTTGGATATCACCGTCGAAGGCCCACTGGACCCGAGCAACCCCAGGGTCGTCGGCCTGGTCGGCTCGCTCGTCGAACCGCTGTCGCCCCGCGACTTCGCCCGGCGTGTGCAGGACGTGATGGGCCGCGAGCCGCTGCTGATCGAAGGCAGCCAGATGATCCGCCGCGTCGGCTGGTGCACCGGTGGCGGCCAGGGTTACATCGACAACGCCATCGCCGCGGGCGTCGATCTGTTCCTGAGCGGCGAAGCTTCCGAGCAAACCTTCCACAGTGCCCGGGAAAACGACATCAGCTTTATCGCCGCCGGCCACCACGCCACCGAACGTTACGGCGTACAGGCGCTGGGCGATTACCTGGCGCGGCGCTTCGCCCTGGAGCATCTGTTCATCGATTGCCCCAACCCGATTTGATGGCCAAACCTTGGGGCATATTGATATACCGTTTCGATCTAGCTGGCGCCCTGAATAGAAGAAGGTGCTGTGCTAGCATGCCCCGCTCGAACACGGCCCGCTGGCCGTCCATAAGATCGTTTTTCCGTGAGTAACCATGGTCGACAAACTGACGCATCTGAAACAGCTGGAGGCGGAAAGCATCCACATCATCCGCGAGGTCGCCGCCGAGTTCGATAACCCGGTGATGCTCTACTCGATCGGTAAAGACTCCGCCGTGATGCTGCACCTGGCGCGCAAGGCCTTCTTCCCGGGCAAGCTGCCGTTCCCGGTGATGCACGTCGACACCCGCTGGAAATTCCAGGAGATGTACAAGTTCCGCGACAAAATGGTCGAGGAACTGGGCCTGGACCTGATCACCCATGTCAACCCGGATGGCGTGGCGCAGGGCATCAACCCGTTCACCCACGGCAGCGCCAAGCACACCGACATCATGAAGACCGAAGGCCTCAAGCAGGCCTTGGACAAGCATGGTTTCGACGCGGCCTTCGGCGGTGCCCGTCGCGATGAAGAGAAATCCCGCGCCAAAGAGCGCGTGTACTCATTCCGCGACAGCAAGCACCGGTGGGACCCGAAGAACCAGCGCCCGGAGCTGTGGAACGTCTACAACGGCAACGTCAACAAGGGCGAGTCGATCCGTGTGTTCCCGCTGTCCAACTGGACCGAGCTGGATATCTGGCAGTACATCTACCTGGAAGGCATCCCGATCGTGCCGCTGTACTTCGCCGCCGAGCGCGATGTCATCGAGAAGAACGGCACGTTGATCATGATCGACGACGACCGCATCCTCGAGCACTTGTCCGACGAAGACAAAGCCCGAATCGTCAAAAAGAAAGTACGTTTCCGTACCCTTGGCTGCTACCCGTTGACGGGCGCGGTGGAGTCCGAAGCCGAGACGCTGACGGACATCATTCAGGAAATGCTCCTGACGCGAACTTCCGAGCGCCAGGGCCGTGTCATCGACCACGATGGTGCCGGCTCGATGGAAGATAAAAAACGTCAAGGCTATTTCTAAGGGGCTGTCATGTCGCATCAATCTGATTTGATCAGCGAGGACATCCTCGCCTACCTGGGCCAGCACGAGCGCAAGGAAATGTTGCGCTTCCTGACCTGTGGCAACGTCGACGACGGCAAGAGCACCCTGATCGGGCGCCTGCTGCACGACTCCAAGATGATCTACGAAGATCACCTGGAAGCCATCACCCGTGACTCGAAAAAGTCCGGTACCACCGGTGACGACATCGACCTGGCGTTGCTGGTCGACGGCCTGCAGGCCGAGCGTGAGCAGGGCATCACCATCGATGTCGCCTACCGCTACTTCTCCACCGCCAAGCGCAAGTTCATCATCGCCGACACCCCCGGCCATGAGCAGTACACCCGCAACATGGCCACCGGTGCCTCCACCTGTGACCTGGCGATCATCCTGATCGACGCGCGCTACGGCGTGCAGACCCAGACCCGTCGCCACAGTTATATCGCTTCGCTGCTGGGCATCAAGCACATCGTGATCGCCGTCAACAAGATGGACATCAATGGCTTTGACCAAAGCGTGTTCGAGTCGATCAAGGCCGATTACCTGAAGTTCGCCGAAGGCATCGCCTTCAAGCCGAGCACCATGGCATTCGTGCCGATGTCGGCGCTCAAGGGCGACAACGTGGTGAACAAGAGCGAGCACTCGCCCTGGTACACCGGCCAGTCGCTGATGGAGATCCTCGAGACCGTCGAGATCGCCAACGACCGCAACTACACCGACCTGCGTTTCCCGGTGCAGTACGTCAACCGTCCGAACCTGAACTTCCGTGGGTTCGCCGGCACCCTGGCCAGCGGCATCGTGCACAAGGGCGACGAAGTCGTGGTACTGCCGTCGGGCAAGAGCAGCCGCGTCAAATCCATCGTCACCTTCGAAGGTGAGCTGGAACACGCCGGCCCAGGCCAGGCCGTGACCCTGACCATGGAAGACGAGATCGACATCTCCCGTGGCGACCTGCTGGTGCATGCCGACAACGTGCCGCAAGTGACCGACGCCTTCGACGCCATGCTGGTGTGGATGGCCGAAGAACCGATGCTGCCGGGCAAGAAATACGACATCAAGCGCGCCACCAGCTACGTGCCGGGTTCCATCACCAGCATCGTGCACCGTGTGGACGTGAACACCCTGGCCGAAGGCCCTGCGAGTTCGCTGCAACTGAACGAAATCGGCCGGGTCAAGGTCAGCCTCGACGCCGCCATCGCGTTGGATGGCTATGACAGCAACCGCACCACCGGTGCGTTTATCGTCATCGACCGCCTGACCAACGGCACCGTGGGCGCCGGCATGATCATCGCGCCGCCGGTCACCCACGGCAGTGCGGCGCATCACGGCAAGTTGGCCCATGTCGCCACCGAGGAGCGCGCCCAGCGTTTCGGCCAGCAACCGGCTACCGTGTTGTTCAGCGGTCTGTCAGGCGCGGGCAAGAGCACCTTGGCCTATGCGGTCGAGCGCAAGCTGTTCGACATGGGCCGTGCGGTGTTCGTGCTGGATGGCCAGAACCTGCGTCACGACCTGAACAAGGGCTTGCCCCAGGACCGTGCCGGGCGTACCGAAAACTGGCGCCGTGCCGCTCACGTGGCGCGTCAGTTCAACGAAGCCGGCCTGCTGACCCTGGCCGCATTCGTTGCCCCGGATGCCGAAGGCCGTGAACAGGCCAAGGCGCTGATTGGCAGCGACCGCCTGTTGACCGTGTACGTGCAGGCCTCCCCGCAGGTGTGCGCCGAGCGTGATCCGCAGGGCTTGTACGCGGCGGGTGGGGATAACATCCCTGGCGAATCCTTCCCGTACGACGTGCCGTTGAATGCCGACCTGGTAATCGACACCCAGGCCTTGTCGCTGGAAGACAGCGTCAAGCAAGTGCTGGAGCTGTTGCGTCAGCGCGGCGCGATCTAAGCCTCGCGCAGTCAAATGTGGGAGGGGGCTTGCCCCCGATAGCGGTGGATCAGTGACAGATGTACTGACTGACACACTGCTATCGAGGGCAAGCCCTCTCCCACATTTTGATCATCGTTTGTCTGGGAAGTCTTTATGCAGCGTGTCCAGTAACGCATCCTTCTCTTCCCACAGTTGGTTGATCCACCCCTGGAACGCCAACCGATACTCCCCATCCTGCTCATAATTCCTGCCGATAAACTCTGCCGGAATCTGCACCTCTTCAAACTGCACCACAACGTCCTTCACATTCCCGCACAGCAAGTCCCAATACCCCGGGCGCCCGCCAGGGTAGTGAATGGTCACATTGACCAGTGATTTCAGCTGTTCTCCCATGGCATCCAGCACAAACGCGATACCACCCGCCTTGGGCTTGAGCAGGTAGCGAAACGGCGACTTCTGCTGCGCATGCTTGCCCGGTGTAAAACGCGTGCCTTCGGCAAAGTTGAAAATACCCACCGGGTTGTCGCGAAACTTCGCACAGGTCTTGCGAGTGGTTTCCAGGTCCTTGCCTTTCTTCTCCGGGTGTTTTTCCAGGTAGGCCTTGGTGTAGCGCTTCATGAAGGGAAAGCCCAGTGCCCACCACGCCAGGCCAATCACCGGCACCCAGATCAACTCCTGCTTGAGGAAGAACTTCAGCGGGCGAATCCGACGATTGAGCACATATTGCAGGACCATGATGTCGACCCAGCTCTGATGGTTGCTGGTCACCAGGTACGAGTGCTGGTAGTCCAGGCCTTCAAGACCTTTAAGGTGCCAACGGGTATGGCGCACCAGGTTCATCCAGCCCTTGTTGTTGGTGACCCAGGCTTCGTGGGTGTGGTTCATCAGCCATTCGCTGAAGCCCTTGGCGAAGGGCAGTGCCTTGAACAGCGCCACGATAAACAGGAACGAACACAGCAGGATCGTATTCAGCGCCAACAGCAGCGAAGCGATCACCCCGCGTACGGCGGCAGGTAGAAAATCCAGCATTTAGATATCCATAGGTCGGTTGGCGGCTTGGATCGCAGTCAGCGCGATGGTGTACACGATGTCGTCGACCTGGGCACCCCGTGGCAGGTCGTTGACCGGTTTGCGCAGGCCTTGGAGCATCGGCCCCAGGCTGACGCAATCGGCACTGCGTTGCACGGCCTTGTGCGTGGTGTTGCCGGTGTTCAGGTCCGGGAACACAAACACGGTGGCTTTGCCGGCGACCAGGCTGTCGGGGGCCAGTTGGCGGGCGACGGTTTCGTTGGCGGCGGCGTCGTATTGCAGCGGGCCGTCGATCAGCAGTGAGCTTTGCTGTTCATGGGCGAGCAGGGTGGCTTCGCGGACTTTCTCCACTTCCTCACCGCTGGCCGAGTCGCCGCTGGAGTAGCTGATCATCGCCACACGCGGGGTGATACCGAAGGCAGCGGCCGAGTCGGCGCTTTGCAAGGCGATTTCCGCCAGCTCGGCGGCACTGGGGTGCGGGTTCATCACACAGTCGCCGTAGACCAGCACCTGCTCGGGAAACAGCATGAAGAACACCGACGACACCAGGGTGCAGCCCGGTGCGGTCTTGATCAGCTGCAGAGCCGGGCGAATGGTGTTGGCGGTGGAGTGGATAACCCCGGAAACCAGGCCGTCCACTTCATCCAGTGCGAGCATCATGGTGGCGATCACCACGGTGTCTTCCAGTTGCTGCTCGGCCATCGGCGCATTCAGGCTCTTGCTCTTGCGCAGGGCAACCATGGGCTCGACGTAGCGCTGGCGGATCAGGTCCGGGTCGAGAATCTCCAGGCCTTCGGGCAATTCGATGCCTTGCGCGCGCGCGACCGCTTCTACGTCAGCCGGCTTGGCCAGCAGCACGCAGCGCGCGATGCCCCGGGCCTGGCAGATGGCGGCGGCTTGCACGGTCAGCGGTTCGCTGCCCTCGGGCAGCACGATGCGTTTGTTGGCCGCCTGGGCGCGCTGGATCAGCTGGTAGCGGAACACCGCCGGCGACAGGCGCATCTCCCGTGGCGTGCCGCAACGCTGGTGCAGCCAGCGCGCATCGAGGTGGCTGGCGACGAAATCGGTGATGATCTCCGCGCGCTCGCGGTCATCGATGGGGATTTCCTTGTTGAGGTTGTTGAGCAGGTTGGCGGTCTCGTAGGAACCGGTACTCACCGACAGCACCGGCAACCCGGCCTGGAAGGCGCCGCGGCACAGCTCCATGATGCGCGGGTCGGGCAGGGTGTCGCTGGTCAGCAGCAGGCCGGCCAGGGGCACGCCGTTGATCGCGGCCAGGCTGACGGCGAGGATGATGTCGTCACGGTCGCCGGGGGTCACCACCAGCACGCCGGGCTTGAGCAGCTCCACGGTGTTACGCATGGTGCGGGCGCAGATGATGATCTTGGTCATGCGTCGGGTTTCGTAGTCGCCGGCGTTGAGGATCTGCGCGCCCATCAGGTCGGCCACGTCGCGGGTGCGCGGCGCGTTGAGTTCCGGCTGGTAAGGAATGCAGCCGAGCAGGCGGAAATCACCGCTGCGCAGCAAGGGCGAATGCTCCTTGAGGCGCGCCGAGAAGGCTTCCATGCTTTCGTCGGTGCGCACCTTGTTCAGGATCACGCCGAGCACTTTCGGGTCTTTCGGGCCGCCGAACAACTGGGCCTGCAGTTCCACGCGGCCGGAGAGTTCGGTGAGCACTTCGTTTTCCGGGGCCGAGACCAGGATCACTTCCGCATCCAGGCTCTTGGCCAGGTGCAGGTTGACCCGGGCCGCATAGCTGGCGCTGCGGGTCGGTACCATGCCTTCGACGATCAGCACGTCCTTGCCCACGGCGGCCTGCTGATAAAGGGTGATGATTTCTTCGAGCAGCTCGTCGAGCTGGCCGTCGCCGAGCATGCGTTCCACGTGAGCCAGGCCTAGTGGTTGTGGCGGCTTGAGGCCATGGGTGCGAGCCACCAGCTCGGTGGAGCGTTCGGGGCCGGTATCGCCGGGATGCGGCTGGGCAATCGGCTTGAAAAAACCGACTTTCAGGCCGGCTCGCTCAAGGGTACGCACCAGCCCAAGGCTGATGGAGGTCAGACCCACACCAAAATCGGTGGGCGCGATAAAAAAAGTCTGCATGCGAATTCTCTGGAGGTGCATGGCTTCGGTGGCGCCCTATGGTTGAGTGCCTACCGGGAATCAGGCGCCAAGGTTATCGTTATTCGGGCGCTTGCGCACACCAGCCGCAGGCAAAGGGCTGGCCTATTTTTTCCAGGCGCTGCGCGGCGTCGAGTACCCAGGCGCGAGACTGCCATGGCGGCTGGTGGCGCAGGTGCTGGGTGTGGCCGCAGGACAGCCCGGCAACCCAGTGACCCTCCTCGTCCTGATGGAAACCGATGACCAAGGATGCCGTTGATCGGCCCCGTCCGTCCGGGTTCTGTTCGCTTTCGGGCAAATCCTTGTTTAGACTTGTCCGTTCTTCATTCTTATGCAAAAGGTCTCGCCCCATGACGATCGCCGCTAACAAGGCTGTCTCCATCGACTATACCCTGACCAACGACGCTGGTGAGGTCATCGACAGCTCAGCCGGCGGCGCGCCGCTGGTCTACCTGCAAGGCGCAGGTAACATCATCCCAGGCCTGGAAAAGGCTCTGGAAGGCAAGAACGTCGGTGATGAGCTGACCGTTGCCGTAGAACCTGAAGATGCCTACGGCGAATACTCCGCCGAACTGGTCAGCACCCTGAGCCGCAGCATGTTCGAAGGTGTTGATGAGTTGGAAGTGGGCATGCAGTTCCACGCTTCCGCGCCGGACGGTCAAATGCAGATCGTCACCATCCGTGACCTGGACGGCGACGACGTTACCGTCGACGGCAACCACCCTCTGGCTGGCCAGCGCCTGAACTTCCAAGTGAAGATCGTTGCCATCCGTGACGCTTCCCAGGAAGAAGTGGCCCACGGTCACGTCCACGGTGAAGGCGGTCATCACCATTGATTGATGTTTTGATCAAGTGGTAGCAAAAACGCCCCGGCTGGTTCGGGGCGTTTTTTTGTGCGCTTGAAAATCTCTACCGGATACCCCGGCCACATTTTGATCGTGGTGTATTTTCAGGCACAAACAAAAATGCCCCAGACCTTTCGGTATGGGGCATTTCTTAACTGTTTTGCAACCGGGGTTGCGTTGCAGTTGTTACCACTTAGGCTGCAGCAGGAACGCTCAAAGCCTTGATGTGGCCGTTCAGGCGGCTCTTATGACGAGCGGCCTTGTTCTTGTGGATGATGCCTTTATCGGCCATACGGTCGATAACTGGCACAGCCAGAACGTAAGCTGCTTGAGCTTTTTCAGCGTCTTTGGTGTCGATGGCTTTAACTACATTCTTGATGTAGGTACGAACCATGGAACGCAGGCTGGCGTTGTGGCTGCGACGCTTCTCAGCCTGTTTTGCACGTTTTTTGGCGGAAGGTGTGTTGGCCACCGTCGAGCTCCTCGAAAGACTTTTTAGGAAATAGCAAACAAAATAGGCCGCGAATCATGCCGATGACTTGATGTGTTGTCAAGGCCGGCTGATGCGAACTGCTGAGTGGTCGATCTGAAGAGGCGGGTGATTTATTTCCGGCGCTTGACCTGTAAACTCGCGAGCTTTGGCGCTGTGCTGTTGCAGGCGCGCAGTATCGCATAAGTAGGCGCTTAGTTCGCCTGCTCTTTATCTATAGGCGCAAACTCTTTCAATGAATCTGCTCAAATCGTTGGCCGCCGTCAGCTCTATCACGATGATCTCCCGGGTTTTGGGGTTTGTGCGTGACACCCTGCTGGCGCGTATCTTCGGCGCCAGCATGGCCACGGATGCGTTCTTTATTGCCTTCAAACTGCCCAACCTGCTGCGACGGATCTTTGCCGAGGGCGCGTTTTCCCAGGCGTTCGTGCCGATTCTGGCCGAATACAAGACTCAACAGGGTGAGGAGGCGACCCGGACCTTTATCGCCTACGTTTCGGGCCTGCTGACCCTGGTGTTGATGCTGGTGACCCTCGTCGGCATGCTCGCCGCGCCCTGGGTGATCTGGGCCACGGCGCCGGGTTTTGCCAATACGCCGGAAAAATTCGCGCTGACCACTGACCTGTTGCGGGTGACCTTTCCTTATATATTGCTGATCTCGCTGTCATCCCTGGCCGGTGCGATCCTCAACACCTGGAACCGTTTCTCGGTGCCGGCGTTCGTGCCGACGCTGCTTAACGTCAGCATGATTATCTTTGCGCTGTTCCTGACACCTTACTTCGATCCACCGGTCATGGCCCTTGGCTGGGCCGTGCTGGCCGGTGGCCTGGCGCAGTTGCTCTACCAACTGCCGCACCTGAAAAAGATCGGCATGCTCGTATTGCCGCGCCTGAACCTCAAGGACACCGGCGTCTGGCGCGTGATGCGCAATATGTTGCCGGCGATCCTTGGGGTGTCGGTGAGCCAGATTTCCCTGATCATCAACACCGCGTTCGCCTCGCTGCTGGTATCCGGCTCGGTGTCGTGGATGTATTACGCCGACCGCCTCATGGAACTGCCGTCCGGCGTACTGGGCGTTGCCCTCGGCACCATTTTGCTGCCGACGCTGGCACGCACCTATGCCAGCAAGGATCGCCAGGAATACTCGCGCATCCTCGATTGGGGCCTGCGCCTGTGCTTTGTGCTGGTGCTGCCGTGCGCACTGGCGTTGGGGATCCTGGCCGAGCCGCTGACGGTGTCGCTGTTCCAATACGGGCAATTCGATGCCCATGACGCGTTGATGACCCAGCATGCGCTGGTGGCTTATTCCGTCGGGCTGCTCGGCATCATCGTGATCAAGGTGCTGGCGCCTGGCTTCTATGCCCAGCAGAACATCCGCACGCCGGTAAAGATCGCGATCTTCACCCTGATCGTCACGCAACTGCTCAACCTGGTGTTTATCGGTCCGCTGGCCCACGCCGGCCTGGCCCTGGCCATCAGTGCCGGTGCGTGCATCAATGCCGGCCTGCTGTTTTATCAGCTGCGCAAACAACAGATGTTCCAGCCTCAGCCTGGCTGGGGCATGTTCGCCCTCAAGTTGTTGGTGGCCGTTGCGATGATGTCGGCGGTATTGCTCGGCCTGATGCACTTCATGCCGGCCTGGGATGAGGGGCATATGCTGGAGCGCTTCATGCGCCTGGGCGTGCTGGTCGTGGCCGGCGTGGTGGTGTACTTCGGGATGTTGCTGCTGCAAGGCTTCCGCCTGCGGGATTTCAATCGCAAGTCGTTGAGCTAGAGAGTTTGCCGCGATAAAACGGTTGTTTTATCGATTCGATCCATTTGCCCTGCGCTGTTGCCTGTCGTCCGGGGCCGGGTGTGGTTATAATCGACCACTTTATGAGCAAGAAGCGCGTTATGCAGCTGGTTCGAGGTCTCCACAACCTGCGCCCTGAGCATCGGGGCTGCGTCGCCACTATTGGCAACTTTGACGGTGTTCACCGTGGCCACCAGGCTATCCTGGCCCGGCTGCGCGAGCGTGCGGTCGAGTTGGGCGTACCCAGCTGCGTGGTGATTTTCGAGCCGCAGCCGCGGGAATATTTCACCCCGGAAACGGCACCGGCACGTCTGGCCCGTCTGCGGGACAAGCTGCAACTGCTGGCCGAAGAAGGCGTGGACCGCGTCCTCTGCCTGGCTTTCAACCAACGTTTGCAAAGTCTCAGCGCTGCCGAGTTCGTCGACCGCATACTGGTAGACGGCCTGGGCGTACAGCATTTGGAGGTTGGCGACGACTTCCGTTTTGGCTGCGACCGGGTCGGGGATTTCGAGTTCCTGCAACACGCCGGTATCACCCAGGGCTTTACCGTCGAAGCCGCGCAAACCGTCGAACTGGACGGCCTGCGCGTGAGCAGCACCCAGGTGCGGAACGCCCTGGCCGCTGCCGACTTCGCCTTGGCCGAGCGTTTGCTCGGTCGCCCGTTCCGCATTGCCGGGCGGGTACTGCACGGCCAGAAGCTGGCGCGCCAACTGGGCACGCCAACCGCCAACGTGCAACTCAAGCGCCGCCGTGTGCCGCTGACCGGGGTTTACCTGGTCAGCGTCGACATCGACGGCCAATCGTGGCCGGGAGTCGCCAACATAGGCGTCAGGCCCACGGTTGCAGGTGATGGCAAGGCCCACCTGGAAGTTCATCTGTTGGATTTTGCCGGTGATCTGTATGACCGGCGTTTGACGGTGGTTTTCCACCAGAAGCTGCGTGAAGAGCAGCGTTTCGCCTCGCTTGAGGCGTTGAAAACGGCGATCAATGCGGATGTCGCCGCCGCCCGTGCACTAGCCGCACCTAGCGCCCATCGCTAACCGAAGAGCCTTAAATGACCGACTATAAAGCCACGTTAAACCTTCCGGACACCGCCTTCCCAATGAAGGCCGGCCTGCCACAGCGCGAACCGCAGATCCTGCAGCGCTGGGACAGTATTGGCCTGTACGGAAAGTTGCGCGAAATTGGCAAGGATCGTCCGAAATTCGTCCTGCACGACGGCCCTCCTTATGCCAACGGCACGATTCACATCGGTCATGCGCTGAACAAGATTCTCAAGGACATGATCCTGCGCTCGAAAACCCTGGCGGGTTTTGACGCGCCGTATGTCCCGGGTTGGGACTGCCACGGCCTGCCGATCGAACACAAGGTCGAAGTGACCCACGGCAAGAACCTGGGCGCGGATAAAACCCGCGAACTGTGCCGTGCCTACGCTGCCGAGCAGATCGAAGGGCAGAAGTCCGAGTTCATCCGCCTGGGTGTGCTGGGCGAGTGGGACAACCCGTACAAAACCATGAACTTCAAGAACGAGGCCGGTGAAATCCGTGCCTTGGCCGAAATCGTCAAGGGCGGTTTCGTGTTCAAGGGCCTCAAGCCCGTGAACTGGTGCTTCGATTGCGGCTCGGCCCTGGCTGAAGCGGAAGTCGAATACGAAGACAAGAAGTCCTCGACCATCGACGTGGCCTTCCCGATCGCCGACGACGCCAAGCTGGCCGAGGCCTTTGGCCTGGCAAGCCTGAGCAAGCCGGCTGCCATCGTGATCTGGACCACCACCCCGTGGACCATTCCCGCCAACCAGGCGCTGAACGTGCACCCGGAATTCACCTACGCCTTGGTGGACGTCGGTGATCGCCTGCTGGTGCTGGCCGAGGAAATGGTCGAAGCGTGCCTGGCTCGCTACGAGCTGCAAGGTTCGGTGATTGCCACCACTACCGGTTCCGCGCTGGAGCTGATCAACTTCCGTCACCCGTTCTATGACCGTCTGTCGCCGGTGTACCTGGCTGACTACGTCGAGCTGGGTTCGGGTACGGGCATTGTTCACTGCTCGCCTGCCTATGGCGTGGACGACTTCGTGATCTGCAAGAAGTACGGCATGGTCAACGATGAGATCATCAACCCGGTGCAAAGCAACGGTGTTTATGTGCCTTCGCTGGAGTTCTTCGGCGGCCAGTTCATCTTCAAGGCCGACCAGCCGATCATCGACAAGCTGCGTGAAGTCGGTGCGCTGATGCAAACCGACACCATCAAGCACAGCTACATGCACTGCTGGCGCCACAAGACCCCGCTGATCTACCGCGCCACCGCGCAATGGTTTATCGGCATGGACAAAGAGCCGACCAGCGGCGACACCCTGCGTGTGCGCTCGCTCAAGGCTATCGAAGACACCAAGTTCGTCCCGGCCTGGGGCCAGGCGCGCCTGCACTCGATGATCGCCAACCGTCCGGACTGGTGCATCTCCCGTCAGCGTAACTGGGGCGTGCCGATCCCGTTCTTCCTCAACAAGGAAAGCGGCGAGCTGCACCCACGCACCGTCGAACTGATGGAAGTGGTGGCCCAGCGTGTCGAACAGGAAGGCATCGAAGCCTGGTTCAAGCTGGACGCCGCCGAGTTGCTGGGTGACGAAGCGCCGCTGTACGACAAGATCAGCGACACCCTCGACGTATGGTTCGACTCCGGTACCACCCACTGGCACGTGCTGCGCGGCTCGCACCCGATGGGTCACGAGACCGGCCCGCGTGCCGACCTGTACCTGGAGGGCTCCGACCAACACCGGGGCTGGTTCCACTCGTCGCTGCTGACCGGTTGCGCCATCGACAACCACGCGCCATACCGCGAGCTGCTGACCCACGGGTTCACCGTCGACGAGACGGGCCGCAAGATGTCCAAGTCGCTGAAGAACGTGATCGAGCCGAAAAAGATCAACGACACCTTGGGCGCCGACATCATGCGCCTGTGGGTGGCGTCGACCGATTACTCCGGCGAGATCGCCGTGTCGGACCAGATCCTGGCCCGCAGCGCCGATGCCTACCGCCGTATCCGTAATACCGCGCGCTTCCTGCTGTCGAACCTGACCGGTTTCAACCCGGCCACCGACATCCTGCCGGCCGAGGACATGCTCGCCCTGGACCGTTGGGCCGTGGACCGTACCCTGTTGCTGCAGCGCGAGTTGCAGGAGCACTACGGCGAATACCGCTTCTGGAACGTGTACTCGAAGATCCACAACTTCTGCGTGCAGGAGCTGGGTGGTTTCTACCTCGACATCATCAAGGACCGCCAGTACACCACCGGTGCCAACAGCAAGGCCCGCCGTTCGGCGCAGACCGCGCTGTACCACATCTCCGAAGCGCTGGTGCGCTGGATCGCACCGATCCTGGCCTTCACCGCCGACGAACTGTGGGAATACCTGCCGGGCGAGCGTAACGAGTCCGTCATGCTCAACACCTGGTACGAAGGCTTGACCGAACTGCCGGCCGACTTCGAACTGGGCCGCGACTACTGGGAAGGCGTAATGGCCGTCAAGGTTGCGGTGAACAAGGAGCTGGAGGTTCAGCGTGCGGCCAAGGCCGTCGGTGGCAACCTCCAGGCCGAAGTCACCTTGTTTGCCGAGGAAGGCCTCACTGCCGACCTGGCCAAGCTGAGTAACGAACTGCGCTTCGTGTTGATCACTTCCACTGCGAGCCTGGCACCGTTTGCCCTGGCACCGGCGGACGCCGTGGCCACCGAAGTGCCGGGCCTCAAGCTCAAGGTTGTCAAGTCGGCCTTCCCTAAGTGCGCCCGTTGCTGGCACTGCCGTGAAGACGTCGGGGTGAACCCTGAGCATCCGGAAATCTGCGGTCGTTGCGTCGACAACATTTCCGGTGAAGGCGAGGTTCGCCACTATGCCTAATGCAGCCAGTCGTTTCGGACGTCTGGGCTGGCTCGTACTGAGTGTGCTGGTCCTGGTCATCGACCAGGTCAGCAAGGCTCATTTCGAGGGCTCCCTGGAAATGTTCCAGCAAATCGTGGTGATCCCGGATTACTTCAGCTGGACCCTGGCCTACAACACTGGCGCCGCTTTCAGCTTCCTGGCTGACGGTGGCGGCTGGCAGCGCTGGCTGTTCGCCCTGATCGCGGTGGTGGTCAGTGCGGTGCTCGTGGTCTGGCTCAAGCGCCTGGGGCGCGATGACACTTGGCTGGCCATCGCCTTGGCCCTGGTGTTGGGCGGCGCCCTGGGCAACCTGTACGACCGTATAGCCCTGGGCCATGTGATCGACTTCATCCTGGTGCATTGGCAGAACCGCCATTACTTCCCGGCGTTCAATTTTGCCGACAGCGCCATCACCGTCGGTGCAATCATGCTGGCGCTGGACATGTTCAAAAGTAAGAAAACCGGAGAGACCGTCAATGACTGATCAGGTATTGGCTGAGCAACGCATCGGCCAGAACACGGAAGTCACCTTGCATTTCGCACTGCGCCTGGAGAATGGCGACACGGTCGACAGCACGTTCGACAAAGCCCCGGCGACCTTCAAGGTCGGCGACGGCAACCTGTTACCGGGTTTTGAAGCGGCCCTGTTCGGTTTCAAGGCCGGCGACAAGCGCACCCTGCAGATCCTGCCGGAAAACGCCTTTGGCCAGCCCAACCCGCAAAACCTGCAGATCATCCCGCGTTCTCAGTTCCAGGACATGGATCTGTCGGAAGGCTTGCTGGTGATCTTCAACGATGCGGCGAATACCGAGCTGCCCGGTGTGGTCAAAACCTTCGATGACGCGCAGGTAACTATCGACTTCAACCACCCGTTGGCCGGTAAAACCTTGACGTTCGACGTTGAAATCATCGACGTTAAAGCTCTTTGATCAACGCCCCGAGCTAAAATGTGGGAGGGGGCAAGCCCGCTCCCGCGTTTGGTCGTCATTGTCAGTTCAGTAGCATCAACTCTGGCCCAAGCGCCAGACACGAGGCACAGCATGCAAATCAAACTCGCCAACCCCCGTGGCTTCTGCGCCGGCGTGGACCGGGCGATCGAAATCGTCAACCGCGCCCTGGAAGTCTTCGGGCCGCCGATCTATGTGCGCCATGAGGTCGTCCATAACAAGTTCGTCGTCGAAGACCTGCGCGCACGTGGCGCCATTTTTGTCGAAGAACTGGAGCAGGTGCCGGACGACGTCATCGTTATTTTCAGCGCCCACGGTGTTTCCCAGGCCGTGCGTTCCGAAGCGGCCGGTCGTGGCCTGAAAGTATTCGACGCCACCTGTCCGCTGGTCACCAAGGTACATATCGAAGTCGCGCGCTACAGCCGTGATGGTCGCGAATGCATCCTGATTGGCCATGCCGGCCACCCGGAAGTCGAAGGCACCATGGGCCAATACGACGGCAGCAATGGTGGCGCCATCTACCTTGTGGAAGACGAAAAAGACGTCGCCAGCTTGCAGGTTCACAACCCTGAGCGTTTGGCGTTCGTGACCCAGACCACCTTGTCCATGGACGACACCAGCCGCGTCATCGACGCGCTGCGCAGCCGCTTCCCGGCCATTGGTGGGCCACGCAAGGACGACATCTGCTACGCCACCCAAAACCGCCAGGATGCAGTCAAACAGTTGGCCGATGAATGCGATGTAGTGCTGGTGGTCGGCAGCCCTAACAGCTCCAATTCCAACCGCCTGCGCGAATTGGCCGAACGCATGGCGACACCGGCGTACCTGATCGACGGTGCTGAAGATATGCAGCGCAGCTGGTTCGATGGTGTCGAGCGTATTGGCATCACGGCGGGCGCTTCGGCCCCGGAAGTCCTGGTGCGCGGCGTCATCCAGCAGTTGCATGCATGGGGGGCTACGGGCGCCGATGAGTTGGCCGGTCGTGAAGAGAACATCACTTTCTCCATGCCCAAGGAGCTGCGGGTTCGCTCGCTGCTCTGAATGCCAGGGTGCCGGAGTAACTTCGGCACAACGCCTGTTCGGCTCTATCGCTGCGCAGGCTGATGCGCCCACTGGGCGCCAGCACTACCTGGTACAGGCTCTGTACCGAGTCCGTGGCGCATATATGTACAGTGCCGGCACGAAAACCTCCCCCAGCAAATACCGGCTCGCCCAATCCGCTGAAGCGTACCTGGCTTTTGACCGGTCCATTCCCGACGATCGGCACCCGTCCACTGCCCTGGCGCTCCAGTAACACCGGGTTGTCGTCGTCCAGATGGCCACGCCCGCTTACATCCAGCACGACCCGCCAACCCCGGCTCCAGTCATCGTCCAGTGCGTGGATGACCACCGCGCGGTTACGCGTGATGGCTTCAGTGCGTGCGAAGTGAAATCCGTTTGTCAGTGATTGCGCCGCGCTTTGTCGCTGCTGTGATTCCAGCAGGCTGGTGAAACTGGGCGTAGCCAGATGCGCCAGGATGCCGCTCACGATCAGTCCGAGCAGCAGTTCGATCAGGGTGAAACCTCGTTGCTCCATAGGCCGTCCCTCCGTGGGCGTGTGTACATACAGGGTTGAGACATAGGTATAGCGTCCGGCTCGGAGTGTCGAATGATGGCCTTTATGTCCAAAGTATTTCCCTTTGTTCCGTAGCCAGCGCCGGCGAAAAACCGACGCTAGTCTTGGGGGGCACAGCAGGGTTTTCCTGCTTTTTTCGGCCCTCGACACGGATGACGACGGTAATGCCTGCCTGCCTGAAAACCTGTTTCTTCCTGACTTTTCCTCGGTGCCAAATCGGCATGACATTGATTGAAGTGCTGGTGGCGGTGCTGATTCTCGCCGTCGGGCTGTTAGGTGCAGTGATGCTCCAGCTCAACGCCCTCAAGTACACCGACAGTTCGAGGATGACCAGCCAGGCCAGTTTCATCGCCTACGATATGCTCGACCGAATCCGTGCCAATTCCGGTGCCGACTATTCGTTGCGTCGTGGCGCTCGAGCGCCGGCCAGTACCGCGACCACCAGCGTGCGTGACGTGGACCTGCATGATTTCGAGGCCAATATTCGCGGTTTTGCCGGGGAGAGCGGCAAAGGCTCCGTGGCGGTCAGTGCAGATGAAGTGACTGTCAGTATCAGTTGGGATGACAGCCGGGGTGCAAACACGCCTGGCGCGCGGGAAACCTTCACCCTGACCAGTCGCATCGACAATGAGGCGGGGGTGATGCAATGAGGCATCGGGTTAGAGGTTTCAGCCTGGTGGAATTGTTGCTGGCCCTGGCCGTCGGTTTGGTGCTGGTGCTTGGCGGGAGCCAGGTGCTGATCAATTCCCGAGCGACCCACGCCAGCCAGCAGGCGGCCATGTTGCTGCAGGATGATGCGCGGTTTGTGCTGGGCAAGATGATCCGGGACATTCGCCAGGCGGGCATGTTTGGCTGTTTGGCCCCGGCCTTTATCGAGAATGCCCCGCCAGCCTTTGAAAGGCCGGTCAGCTGGAATGCCGGGGGCAGTTCAAAGTCGCTGACGCTGGTCACTGCCGATGTGGGCGGCGGCAGGCCTGACTGGACGGTGCTCTCCGACTGCACTGCTGGCGCCCAAGCCTATTCAGGCAGCTCACCTGCGCCTGCTCCCGGGCAGATTCGTTTTGCGATTCGGCAACTGACCTACACCTTCGAGGTGGGCCAGTTGAAGGTCAGCACGCTTTCCTCGCCGGCCAGGGCTGTGTTGGTGGATAACGTACGGGCTTTCGATGTCAGTTTCGGCGTGGCTGCCAGCCCGGCGTCAGTTCGGGTTGTGCGTTATGACGCTATCCCGACCGATGAGTCCTTGATCCGCAGTGTGCGCATCCGCATGACGCTGCAAGACCCGACGGGGCGGGTAAAAGATCAAACCTACAGCGTCGTGGCGGCGCTGCGAAACCGTGTGGGCTAGGGCGACCATGGTGTTTGCTGGGGGTGTTTCTTCGCGGCAGGGGGGGATGGTTCTGCTGATAAGCCTGGTGTTTTTGCTGCTGTTGTCGTTGATCGGCCTGTCTTCGATACAGGGGGCGGTCACCCAGCAAAAGATCACCGGTAGCCTGTGGCACCGCAACCAGTCGCTGCAAACCGCAGAAAGTGGTTTGAGGCTGGGCGAGCAAGGTGTGAGGCGAAAGGGCGCGGCCTTGCCGCAGTGCCAGTCGATCGCTGCGTGCGGGCCACCGGATGAAGCGTTTTCGGTGGTGGGTGCCGGTCCCCATCCTGTGTCATCGGTTAACTGGGTTGCCATCAAGGGTGGGCTGTACGGTATTCAGTCCCTGGGGCCTGGTGCAGGGCTGCCGCATGTGCCGCCGCAAGCCCTGGCGACGTTGTACCGGGTAACAGCGGTCGGGCTCAGTGGTCAATCGCGCACCGTATTGGAGAGCGTATATGCGCGGGTGGAGGACGAGAGCGGCTCGCGGTTTCGGCGGGTTTCGTGGCGGCAACTTCAATAAGGAGCAATGGAATGGGCATGGACAGCCAGGGTTTTACCCTGATCGAGCTATTGATCGCCGTGGCGATCATCGCGTTTCTGGCCGGAATCGCTTACCCCGGGTACACCGGCCATGTGAAAAAGGTCTATCGCGCGGAAATCGTCGCGCTGTTGACCGAGCAGGCTCAGCACCTGGAGCGGTTTCATACGAGGAACGGCACTTTTATTGACGCAAGCGGCGTCAGTACGGGCAATGATCGCTATAGAATCACCGCAGCGTTGAACCCTCAGGATTTCTACCTGGTTGCTACACCGGGCGCCGATTCGTTGATGGCCGGCGACCCTTGCGGTGACTTCAGCCTGGACAGCAGCGGTGCGCGTGGCAATCCGGGGGCGGCACCTGAAATGTCGCGCCAGACATGCTGGGGGCAATGATGAGGGTGCTGGATGATTGGGCGCCGGGCGCGTTTATTCCTATTTATCGACTGGATCAAATGATGGCTAAGCAACAGCAAGTGGTGATTGTCGGTGGCGGAGTCATCGGCTTGTTGACGGCGTTCAATCTGGCAACCCAGGGGCAGGCTGTGATCCTGCTGGAGCGTGCCGGTGTGGGGCAGGAGTCGTCATGGGCGGGCGGAGGCATTGTTTCGCCACTGTATCCGTGGCGCTATAGCCCGGCGGTCACAGCGTTGGCCCATTGGTCCCAGGATTTTTATCCGCAACTGGCTGAGCGGCTGTTTGCTGCTACCGGTGTCGATCCGGAGGTCCATACCACGGGGTTGTACTGGCTGGACCTGGACGATGAAGCCGAGGCGCTGGACTGGGCTGCTCGTGAAGGGCGGCCTTTGAGCAAGGTCGATGTGTCTGCCGCCCATGATGCGGTTCCTGTCTTGGGTGGCGGGTATTCCCAGGCGATCTATATGGCCAACGTGGCCAACGTGCGCAACCCGCGCCTGGTCAAATCCCTGAAGGCCGCGCTATTGGCCCTGCCTGCCGTGACCGTTCACGAACAGTGCGCAGTGACCGGTTTTGTTCTGGATGGCGGCAACGTAGTGGGCGTGGATACGGCAGAGGGGCCGATTCTGGGGGATCAGGTGGTGCTTGCCGCGGGGGCGTGGAGCGGCGAGTTGCTCGGCACACTGGGCTTGGCGCTGCCGGTAGAGCCGGTCAAGGGGCAGATGATTTTGTACAAATGCGCGTCGGACTTCCTGTCGAGCATGGTCCTGGCCAAAGGGCGTTATGCGATCCCTCGGCGCGATGGGCACATCCTCATCGGCAGCACGCTGGAACATGAGGGGTTCGACAAGACGCCAACCGACACCGCGCTGGAAAGCCTCAAGGCTTCGGCTGTGGAACTGATTCCCGCTCTGGCCGACGCCGAAGTGGTGGGGCATTGGGCCGGCTTGCGGCCCGGCTCGCCGGAGGGCATCCCCTATATCGGTCGGGTACCCGGCTTCAATGGGCTGTGGCTCAACTGCGGGCATTACCGCAACGGGTTGGTCCTGGCGCCGGCATCGTGCCAGTTATTTGTCGATTTGCTGTTGGAGCGTGCGCCGATCATCGATCCGGAACCCTATGCCCCCGAAGGTCGGATCAACGCTGGATAGACTTCGGTCCTTGCTCCAGATGCGCCTGGGTGCAATACCACTCCTGGTGCGAACTCAGGGCGCGATCCTGTGGCAAGTGCACGCCGCAGTGTGCGCAGCGCACCATCAACGCAGCGCCGGGCTCGCTGGTGCGTTGCTGCCTGGCGGTCGGGCTTTTGAATTTGCGCCAGAACCATACCGCGGCAGCAATAACGGCAATCCAGAACAGAAGACGAAGCATGATGGGCGGTTTCTCGATAAGGAATGCGCCAGTTTAGCCAAGGACGTGGCAGGCGCACAGCGCAATAATCCTTGCCCATAAAAAAGGAGCCCCGAAAGGCTCCTTTTTGCGTTGCGTCGACAGGCTCAGTCGAACACACCGAAGGTCATGTAGCTGAACCACGAACGATCCTGGTTGTTGCCCAGGGCCTGCGGCTCTTCTTCTTCGATCACGTCGCCGTTCTCGTCGTGCGGCTTGAGGTCCGAAGGAATGGCTTCCTTGGCATCCTGGAACTGCTTGATCACGTCCTGGTTGGCGCGAGTTTCGCCCGGCGGCAACGGCGGCCGCGACTCGATCAGGCCCAGGGTGTACTTGCTCAGCCACGAGCGGTTGTCTGCTTCGGCAACCTGAGGCACGAACTGGCCGTCTTTCAGGCTCGGGTGATCAGGGTAGTTGAGCTTCAGGGTTTCCAGGCTGGTGCTGGCCAGGTCGTCCAGGTGCAGACGTTGGTAAGCCTCGGTCATCACCGCCAGGCCGTCACCCACGGAAGGGGTTTCCTGGAAGTTTTCCACCACATAACGACCACGGTTGGCGGCAGCTACATACGCCTGGCGGGTCAGGTAGTAGTGGGCCACGTGGATTTCGTAGGAAGCCAGCAGGTTACGCAGGTAGATCATGCGCTGCTTGGCGTCCGGCGCGTAGCGGCTGTTTGGGTAGCGGCTGGTCAACTGGGCGAACTCGTTGTAGGAGTCGCGAGCGGCGCCTGGGTCTCGCTTGGTCATGTCCAGCGGCAGGAAGCGCGCCAGCAGGCCAACATCCTGGTCGAACGAGGTCAGGCCCTTCATGTAGTAGGCGTAGTCCACGTTCGGGTGTTGCGGGTGCAGGCGGATGAAGCGCTCGGCGGCGGACTTGGCAGCCTCCGGCTCGGCGTTCTTGTAGTTGGCGTAGATCAGCTCAAGCTGGGCCTGGTCGGCATAGCGCCCGAACGGATAGCGCGACTCCAGGGCCTTCAGCTTCGCTGTGGCGCTGGTGTAGCTATTATTGTCCAAGTCTTTCTGTGCCAGTTGGTACAGCTCGACTTCGCTCAGGTTTTCGTCGACGACTTCCTTTGTTGACGAGCAAGCAGCAGTCATGGCGAGGATGGCGATCAGCAGCAGGTGTTTCACTTGCATGGCGGCTTGCGTCCCTATGACGGCCGCTGTCTTGGGCGGGGCCGTCCTGTTATGATGAGCGCCCCGTTGAAAGCCTCGGGGCAAAAGACGCCGTATTTAACCACAAGCGCGCAGCCGAAACCAAAGGCTGTGCCACGCCTAGTCTGAGCATGTCCGATAAAATTGAACTTCGCGCAGAGGTGCCGTCCGAATTGGGCGGCCAACGCCTCGATCAAGTCGCCGCACAATTATTCGCTGAGCACTCGCGCTCGCGCCTTTCCGCCTGGATCAAAGACGGCCGCCTGACTGTGGATGGAGCGGTTATCCGCCCGCGAGACATAGTCCATGGCGGTGCGATTCTTGAGCTGACTGCCGAGCAGGAAGCCCAGGGAGAATGGGTCGCCCAGGACATCGAGCTGGACATCGTCTATGAAGACGACGACATCCTGGTCATCAACAAACCCGCAGGCCTGGTGGTTCACCCGGCGGCCGGGCACGCTGATGGCACCTTGCTCAATGCCCTGTTGCACCACATCCCCGACATCGTCAACGTGCCGCGTTGCGGCATCGTGCACCGTCTGGACAAGGACACCACTGGCTTGATGGTGGTGGCCAAGACCATTCAGGCGCAGACGCAACTGGTTACGCAATTGCAGAGCCGTAGCGTCAGCCGTATCTACGAGTGCATCGTGATCGGCGTGGTCGTGGCGGGTGGCAAGATCAACGCCCCGATCGGTCGCCACGGCCAGCAGCGCCAGCGTATGGCGGTGATGGAAGGCGGCAAGCAGGCGGTGAGCCACTACCGCGTGCTGGAGCGTTTCCGTTCCCACACCCATGTGCGGGTCAAGCTGGAAACCGGTCGTACCCACCAGATTCGCGTGCATATGGCCCACATCAACTTCCCGTTGGTGGGCGATCCGGCCTATGGCGGCCGCTTCCGCATTCCGCCTGCGGCGAGCCAGACCATGGTCGAATCGCTCAAGACATTCCCGCGCCAGGCCTTGCATGCACGTTTCCTGGAGCTGGACCATCCGACGAGCGGTAAGCGCATGAGCTGGGAATCGCCACTACCAGACGATTTTGTCTGGTTGCTGTCGCTGCTCAAGCAGGATCGCGAGGCGTTTGTCGGATGAATGACTGGCTGATTCCTGACTGGCCCGCGCCTGTCGGAGTGAAAGCCTGTGTGACTACCCGAACGGGCGGCGTCAGCCAGGCGCCGTTCGACAGCCTTAACCTGGGCGATCACGTTGAGGACAGTCTTGAGGCCGTCCTTGAGAATCGCCGTCGCCTTACCGAAGCCTTTGATATTCAGCCGGCCTGGCTGCGCCAGGTCCATGGCGTGGATGTGGTCGAGGCCGACCCTGGCCGCACCGCCGAAGCCGACGGCAGTTGGAGCAGCACCCCCGGCATCGCCTGCACCGCGATGACCGCCGATTGCCTGCCTGCGTTGTTCTGCAACCGTGCCGGCACTCGTGTGGCTGCGGCCCATGCCGGTTGGCGTGGGCTGGCGGCGGGCGTGCTGGAGGCAGCCTTCGAAAGCCTTGACGCAGAGCCTTCGGACATCCTGGTATGGCTGGGCCCGGCGATTGGCCCGCAAGCCTTTGAGGTTGGCCCTGAAGTGCGTGAAGCCTTCATGCAGCACCTGCCGACAACTGCCGAAGCCTTTGTACCAAGCCGCAATCCCGGCAAATTCATGGCCGACATCTATCAGTTGGCCCGCCTGCGCCTTGCTGCGCGGGGCGTCACCGCGGTTTATGGTGGTGGCTTCTGCACCGTGACCGACCCGCGCTTCTTTTCGTACCGGCGCAGCCCCCGCACCGGACGTTTTGCCTCCCTTATCTGGCTTGAGCGCTAGACTCTGCTGATCTGGGTCAACGCTGATCCATATCAACCGCCGCTCGCTTGAATCTTCCAGAATCCACCCCATCTATAAGGGTATCTGGCAGGTTTCTTCATTCAGGATGTTTTATAGCTCCGGCCTGCTCAAAAGGAAGGTGACTAATGCGTATTGATCGTTTAACCAGCAAATTGCAGTTGGCCTTATCGGACTCCCAATCCTTGGCGGTGGGTCTTGACCACCCGGCCATCGAGCCTGCGCACTTGATGCAGGCACTCCTGGAACAGCAAGGTGGTTCTATCAAGCCCTTGCTGATGCAGGTGGGCTTTGATGTCAACAGCCTGCGCAAGGAGTTGAGCAAAGAGCTCGACCAACTGCCGAAAATCCAAAACCCTACCGGCGACGTGAATATGTCGCAGGATCTGGCGCGCCTGCTTAACCAGGCCGACCGCCTGGCCCAGCAGAAGGGTGACCAGTTCATCTCCAGCGAACTGGTGCTGCTCGCCGCCATGGACGAGAACAGCAAGCTTGGCAAGTTGTTGCTTGGCCAGGGTGTCAGCAAGAAAGCCCTGGAAAACGCCATCAACAACCTGCGTGGCGGTGATGCGGTTAATGACCCTAACCACGAGGAGTCGCGCCAGGCCCTGGACAAGTACACCGTCGACCTGACCAAGCGTGCCGAAGAGGGCAAGCTTGACCCGGTGATCGGCCGTGACGATGAAATTCGTCGCACCATCCAGGTTCTGCAGCGTCGCACCAAGAACAACCCGGTGTTGATCGGTGAACCTGGCGTGGGTAAAACCGCGATTGCCGAAGGCCTGGCCCAACGCATCATCAATGGTGAAGTGCCGGACGGCCTTAAAGGCAAGCGCCTGCTGTCCCTGGATATGGGGTCATTGATCGCCGGTGCCAAGTTCCGCGGTGAATTCGAAGAGCGCCTGAAATCCCTGCTTAATGAACTTTCGAAGCAGGAAGGGCAGATCATTCTGTTTATCGACGAACTGCACACCATGGTCGGCGCCGGTAAAGGCGAGGGCTCCATGGATGCTGGCAACATGCTCAAGCCCGCCTTGGCGCGGGGTGAGTTGCATTGTGTCGGTGCTACTACGCTTAACGAATATCGCCAGTACATTGAGAAAGATGCGGCCCTTGAGCGGCGTTTCCAGAAAGTCCTGGTGGAAGAACCGAGCGAAGAGGACACCATCGCGATCCTGCGGGGCCTGAAAGAGCGCTACGAGGTCCACCATAAAGTGGCGATCACCGACGGTGCGATCATTGCGGCGGCCAAGTTGAGCCATCGCTACATTACCGACCGTCAATTGCCGGACAAGGCCATCGACTTGATCGACGAAGCGGCCAGCCGCATTCGCATGGAGATCGACTCCAAGCCGGAAGTGCTCGACCGCCTGGATCGTCGCCTGATTCAACTGAAAGTCGAATCCCAGGCACTTAAGAAAGAAGAGGACGACGCGGCCAAGAAACGCCTGGAGAAACTTCAGGAAGAAATCGTCCGTCTGGAGCGCGAGTATTCTGACCTCGAAGAAATCTGGACCTCGGAAAAAGCCGAAGTACAGGGCTCTGCGCAGATCCAGCAAAAGATCGAGCAGTCGCGCCAGGAGCTGGAAGCCGCACGTCGTAAAGGCGACCTGAACCGCATGGCCGAGTTGCAGTACGGGGTGATCCCGGACCTGGAACGCAGCCTGCAAATGGTCGACCAGCACGGTAAGGCTGAAAATCAGCTGTTGCGCAGCAAGGTGACCGAGGAAGAAATCGCCGAAGTCGTGTCCAAGTGGACCGGCATCCCGGTGTCGAAAATGCTTGAAGGCGAGCGTGACAAGCTGCTGAAGATGGAGCACCTGTTGCACCAGCGCGTGATCGGCCAGGAAGAGGCGGTCGTGGCGGTGTCCAACGCGGTACGGCGTTCCCGTGCCGGCTTGTCCGACCCGAACCGTCCGAGCGGCTCGTTCATGTTCCTCGGCCCGACCGGTGTGGGTAAGACCGAGCTGTGCAAGGCCCTGGCCGAGTTCCTCTTTGATACTGAAGAGGCCATGGTACGGATCGACATGTCCGAATTCATGGAGAAACATTCGGTGGCTCGCCTGATCGGGGCTCCACCAGGCTATGTGGGCTACGAGGAGGGCGGTTACCTGACCGAGGCCGTGCGGCGTAAGCCTTACTCGGTGATCCTGCTGGATGAGGTGGAGAAGGCTCACCCGGACGTGTTCAATATCTTGCTGCAAGTGCTGGAAGATGGACGACTCACGGACAGCCACGGGCGCACTGTGGACTTCCGCAACACGGTGATCGTCATGACCTCCAACCTGGGCTCGGCGCAGATCCAGGAACTGGTAGGTGATCGTGAGGCCCAGCGCGCTGCTGTAATGGATGCGTTGACCACGCACTTCCGTCCGGAATTCATCAACCGGGTCGACGAAGTGGTGATCTTCGAGCCATTGGCGCGGGATCAGATCGCGGGCATCACCGAGATCCAGCTGGGGCGTCTGCGCGGTCGCCTGGCGGAACGCGAGTTGTCGCTGGAACTGAGCCGCGAGGCGTTGGACAAGCTGATCGCGGTCGGTTACGACCCGGTGTATGGTGCACGGCCTTTGAAACGTGCGATCCAGCGCTGGATCGAGAACCCGCTGGCGCAGTTGATCCTGTCGGGCAGCTTTATGCCGGGCACCAGCGTCGAGGCGACTGTGGAGAACGACGAAATCGTCTTCCACTGAGCCCGGATTGCACTGCAATAAGAGAAGGCCCTGCATCCCAGGGCCTTTTTTTTCGATAGGGCGTTGAACTGTAAGGCAAAGGCTTGTAAAGTGCGCCCCGCAGCAACGTCAGCCCACGGGTTTCTTCTCCCCAAGAAGAAATCAGAAAGAAGCGCAAATCATTGTCTTAAAAGCAATTTAAAGGGTTGACAGGGGTTTTTAAGATTGTAGAATAGCGCGCCTCAGAGACGCTAACGTAGCGATACGGACAGGGTCGAAGAGAAGGTTACACAGCAGCAAAAGTTGTACTTTGAAATATGTAGTTCCGTGATAGCTCAGTCGGTAGAGCAAATGACTGTTAATCATTGGGTCCCAGGTTCGAGTCCTGGTCACGGAGCCAATTTCAAACCGGGGTATAGCGCAGTCCGGTAGCGCGCCTGCTTTGGGAGCAGGATGTCGGGAGTTCGAATCCCCCTACCCCGACCATATTTGGGTCGTTAGCTCAGTTGGTAGAGCAGTTGGCTTTTAACCAATTGGTCGTAGGTTCGAATCCCACACGACCCACCATTTTTGAGACCAGTTAACGCTGGAATCGAATCTTAAGATCAGAGGCCAAAAGCGCTGATCGAAGAAGGCGACTGAAAGGTCGCCTTTTTTTTACCGGGGTATAGCGCAGTCCGGTAGCGCGCCTGCTTTGGGAGCAGGATGTCAGGAGTTCGAATCCCCTTACCCCGACCATATTAAAAATCCTCGTATCGAAAGATACGGGGATTTTTTTTTCCTGGAATTATCTCAAGTCCAACACACAACCAATGTGGGAGGGAGCAAGCCTCCCACATTGGCCAGTCCCGCAAGGGACCCTGTTGTTAGTGAAGCTTCAGGCGCGGTTCAGTCCCGCGTCCAATCTTGCTGCCCAGCATCAGCATCGCCGTGCGGAAGAAGCCATACAGCGCCATCTGGTGCATGCGGTACAGCGACACATAGAACATCCGCGCCAGCCAACCCTCCAGCATCACGCTGCCGGTCAGGTTGCCCATCAGGTTACCCACCGCCGAGAACCGCGACAGCGAGATCAGCGACCCATAGTCGGTGTACTTGTACGCCGGCAGGTCTTTGCCCTCGATACGCAGTCTCAATGACTTGGCCAGCAACGAGGCCTGTTGGTGCGCGGCCTGGGCCCGTGGCGGCACATTGCGGTCGGTGCCCGGTTGCGGGCAGGCGGCGCAGTCGCCAAAGGCGAAGATGTTTTCATCGCGGGTGGTTTGCAGCGTCGGCAGCACTTGCAGTTGATTGATGCGGTTGGTTTCCAGGCCATCGATGTCCTTGAGGAAAGCCGGGGCACGAATCCCGGCGGCCCATACCTTGAGGCTGGCAGGGATCATCTGGCCACTGCTGGTGATCAATGCGTCGGCGGTCACTTCGCTGACCGCTGAGTTAGTCAGCACCGTCACCCCGAGCTTCTCCAGGGTTTTATGCACAGGCCCGCCAATCCGCTCCGGCAAGGCAGGCAGTACACGGGGGCCGGCTTCGATCAGGGTAATGTGCATGTTTTCCGGCTTGATGCGGTCCAGGCCGTACGCAGCCAGCTCGTGGGCCGCATTATGCAGTTCTGCGGCCAGCTCGACGCCCGTTGCACCCGCACCGACGATGGCGACGCTGATCTTTTCCACCACATCGGTCTGCCCGGCATGGGCGCGCAGATAGTGGTTGAGCAGCTGTTGGTGGAAACGCTCGGCCTGCTTGCGGGTATCGAGGAACAGGCAGTGCTGCGCCGCGCCCTCGGTGCCGAAATCATTGGTGGTGCTGCCCACCGCAATCACCAGGCTGTCATAGCCCAGCACGCGCGCGGGCACCAGCTCGCGGCCTTCTTCGTCGAGGGTGGCGGCCAGCTGGATTTTCTTCTGCTCACGGTCGAGCCCGCTCATGCGCCCCAGTTGGAACTCGAAGTGGTTCCATTTGGCCTGGGCGACGTAATTGAGTTCGTCTTCCGAAGAGTTGAGTGAGCCGGCTGCGACTTCGTGCAGCAGAGGCTTCCAGATATGGGTGAGGTTGGCGTCCACCAGCGTGATGCTGGCGGTGCCGCGCTTGCCCAGAGTCTTACCCAGGCGGGTAGCCAACTCCAGGCCGCCGGCGCCGCCGCCGACGATAATAATACGATGGGTCATGGGGGTATCTCGCAAGGCTAAAGGAAATCGGAGCAGTTACCCTCGCGAGCGCCAGGCAGCTCATAGCGTCAGGTAACTCAAAAGGCGGCTGAGCAGGCCGAGCCCGATCACCACCACCAGCACCACACCAAGGAGCAGCCACGGCCGGAAAGGCCTGCGCTCGACTCGGTTCTGGGAGAGTTGCAGGTACTCTTCGACATGCTGTTGGTCGTCGGGGTTCAGGCGGCTGGTCATATAAGGCCTCCTCAGGTAGACGTTGCAAAAGGGCGCCACGTTACAGTGGGGGATCAGAGGCTGATGCCCACATCGAACACTATGCTGCGCCCCAGGTTGTTGCGCAAGAAATCCGGCGCGTCCGGGTGGGCGAACAGCACCCGGGCAAACGTCGGCCCCACCAGCGACAGCGAGCGCCAGCCCTGGCGCAAGTATTCGGTGGGTGGGGGGAAGTGGCTGTTGAGGTCGAGCACTTCGCGCTTGAGGCTGGTGAACGCGACGATATCCAATTCGCCCAGGTCCATCCCGCGCTCTTTGTAGTTGTGGGCCTTCTTGCGCAACGTGGGCGCCAGGCGCAGCAGGAATTCATGGGCGGGGATGCGCCGCGGCTTGGCTTCGCGCCGCACCAGCTGGCTCAGGGAGAATGCACTGCGTCGACGCAACAGCTCGTCACGCCATTCGTCGTTCAGGCGGCGCCCTTCATCGAGTACGAAAAACACCTCGAAACTGGCATCGCGAAACAGCACGTCGGGTGGTTCTTGCCCGGCGGGGTGAAACTCTTCGGCGCGGTAGGGCACATTCAAGCCTTGCAACAGGCGCTGGCAGACCCAACGCTCACGCTCCCATTTGCGGGCATTGGACAGGAACGCATTGGCTTGTTCGGCTGCTACGGTGAGCAGGCGCAAATAATCTGAGTCATCCATGCCTGCAGCTTAGCGTCCAAATGATGACCGCAGGAAGTCCTGCTGCAAAAGCCAGGGTGTAGACTGGCCTTTCAAGCGTAATTACCCCCTTATGAGGAGCGTGCGGTGAAGTGTCTGGTGGTGATGTTGCTGAGTCTTTTGCCGGTATGGGCACAGGCTGTTGAAGTGGGCGAACGCCTCGCTCCCTGGACCTTGCTCGATCAATTCGACCAAGCCTATACCCTCGATAACCAGGCACGGATTCTGTTGGTGGCGCGCAGCATGGACGCGGCCAAGCTGGTCGACGCGGCGCTGCAAGGCCAACCTGCAGGCTACCTCGAAGCGCGGCATGCGGTGTTCGTCGCTGACATCCAGCGCATGCCTCGACTGATCGCCAAATTGTTCGCGGTACCGGCCATGCAATCCTACAACTACCGCGTCATGCTGGACCGTGATGCGCGTATCGCCCCGCGTTATCCCGCGGCGGCGGATAAAGTGCTGTGGCTGCAGTTGGATAACGGTAAGTTGGTTTCCCAAAATGAATACGGCACCGCTGTCGAATTGCGCCAGGCCCTGGAGCAGGTGAAGCCGTGATCAGTGCCGCAGTGCTGGCGCCCACAACCCTCGGCATCGGCTGGCTGTCGTATGCACCGGTACTGCTGTGGGCGATCCTGCGTTCGCCCTGGGTCGAGTTGTTTGCCGACCGGCGGCGCCAGCATTTGCTGTTCGGTACGGTGTTCGCACTGTTCATGTTGTGGCTGGTACGACGGGATTTCGATACCGGCGTGTCCTATCACTTTATCGGTATGACCGCCGTAACCCTGCTGTTGGATTGGCCCCTGGCCATCGTTGGTGGTTTTGCCGCCCAGTTCGGGTTAATGCTGCTTGGGCGCCAGGACCTGGCAGCCCTTGGCGTCAACGGCCTGCTGCTGATCGTGCTGCCGGTGCTGGTCACCGAAGGCTGTGCACTTGTGGTCGAGCGAGCGCAGCCGCGCAATCCCTTCGTGTATATCTTCTGCTCCGGTTTTTTTGCTGCCGCGTTGTCGGCCTTGTTTTGCCTGCTGCTGGGGCTGGGGTTGCTGTGGTTCGACGGTCGTTTTGCCATGCCTGAATGGCTGGAGGATTTCGTCGGCTACCTGTGGCTGATCATCTTCCCCGAAGCCTTTATCAACGGCATGGTGATCAGCGCCCTGGTGGTGTTTTGTCCGGAATGGCTGGAGACATTCAACCGCACACGCTACCTCTCGGCGCCCTGGAAGGATGACGAATCGCAGCGTTGACCCAGATCAAATCCCGCGCAGCCGAGCAGGCCCATGCTCTGCGAAATTTTCCTAGGCAAGGCGGGAGCACGAATCATGAGTGTGTACGAGTGGGCACGGCAGGAGTTGCGCAGGAGCCAGGATGCGGCACAGGAAATCGGTTTCGACCCGGGCTTGACCCTGCGCGCCATGCTCAGCGCGGTGGTGCAGCAGAGCAAGGGCGTACGCAGCTTCGAAGACCTGGCCGACGAGCTGCAATACCTCGCAGAAAACCTCGACGACCAGCAGGAATACGCCTTTATGCGGCCTTAGTGGCGCGGCGGCAAGTCTTCGGAAAACAGCTCGTCTTCGGCATCCGGCGCCACGGGGATCTTGTGTTCCTCGGCGGCCCACGCGCCCAGGTCGATGAGCTTGCAACGGTCCGAGCAGAACGGCCGGTTGGGGTTGGCTGCATTCCATTCCACGGGTGCACCGCAGGTTGGGCAGTCGACGGTCAAGGGTTGGCTCATGATCGGCCTCCACGCAAAGTAAGGTAAAAGTGGTGCAGTCGCTCGACCTCGCTGTGCAGCCAGGCGAGATCCTGGTCATTGACCAGCACGTCATCGGCATGGTTCAGGCGGTCTTCACGGCTGGACTGTGCCTTGAGAATTGCCTGAACCTGTTGTTCGCTGATGCCGTCGCGCTGCAGGGTACGCTGAATCTGCAGCGATTGCGGCACGTCGATCACCAGGATGCGCTGGGTCATGCTGTACTGGCCGGATTCGATCAGCAGCGGGGACACCAGGATCGCGTAAGGCGAGCGGGCGCGAGCCAGGTGACTGCGAATCTCCTCGCCAATCAACGGGTGCAGCAAGGCTTCCAGCCAGCGGCGCTCTTCGGGCACCTCAAAGATCAGCTTGCGCAACGCGGCGCGGTCCAACTGGCCGTCAGGCTGCAATACGCCGGCACCAAAATGCTCGGCGATGCGGGCCAGCGCCGGCCGGCCGGGTTCGACCACCCAGCGCGCGGCGTGATCGGCGTCCACCAGGTCAATGCCCAGGTCGATAAAGTGCTGGGCTGCCGCACTTTTACCGCTGCCGATGCCACCGGTGAGGCCGAGAATCCAAGGTGTTGCAACAGGAGTGGTCATCTGAAACCGACAGACTGCAAATAGAAGTCGGTTATTTGACCACCCCAGAGCAATGCAATCCAGCCGGCAATTGCCAGATACGGACCAAACGGCATCGGCGTGGACGCCAGGGTCTTGCGCAGGCGCATCAGGATCAACCCGACAAACACCCCCACCAGCGACGACATCAACAGTGTCATCGGCAATATCTGCCAGCCGCCCCAGGCGCCGAGCAAGGCCAGTAACTTGAAATCACCGTGGCCCATGCCGTCTTTGCCGGTGACCAGCTTGAACAGCCAGAACACGCTCCACAGGCTCATGTAGCCGATCACGGTGCCCCATAGTGCGTCGGGTAATGTCGTCAGTAATCCAAAGCTGTTGACGATCAGCCCCAGCCACAGCAATGGCAGCACCAGCACATCAGGCAGCAACTGGTGGTCTGCGTCGATCAGGCTCATTGCCAGCAACCCCCAACTCAACACCAGCACCGCTGCGGCCTGCCAGCCAAAGCCGAAATGCCAGGCAACCCAGGCCGAGATCAACCCACAGGCGAGTTCCGTGAAAGGGTAGCGGGGGCTGATGGCTCCCTGGCAATGGGCGCAGCGCCCCCTGAGCATCAGGTAGCTGAGCAGTGGGATATTTTCCCACGGCCGGATGGGATGGTCACAGTGTGGGCAGCATGAGTTGGGGTGCATCAGGTTGTAGGTCGGCCCGCCAGGTTTGGCAGGCAAGCCGAGCACTTCATGGGCCTGGGCACGCCATTCCCGTTCGAGCATTTTTGGCAGGCGCCAGACCAGCACGTTGAGGAAACTGCCGACGATCAGCCCCAGTAACAGCGCGATGGTGACAAAGGCCAATGGGTGCTCGTTCAGCAGCAGGCTCAAAATGCACTCCCCAGCTGGAAGACCGGCAGGTACATGGCGATGACCAGCGCGCCGACGATGCCCCCCAGCACCACCATGATCAATGGCTCCATCAGGCTGGTGAGGTTGTCGACCTGGTTGTCCACGTCAGACTCATAGTGGCTGGCGACCTTTTCCAGCATGTGTTCCAGGGTGCCCGACTCTTCGCCGATCGCCGTCAGTTGGATCGCCATGCCGGGAAACAGGCCGCTGTTGAGCATGGATTGATTCAGTTGCATACCGTTGGATACATCGTGACGCATATGTTCGATTGCCTGTTTGAACGGGCCGTTTCCCACGGCGCCGGCGACTGAATCCAATGCCTGGACCAGTGGAACACCGGCGGCGAAGGTCGTGGAGAGCGTGCGGGCGTAGCGGGCCACGGCGGATTTTGTCAGCAGTTTGCCTGCCAGGGGCGCTTTCAACAAACCTGTGTCCAGCCAGTAGCGAAAGCTCGATGAAGCCCGATAGGCCTGGCGCAGCCCAGCGGCTCCCGCGACTATGCCCAATACCAGCATCCACCATGCGTGCTGCATGAACGCCGACAGGGCGATCACGTGCAAGGTAAATGCCGGCAGTTTGCCGTCGACTCCGGCGAACAGGGCCTGGAACTGCGGTACCACGTGGACCAGCAGTATGCCGGTGACCAGGCTGGCAACCACCAGGACAGCAATGGGGTAGGTCATGGCCTTTTTGATCCTGGCCTTGAGCTGTTCACTCTTTTCCCGGTGGATCGCCACCCTTTCCAGCAGTGTCTCAAGCGCCCCGGCCTGTTCGCCGGCGGCCACCAGGTTGCAGTACAGCTCATCGAAATAACGCGGTTGTTTGCGAAATGCCTCAGCCAGGCTGCTGCCGGCGGCGATCGCCTGTTTAAGTCCCAGCACCTGCTCACGCACAGCGCGATTGTCGACGCCTTCGCTGATGATGTCGAAGGCTTGCAGGAGTGGAACCCCAGCCTTCAGCAGCGTCGCCAGTTGGCGCGTGAACAGCGTGATGTCAGCCGCTTTGACTGATGGGGTGAGGCTTGGCAGCAGCGGGGATTGCTTGCGCACACGACCGGGGCTGATCCCTTGCTGGCGCAGTTGTGCCTTGACCAAGGCTGCGTTGTGCCCCTTGGTTTGCCCGGACACCCTGCGCCCTTTGCGGTTGATGCCTTCCCAGGCGTAAGTCGTTGAAGCGTTGTCCATGTCGCGGTTCCGCATACAGGCTGTCGAAGATTTATAGCTTAGTCAGGTGACGGATTCGGGCATGCCGATGGCGCAGGATAAAAATGTCAGAATGTGCGTCTTGAGCGCGATTGGCCGCTTGCGGGTGAGTACACTGGCGCCGTTGCAAAAACGGGGTGCGGGACGCGCCTTGTCATGAGTTCTATTCGGGAGAGTGAATGTGATACGTCAGAAAGGCTTTACCTTGATCGAGTTGTTGATCGTCGTGGCAATCATCGGCATTTTGGCCACCATCGGCCTGCCCATGTACACCACCCACCAGGCCAAGGCCAAGTTCACTGCCGGCCTGGCTGAAATTGCCGCGTTGAAGGCCGGTTACGAAGACACCATCAACCAGGGCACCGTACCTACCGTGGCCTTGATCGGCGGCACCAGCCCTACGGCCAACTGCAAGATCGATGTGGCAGGCGATGTGGCCACGGGGGCGGGCTCCATCAGCTGCGAAATACTCGACGCACCGGCACCGGTGCTGGGCAAGACCATCACCCTGGTCCGCAGCGCCGCCGGCTGGAAGTGCGCGACGACCGCTGAAGCGAAATATGCCAGCAAGGGCTGCGGCGCCGACGGCGCATAACTGCTAAACCATCCACAGGGAAGTAGAGGTGGCCGATGGTGTTATCCGTACAGCAGCGAGGCGGTGTTTTCCTGGTAGCAGCGGTGTGCCTGTTGAGTGTCGGCATCTGTGCACCGTTCGGCGGGCATGATCTACAGCGTGTCATGCAAATTGCCATCGGGTTTTGCGCGGTGCTGTATGGGTTATCGGTTACCTCCACTGAACCTTGGGTAGACAGGCCCACTGCCTGGGGCGTTGTGCTGGTTGTGGTGCTGGGCCTGCTGTCCTCGGCGCTGGCCCATCAGCCGCTGTGGGCACTCACCGAAGTGGCGCTGTTTGTCAGCTGCGCGGCGATTGCCGTCGCCTTTGCCCTGCTTCGTCGTCACGGCGGCGAGCCTCTGGATCGCGTGCTGATCCTGGTTGTGGTGTTGCTGTGCCTGATCAAGTCGCTCCAGTATCTGTATGCCGGTACGCTGGCGTTCACCAGCGGCGAGCGCATGCTGGATCCTGACCGACTGCTCTCCGGCTTTTCCAACAAGCGTTTCTACGGACAGTTTCAGACATTTACCTTGCCATTGCTGGCGCTGCCTTTGCTGATGCCCAATGTCTCCCGCGCCTTGCGGGGGATGGTGTTTGCGTTGCTGTGTGTCTGGTGGCTGATAGCAATCAGCGGCGGTACGCGGGGTACCTGGCTTGGCATGGGCGTGGCGGGCGTGGTGTTGGCGCTGCTTGGGCCATGGGGGCGTCGCTGGCTGGGCTGGCAATTGGTCGCGGTGTCGGTTGGGCTGTTGCTGTATTGGCTGATATTCACGGGGCTGGCGGGTTACCTGGGGATTGAACTCACCAGTGATGCCGCAGATCGCCTCACCACCTCGCTGTCGGGACGGGGCCCGATCTGGTGGCAGGCGTGGCTTATGCTTGTCGAGCGCCCGTGGCTTGGTTTTGGGCCGATGCATTTTGCCGATATTGCCAACAGGATTGCCGCTCATCCCCATCAGGCGATTCTGCAATGGGCCAGCGAATGGGGTGTGCCCTCGGCGCTGTGCGTGGCGGTGTTGGCATGGCGAGGCGGCTGGACCACCTTGGCTGTGCTGCGCGAGCGAGCGCTGTCCGCCGCGCGGGTTGACCTGCTGCGCTTGTGCCTGTTTGCGGCGTTGGTGGGGACGCTGGTGCAGTCCATGGTCGATGGCGTGATCGTGATGCCCAACTCCCAGGTCTGGTTGGCGCTGGTGGTGGGCTGGCTGATGGCGCTGCATGAGTTGCGCGTGCCAGCAAGCGCTGTGCTGCCGTTGGCGCGGAACCTATGGAAAGCCTTGGGTGTGTTGGCCGTTGGTCTGTTGGTATTTATCGCGGTGCGCGATGTGCCTCACCTCCAGCAAGCCCAAAAACAGTACCTGGGCGATGAAGGTCGTCACCTGCAACCACGCTTCTGGGCCCAGGGGGTCATTGCCCGTTGAAGGGCGTAAGTTGCCGGACGCCCGATGCGGTGCTAGCTTTAGCCCACCGCCCGTGTAGCTCAGTTGGTAGAGCAGCGCACTCGTAACGCGAAGGTCGCAGGTTCGATTCCTGTCTCGGGCAAAAAGGCAATACTGCTTCAAAGGCAATGTTTTCAGATGATCCCAGAATGGTTCTGAAGGCCAGACGAGTTGGCACGTGTGCCGGCTCTTTTGTATCTGCGCAACCTTGATGACCCAGATGCATCCCCATTCCTCGATCTAAGAGAACGACATGACCACGACTGAAATGACCCAGGAAGTTCGGCATCAAGCAGCCCTCGAAAAATACCTTGAGGAGTCGCCGCAGCTTAAAGAAGAGATCAAGGACCTGAGCGCCGATGATCAGCGCGACCAGATCCAGTGGGCGTTTGAGGACGAGGCCGAGAGCCAGGGCTTCCAGCCTTGGGAACTGACCCTCAAGTACACCTCGACGCCGGAAGAGTTCGAAGCGGCACGGCTGGCCTTGCACAAAGAGGCGGCCGAGGTGCTGGGTGTCGAATGGGAAGAGTATTGCGAGATGAATGACCTGGTCGTTTAGACGCTGCTGCAAGTTTCAAGCTGCAAGCTGCAAGTTGGAACGCAGCCCTCTTGCAGCTTGAAGCTCACCGCTTGCCCTCTCCTCAGATACTGAGGCGCATCGACAAATCCACCGCCTTCACATCCTTGGTCATCGCACCAATGGAGATGTAGTCCACCCCCGTCTCCGCGATAGGCAGCAGGGTGCTTTCATTGATCCCGCCGCTGGCTTCCAGCTTGGCCTTGCCGCCATTCAGGCGCACGGCTTCACGCATATCTTCCAGGCTCAACTCATCGAGCATGACGATGTCGGCGCCCGCCGCCAGCGCTTCGCGCAGTTCGTCCAGGCTCTCCACTTCGATTTCCACCGGCTTGCCGGGTGCAATCTTGTGGGCGGCGCTGATGGCTTGGGCAATCCCGCCGCTGGCAGCGATGTGGTTTTCCTTGATCAGGAACGCGTCATACAAACCGATACGGTGGTTGTGGCAGCCACCGCAGGTCACCGCGTATTTCTGCGCCAGGCGCAGGCCGGGCAGGGTTTTTCGAGTGTCCAGCAGCTTGACCTGGGTGCTGGCGACAAAATCCGCCAGGAACCGGGCGCGGGTGGCGACTCCGGACAGCAACTGCAGGAAGTTCAGGGCAGAGCGCTCGCCACTGAGCAGAGAGCGCGCCGGCCCCTCCAGGTGGAACAGTGCCTGGTTGGGGCTGACACGTTCGCCGTCGGCCACCTGCCAGTGCACGGCGACCCGTGGGTCCAGTTGGCGGAATACGGCATCCACCCACGCAGTGCCGGCGATGACGGCGGCATCGCGGGTAATGATGGTGGCCGTGGCCAGCCGTTCGGCCGGAATCAACTGTGCGGTGATGTCGCCGCTGCCGATGTCTTCCAGGAGCGCGCGGCGCACGTTGGCTTCGATTTCGGCGGTGAGGTCGGCAAGACGGAGGTTCGGCATAACAGGCTCCACAAACAAAGTGTCCCGATTATAGGGGCAGCGTGCGTTTGAACCCAGGCTCACCACTCATTTACAGCGCAATGTCAGAGTTTGCTGGCGCAACGGCACTCATTTGCAAGATAATCTCGCGCCTTGCAATTGGCGTCATAGCTTTGACGTCCTGGTGATAACCGGTTATCCACAGCCTTATTGGGCCTGTACCCGATCTTTCCCCAACGCTTTACCGCCGTTTCAGGAGGCCAGGATGCACAATGACGGAAAGGTGGTGCCAATCAACAAGGCACAAGCCACGCCATCGCCGCTCGCGCGCCTGCCGGTGGTGCTGCTGCAGGTTCGCGATAAGGCGGCGCAGCAGTTACAGCAGGGTTTACAGGAACTGTTCGATAACGCCGACGACACCTTGTTCGAAATGGCCGACAAGGCCCGCAACAACGTGGACCACCATATCTTCTTTGAAGCCATGCGCGACCTGCGCCTCAAGCGCAAGAATTTCGAGCGCGTGTTCATGGAGCGGCTGTTCGAAGCCTTTGGCAACCTGGGGCTGGCGGGCCGTGGTGAACTTCAGTTGGTGCCGGTGGTGTCCTATGACGCGGCCTCAGGCACGTCCAAGGATGACCTGGAAAAAGCCGTCGCGCTTGAGGCCATGCTGGGCCGGGTGCGCCACCGCGACGGCCTGGCGCTGTCGCAACTCACGGCACGCTTGAGTGCCTTGCTCGGCAATCGCCTGGACGACAGTGAGAACCCCCTGGGTCCGGCGCTGCTGTGCGAGTTTTTCCTGCGTGCCGGGCGTAGCCTGGGCGTGGAGATCCGCGTCAAGCTGATCATGCTCAAGCTGTTTGAAAAGTACGTACTCAGTGATGCTGACCAACTGTACGGTGAAGCCAATCAGCTGCTGGTCGCGACCGGCGTGTTGCCGGAACTCAAGGCCGCGCCGTCCCGCCGCCCCTGTGGCCGTGCCGCCCGTGATCATCAGCGTGAAGAGGTATTGCCGAGCACCGACCAACACGTCGACGAAAATGGCCAGCAAGCCTTCAGCGCCTTGCAGGCGTTGTTGACCGTAGTGCGCGGTAGCGTGTCGCCTACCCTTGAAGCCAGTGCCGAACCCCAGCCCATCGCCACCCGCGACCTGTTGCGGCTGTTATCCCATTTGCAGCAGTACGTCCCGGAGCCGGAAGCCGAGGATGATTTCGACCTGCGTAACCAGCTCGAGCAGTTGCTTACCCGCGTCAGCGTCAAGAGTGGCAAGTCGCGGGTGGTGGAGGATGCGGATGAAGATGTGATCAACCTGATCGCCCTGCTGTTCGAATTCATCCTCAATGACCGCGCAGTGCCGGACGCCTTCAAGGCCTTGATCGGCCGCCTGCAGATCCCGATGCTGAAAGTGGCGGTGCTGGACAAGAGTTTTTTCAGTCGCCCCGGTCATCCGGCGCGGCGCCTGTTGAATGAAATCGCTACCACCGCCATGGGCTGGAGCCCGGTCGATGACTTCCAGCGCGACAGCCTGTACCTGCGCATAGAGCAGGTGGTTCAGCGTTTACTCAATGAGTTTGTTGAAGACCCGGCGATTTTTTCCCAATTGCTGACTGAATTCACCGCGTTCACTGCCGATGAGCGTCGTCGCAGCGAATTGCTTGAACAGCACACCCGCCATGCTGAAGAAGGGCGCGTGCGTACAGAAGCGGCGCGGGCACGGGTGGCCGAGGTACTGAATCGACGGATGCTGGGCAAGGTTTTGCCGCAGGCGGTGGTGCAGTTCCTGCAACAGGCCTGGAGCCAGGTGCTGTTGCTGGCCAGCCTCAAGCACGGCGAGCAGTCGGTGCAATGGCAAGCAGGGCTGCGCACCATGGATGAGCTGATCTGGAGTGTCAGCCTGCCGGCAGACACTGAAGCCGGGGTGCACTTGCTGGAGCAGTTGCCCGGGTTGCTCAAGGCACTGCGCGACGGGTTGACCAGCGCTGCATTCGACCCCTTCAGCACCCGTGATTTTTTTGTGCGCTTGCAGACCCTGCATGTCCGGCCGCCCGAGGGTGGCGATGGATGGCTCGAAGTGCGTGAACCCTTTGTGTTCAGCGTACTGCCGCTCGATCCCGTCGAGGGCCTGCCGGAGGATGATCCGGACCTGGCCAAGGTGCACCAATTGCGCGTCGGTGACTGGATCGTGTTCCAGCAGGGCCAGGCAGGCACCCTGCGGTGCAAGCTGACGGCGATCATGGCGCCGGCCAACACCTATATTTTCGTCGGCCGTACCGGGCTCAAGGTCCTGGAGAAGAGTGCCGGCCAACTGGCGATGGCATTCAAGCGTGGCGCGCTGCATAACCTCGACGATGAGCCGCTGTTCGAGCGGGCGTTGGCGGCGGTGGTGGGCAAGCTGCGTCAACTCAATCGCGGCAAGTGATCGCAACCACGGGGTCGAACGCGGCATACTGGTCACACTTAGTCACGTTCAAGGATCCTGTATGCAGTTGGACCCCGCCAGCGGCTGGTGCCAGGGCATTCGCCATTGCCCTTCACCCAACTTCAACGAGCGCCCGGCAGGCGAAATCTCACTGTTGGTGGTGCATAACATCAGCCTGCCACCCGCGCAGTTCGCTACCGGCAAAGTGCAGGAGTTTTTCCAGAATCGCCTGGACGTCACGGAACATCCCTACTTTGAAGGGATTGCCGACCTACGGGTGTCTGCGCATTTTCTGATTGAGCGCGATGGCACCGTGACGCAGTTTGTGTCCTGCATAGACCGGGCCTGGCATGCCGGGGTCTCGTGTTTCGAAGGGCGTGAGACGTGCAATGACTTTTCCCTGGGCATAGAGCTTGAAGGTACGGATGATTTGCCGTTCACCAACCCCCAGTATGTGTCGCTGGTCGACCTGACACGGCAGTTGCTGGCAGCCTATCCAGGTATTACGCCGCAGCGTATCTGCGGCCATAGCGATATCGCTCCGGGGCGCAAGACCGATCCCGGCCCCGCTTTTGATTGGGTGCGCTTTCGCAGCGCCCTGCAGGATGGAGGACACGCACGATGAGTTTTCTGGTGTTGGTGCTGGCCGTGTGGATCGAGAAGTTCTCGGCCCTGCGCCAGCGGTTGCAGCGTGATGGCGGCTGGTTGCGCGAATTGGCCAAGTTGGAGTCGAGCCCGCGCATGGGCAAGCAGCCGTGGCTGATTCTGCTCCTGCTGGTGTTGCTGCCGGTGGCGTTGCTGGCGTTGTTGTTGCTGGTGCTGGAGCCGGTGGCCTATGGTTTGTTGGCGCTGCCGGTGCACTTGCTGGTGGTGATCTACAGCCTGGGCCGTGGCGATCTATTGGCTGGGCTGGGGCCATTTCGCGATGCCTGGCGCCGTGGTGACCTGCAGGCGGCCGAACATGTGGCCGAGCGCGACCTGAAGCTGGGCGCCGACAGCGGCGAGCAACTGCTGGAGCGCGTCCAGGGCCATCTGTTGTGGCAGGCCTACCAGAGCTTCTTTGCCGTGATTTTCTGGTACTTCCTGTTGGGGCCGGTCGCCGCGCTGGCCTATCGACTGCTGGCGCTCGCCAGTGAGCACAGCCACAACCCTCTGGTGGCCGAGCGCGCCGGGCAATTGCGTCACGCGTTCGACTGGCTGCCGGTGCGCCTGCTGGCGGCCAGTTTTGCCCTGGTGGGTAATTTCGTCGCGGTCAGCCGTGTCATGCTTCACGAGTTGCTGAGCTGGGACATCAGCGCGGCGCAACTGGTGGAAAAAGTTGGCCTGGTCGCGGCTGAAATCCCGCCTCCGGCCGTGGGTGCCGATGGCATCAACAGCCTGGATCGCCTGTGGGAACTGCTGCTGCGTGCGGCGGTGCTGTGGTATGCCGGTTTCGCCATTTGGACCGTGTTGCCCTGACTCCTGTGATAAGCGGGCTTGTCGAATCGTCGCACCGCCCGCGCCGGGCTGCGCAGCAGCCCGCTGCAATCCTCGTCCGTTAACTTTACGTTACAAAACTCCCTTTCAAATTGAGCTATACAGACAGAGCGCCAAATAGTGGCTTTCTGCCGCCGCCCTGCGCCTGAATAAAAATAAAACAAAGGGGAGGTCACCTGTGAAGAGCTTGCTCTATCCCGCCGTCGCGCTGATGAACCGTCTTAGCTTCGGCATGAAGTTCAGCCTGATCAGCGTGCTGTTCCTGCTGCCGATGCTGGCCACCAACTATTACCTGGTGCGCGATTCCTGGCGCGAATTCCAGGGCACCCGTGTCGAGCTGCAAAGCCTGGATTTGCTCGGCAGCAGCCTGGTCCTGCGCCGTGACCTGGAAACCCTCAATAACCAGGTGCAGATCAACGCAATACTTGGCCAGTCCGGCAAGGCCGCTGACCTTGAGGGCAAGATCAGCGCCCTGGAGCAGAGCGTGCTCGCCCGTCTGCAAGGCCTCACCCCGATGGCTGCCGAACCTGAGCAAATCGCCGCCTTTGAAGGTAAGCGTGACGAACTGATCACCGCCTTCCAGGCCCAGCAACAGGAAAGCTCGCTGCAGAGCAAAAGTGCGTTGATCGGCAAGTTGCTCAACAAGGCCCAGATGCTCAGCCAGATCATTGCCAGCCAGTCCGGCTTGAGCCGCGACCCCCAGAGTGACTTGCGCCAGCTCAGCGAGCTGATCACCAGTGTCACCCCGCAGGTCACCCAGACCCTGGGAGAAGGCCGGGCGATGGGGGCCTACTCCCTGGGCCAGGGTTTTCTCAACTCATCTTCCAGTACCCGCTTCGACGAACTGCTGCAACAGTTGGAAAAGCTCCAGGCCGAATACGCCTTGAAATTGCAGGACGTCCTGGGCTCCAGCAACGCCGCGCACGCGGCGCTCGACAGCCTGGCGAAGGCCAGCAATGCCAGCCTCAAGCACGGCAGTGAATTGTTTGAAGAGCAGGTGGTGATGGCCGAAACCCTTGACGCGCCGTGGCAGGGTTTCTATGACAGCGTCAGCCAATTGATGGAGCACACCTATCAGCTCGATGACGCCACCCTGACGTTCCTCGGGCAGCAGCTGGAGCAGCGCCTGGCGCAGAACCGTACGCACATGGTGGTGCTGGTCTCGGCGCTGACGGCGGTGTTTTTGCTGATCTTCTACCTGTATGCAGGGTTCTACGCGTCTACGCGCACCACGTTACGGCGCCTGGGGGCGATGATGGACAAGGTGGCCGCCGGCGACATGACCGTTACCTTTGTTGCCCAAAGCCGCGATGAGTTGGGCGACCTGGGCCAAGTGTTCAACGGCACCGTGGCGAAAATCCATGATTTGATCGAGCGCGTCGGGCATACCGTCAGCCAGGTCGAGTTGCAGGCCGGCCAAGTGGAAACGGTCTCGGCCCGGAGCAATCAGGCGGTCTCTGGCCAGCGCATGCAGATTGAGCAGGTGGCGACGGCCATGAACCAAATGTCTTCCACCGCCCAGGAAGTGGCGCGCAGTGCCGCGGCGGCGGTCAGCAGTGCCCACAGCGTCAACGATGAAACCGTCAATGGCCGCGGCCTGGTGCAATCCCAGCAGGGCAGCATTGCGCGGCTGGCCTCGGAGATCGACCAGTCGGTTAGGGTGATCAACCAGTTGGCCACCGACAGCCAGTCCATCAGCAGCGTCCTGGAGGTGATCAAAAGTATCGCCGAGCAAACCAACCTGCTGGCACTCAATGCGGCCATCGAGGCCGCACGGGCCGGTGAGCAGGGACGCGGCTTTGCCGTGGTGGCCGACGAGGTGCGAACCCTGGCCCGGCGTACCCAGCATTCCACCGAAGAAATCGAGCAAATGATCAGCCGCCTGCACAGCGGTGTGGCAGCGGCCGTGAAGGCCATGGGCACCAGCCATGAAATGGCCAGCGGCACCGTGGAACAGTCGGACAAGGTCCAGCAAGCCCTGGAAAATATCCTCGGTGCCGTGGGCATGATCGTCGATCAGAATCAGCAGATCGCCGCAGCGGTGGAGCAGCAGACCGCCGTCGCCCATGACATCGACCAGAATATCGTCGAAATCAATCGTGCCGGCGAGCATGCAGCCCAAGGCGCGCATCAGACTGAAGCGGCGAGCCGGCAGCTGTCGATACAGGTGATCGAGTTGAAGCAACTGATCGGGGCCTTTCGTGTGTAAGGCGGTGGCGTAGGATTGGTCTTTGGTTGGTGTAGTGCCTGTCCTGATTTCCTGGAGTGCCTTTTTTGCGCGGGTGAATGAGTGAAGATTTGTGTCACTCAATCAAGGTCCAAGGGAGGCATGACAATGACCACTGCAGTCGGCGTCAAGGGGCACTGCGCCCATTGCGACATCACGTTTGAACTCAAGCCTTGGCAGTTGAACGCCATCGCCATTGAAGAACCCTTTGATTGCCCGTATTGCCAGCGCGTCCTGGAGCTGAACTGCCCCCGGCAGTTGCGACATTTCAAGGCGCTGGACCATTGGGCGCTGGTATGCCCGAGCATGGCCGTGCTGACGTGCGTGGTGCTGATAGTGGCGCTGGTGACGGAGTGGATTGGCCTGATCAGTGTGGTCGGGCAGCTCAACGTGTCATTGATGGTGCTGCTGGTGCACTTCCTGGTGCTGCGCTATGTCCGTCATCGGCAGCGAATGACCTTGAACCTGCAAGCGGTGACCCCGGTATTACCAATTGAACAGCTCGCACGCATTGCGTGTGCTCGCCTCGGCCAGCGCTAGGGGGCTGGTGCCCATACGCTCGGCCAGGGCGGTGCAGATCGCCGGCAGGTGCTGCGGGCTGTTGCGCTGGCCCGGGTACATGGCCGGCGCCATGTCGGGGGCGTCGGTTTCCAGTACGACCGCGTTCAGCGGCAGCTGTGCCAGCACCTTATGCATGCGCAGGGCCTGGGGCCATGTGGCTGCGCCGCCCAGGCCGAGCTTGAACCCGAGCTTGATGTATTCATGGGCTTCTTCCCGGCTGCCGGCAAACGCGTGGATGATGCCGCCCCGTGGCAGGCGGATGCGCTTGAGCGTGGCGATCACGGCCGCGTGGCTGCGGCGTACGTGGAGCAGCGCCGGCAGCTGGAAGTCCACCGCCAGTTTGAGCTGGGCTTCGAACAGGCCTTGCTGGCCCTCGCGATCCAGCTGTTCAACAAAGTAATCCAGGCCGATCTCACCTACCGCGCAGAGCTGTCGATGGCCGTGCAGGCGGGTCAACCAGTCGCCCAACTCCGTCAGGTCGGCGGGCTTGTGCTCATCGAGGTACACCGGATGCAGGCCAAAGGCCGCGAACAAACCGGCATCCGCCTGCACCAGATCCCACAGCCGCTGCCAGTTCTGCTGATACACCCCCAGCACCACCATGCGCCGCACGCCCAACTCACGGCTGTGGGCGAGGACTTCCCGGCGATCGCTGTCGAAGTCCGGGAAGTCCAGGTGGGTGTGGGTGTCGATCAGCTCCACGCTCAGGCCTCGTGGATACGCTGCTTGAAGGTCCGGCCGATGGCGTGCACGCCCGGTTGGTATTGTTCTTCTTCAATGGCGGCCAGGGCCAGGCGCAGGGCGGTGTCGGCAATCAGCTGATGTTGCTGGGCCATGGCGTTGACCGGCAGCGGCAGGAAGTCCAGCAACTGGGTGTCACCAAACGTGCCCAGGCGCAGCGGGCGTGACTTGAGCGGGAAGTCATGCAGTGCGTCGAACACGCCTTGCAGCAGCACGTAGGACGTGGTCACCAAGGCGTCAGGCAAGTGCCCCAGTTGATGCAGAAGTTGCTCCATCAGCTGTCGGCCACAGTCGCGGCTGAAGGCTTCGCCGTGTTCGACGATGACCTCGCCGGTGAAACCGCCGAGCGCTTCACGGAAACCGGCCGCACGCTCCTGGCTGATGCTCAGCTCGGGCCGCGCGCCAATCAGCACGATCTGCTTGGGCAGCGGTTGCAGCAAGCTGCTGGTCAATTGCTGGCAGGCCTGGCGGTCGTCGCTGACCACCGAGCAGAACTGGTCCGCCCCCATCACCCGGTCGATGGCAATCACCGGTAAACCCTTGGCTTGCAGCTCGCGGTAACTGTCATCGCTGGCCGGCAGGCAACTGGCGACGAACAGCGCGTCGCAACGGCGGGCGCGGAACAGTTGCAGCAGTTGGCGCTCGCTGTCGGCTTCATCGTCTGAGCTGGCGATCAGCAACTGATAGCCGCGGGCCCGTGCACCTTGCTCCAGCAGCTTGGCGATACGTGCGTAACTGGGGTTTTCCAGATCCGGGAGGATGAACCCCAGGGTACGGGTATGCCGGCTGCGCAGCCCGGCGGCCTGGGGGTTGGGCGTAAAGCCATGGGCTTCAACCACGGCACGCACGCGCTCGACGGTCGCGCTGCTGATGCGTTGCTGTGCGGCTTTGCCATTGATGACATAGCTGGCGGTGGTCACGGACACACCGGCCAGACGTGCGATATCACTGAGTTTCAAACCGGGATTTCCTTGTTTTTTGGAGCTCGCCCCGACATTTTGTCCAATCGTAACCGATTCCTGCACACGACTAATGTCTCAGCTCAAGTGCCGAGTGGTCCTTCAAGGATGCGCAATTAACGCGTAACCTGCCATAAATTCTAGATTAAACGTTTCAGCCAGCGTATTTTTACGACGTTAGCCACTGAGTGCCTACTGCCAATTGACTACTCGGTCAGCTGTCCCGGAACACCATTACACTGTTTTATTCAAAACAATACCTAGTGCGTCCATCGCACTAACTAGGAGAACGGCATGCTTGAGCTCACTGTAGAGCAGATTTCCATGGGCCAGGTGGCTGTGGATAAATCTGCTGCCCTGCACCTGCTCGCTGACAAACTGGTGGCCGATGGCCTGGTCGCCGAGGGATATCTCAGCGGCTTGCAAGCCCGTGAAGCCCAAGGCTCGACCTTTCTTGGCCAAGGTATTGCCATCCCCCATGGCACCCCCGAAACCCGCGACCAGGTGTTTTCCACCGGCGTGCGCCTGTTGCAGTTCCCCGAAGGGGTGGACTGGGGCGATGGGCAGATTGTGTACCTGGCCATTGGTATTGCCGCCAAATCCGACGAACACCTGCGCCTGCTGCAACTGCTCACCCGCGCCCTCGGTGAAACCGACCTGGGCCAGGCGTTGCGCCGCGCCGGCACGGCTGAAGCCTTGCTGAAACTGCTGCAGGGCGCACCCCAGGAGCTGGCGCTGGACGCGCAGATGATCAGCCTGGGCGTGTCTGCCGATGACTTCGAAGAGCTTGTCTGGAGAGGCGCACGCCTGCTGCGCCAGGCCGATTGCGTCAGCAATGGGTTTGCCGCAGTGCTGCAGCAGGTCGATGCGCTGCCCCTGGGTGATGGCCTGTGGTGGCTGCACAGCGAGCAGACGGTCAAGCGCCCGGGCCTGGCGTTTGTTACGCCCGACAAGCCCATGCGCTATCTCGGCCAGCCCCTAAACGGTCTGTTCTGCCTGGCCAGCCTGGGTGAAGCCCATCAGGCCTTGCTTGAACGCTTGTGCGCCTTGTTGATCGAAGGCCGTGGCCAGGAATTGGGCCGCGCCACCAGCAGTCGCGCGGTGCTCGAAGTACTCGGCGGCGAGCTGCCACCTGACTGGCCCAGCGCCCGCATCACCCTGGCCAATGCCCACGGCCTGCACGCGCGGCCGGCGAAGATCCTCGCGCAATTGGCCAAAAGTTTTGAAGGCGACATCCGCGTGCGCATCGTTGACGGCCCGGTAGGCGCCGTGTCGGTGAAGAGCCTGAGCAAGCTGCTGAGCCTTGGCGCCCGGCGTGGCCAGGTGCTGGAATTTGTTGCTGAACCGACGATTGCCGGCGATGCGTTGCCCGCGCTGCTGGCCGCCGTCGAAGAGGGCCTGGGCGAAGAGGTCGAGCCACTGCCGACCATGAGCGCACAGCCCGAAGCCCTTGATATTGCGCCAGTGATCAGCGCGCCACAGGCCGGCAGCCAGCTCCAGGCCATCGCCGCAGCGCCGGGCATTGCCATTGGCCCTGCACATATCCAGATTCAACAGGTGTTCGATTACCCCTTGCGCGGTGAGTCCTCGGCCATTGAGCGCCAGCGCCTGCAAGATGCTCTGGCCGATGTGCGCCGGGATATCCAGGGCCTGATCGAACGCAGCCAGGCCAAAGCCATCCGCGAGATTTTCATCACCCACCAGGAAATGCTCGACGACCCGGAACTCACCGACGAAGTCGACACTCGTCTCAAGCAAGGTGAAAGCGCACAAGCGGCGTGGATGAGCGTGATCGAAGCCGCCGCCAGGCAGCAGGAATCGTTGCAGGATGCCTTGCTTGCCGAGCGCGCCGCCGACCTGCGCGACATCGGTCGCCGGGTGCTGGCGCAACTGTGCGGCGTTGAAACCGCCCAGGAGCCGAGCGAACCCTACATCCTGGTAATGGACGAAGTCGGCCCTTCCGACGTCGCACGCCTGGACCCGGCCCGTGTCGCCGGCATCCTCACCGCCCGTGGCGGCGCAACCGCCCACAGCGCCATTGTCGCGCGGGCCCTCGGTATTCCCGCGTTGGTCGGTGCCGGCCCGGCGGTATTGCTGCTGGCCGCCGGCACGCCGTTGTTGCTGGATGGCCAGCGCGGTCGCCTGCATGTAGACCCCGATGCAGCCACCCTGCAACGTGCCACCGTCGAGCGCGATACCCGTGAGCAACGCTTGCAGGCCGCCTCGGCCCAGCGCCACGAGCCGGCGCTGACCCGCGATGGTCACGCCGTGGAAGTGTTCGCCAATATCGGCGAAAGCGCCGGTGTGGCCAGCGCCGTGGAGCAGGGTGCCGAAGGCATTGGTTTGCTGCGCACCGAGCTGATTTTCATGGCCCACCCCCAAGCCCCGGACGAAGCCACTCAGGAAGCCGAGTACCGCCGTGTGCTCGACGGCCTCGGTGGTCGCCCGCTGGTGGTGCGCACCCTCGATGTGGGCGGCGACAAACCGCTGCCGTATTGGCCGATTGCCGAGGAAGAAAACCCCTTCCTCGGCGTACGCGGTATTCGCCTGACCCTGCAACGCCCGCAGATCATGGAAGCGCAATTGCGCGCACTGCTGCGCTCGGCGGATAACCGCCCGTTGCGCATCATGTTCCCCATGGTCGGCAGCGTGGATGAGTGGCGTGCGGCCCGGGATATGACCGAACGCCTGCGCCTGGAAATCCCGGTGGCCGACCTGCAACTGGGGATCATGATCGAAGTGCCGTCCGCCGCGCTGTTGGCGCCGGTGCTGGCCAAGGAAGTGGACTTCTTCAGTGTCGGCACCAACGACCTGACCCAGTACACCCTGGCTATCGACCGTGGCCACCCGACCCTGTCGGCCCAGGCCGATGGCCTGCACCCGGCGGTGCTGCAACTGATCGACATCACCGTGCGTGCGGCCCATGCCCATGGCAAATGGGTCGGGGTGTGCGGCGAACTGGCGGCGGACCCGCTGGCGGTGCCGGTGCTGGTCGGCCTGGGTGTGGATGAGTTGAGCGTGTCGGCCCGCAGCATTCCCGAAGTGAAGGCGCGGGTGCGTGAATTCAGTCTGAGCGAGGCCCAGGGCCTGGCGCAAAAAGCACTGGCGGTGGGTTCGCCCGCCGAGGTGCGTGCCCTTGTGGAGGCCGTGTAGATGGCAAGGATTCTGACCCTGACGCTGAACCCGGCGTTGGACCTGACGGTACGCCTGGCGCACCTGGAGCCGGGTGAAGTCAACCGCAGCGAAACCCTGCTCACCCATGCCGCCGGCAAGGGCGTGAATGTGGCGCAAGTCCTGGCCGACCTGGGCCATCAAGTGACCGTGGGCGGTTTTCTCGGCGAGGACAATCCCCAAGCCTTCGAGGCGCTGATTGCACAACGTGGTTTTGCCGACGCGTTTATCCGCGTGCCCGGCGAAACCCGCAGCAATATCAAGATTGCCGAGCAGGACGGCCGGGTCACCGATATCAATGCGCCGGGGCCGTTGGTCAGTGAGCAGGCGCAGCAGGCGTTGCTCGACCAATTGACGCGCATTGCGCCGGGCCATGATGCGGTGGTCGTCGCCGGCAGCTTGCCGTGTGGCGTCAGCCCGCAGTGGTTGCAGGGGCTGTTGGAACACCTGAAGCGTCTGGGCTTGAAAGTCGCCCTGGACACCAGCGGCGAGGCGCTGCGTGCCGGTCTCAAGGCGGCCCCGTGGTTGATCAAACCCAATACCGAAGAGCTCGCCGATGCCCTGGGCGATGCCACCAACGTCATCAGCCAACTGCATCAGCAGGGTGTTGAGCATGTGGTCGTCTCCGACGGTGCCGCGGGCGTGAGCTGGTACAGCCGGGCCACCACCCTGCATGCCACGCCGCCCAAGGTGACGGTGGCCAGTACGGTAGGTGCCGGCGATTCGCTGCTGGCCGGGATGCTCCATGGTTTGCTTGAGTCTGAAGCGCCTGAACAAACCCTGCGTCGCGCCACGGCAATTGCCGCCATGGCGGTGACACAGATCGGTTTCGGCATCCGCGACGCCGCGCAGCTGGCGCGTCTTGAAAGCGGCGTCGCTGTACGCCCGCTGACAGAACAATAAGAGGGATTGTCATGAAGTTAGCCATTGTTACTGCCTGCCCCAACGGCATGGTCACCAGTGTGCTGTGCGCCCGCTTGTTGGACGCCGCCGCGCAACGCCAGGGTTGGAGCACCAGCGTCGAGGTGGTGGATGTACAGCGCCCGGAGCGCCAGTTGTCCCAGGCCACCATCGACGCCGCCGAATGGGTGTTGCTGGTCAGCAGCGCGGCGGTGGATATGCAGCGGTTTGTCGGCAAGCGGGTGTTCCAGAGCACACCGGCCCAGGCGCTGGCGGATGTCGAGGCGGTGTTGCGCCGGGGCGCTGAAGAAGCCCAGGAGTATGTCGTCAGCCAGGCAGCGGCTGCGTCGAAGCATGCGCCGCGTATCGTCGCGATTACCGCCTGCCCGACCGGCGTGGCGCATACCTTCATGGCCGCCGAAGCCTTGCAGCAGACGGCCAAGCGCCTGGGCTATGACTTGCAGGTCGAGACCCAGGGCTCGGTCGGTGCCCGTACGCCGTTGAGCCCCGAGGCCATCGCGAATGCCGACGTAGTGCTGCTGGCGGCCGACATTGAAGTGGCCACCGAGCGTTTCGCCGGCAAGAAGATCTACCGTTGCGGCACCGGTATTGCGCTCAAGCAATCCGAGGCGACCCTCAACAAAGCCCTGGCCGAAGGCGCGGTGGAAAGTGCCGCCAGCGGTACTGTGGCCAAGAAAGAAAAAACCGGCGTCTACAAACACCTGCTGACCGGTGTGTCGTTCATGTTGCCGATGGTGGTGGCGGGCGGTTTGCTGATCGCCTTGTCATTCGTGTTCGGCATCCATGCGTTTGAGCAGGAAGGCACGTTGGCGGCCGCGCTGAAAACCGTCGGCGACCGCGCCTTTATGCTGATGGTGCCGCTGCTGGCGGGTTACATCGCTTACTCGATTGCCGACCGCCCGGGCATTGCCCCCGGCATGATCGGTGGCCTGTTGGCGGGCACTTTGGGAGCCGGTTTTATCGGCGGGATTTTCGCCGGGTTTCTCGCCGGTTATTGCGTCAAGCTGATCACCCGTGCGGTGAAGTTGCCGCAGAGCCTGGAAGCACTCAAGCCGATCCTGATCATCCCGTTGCTGGCGAGCCTGTTCACGGGCCTGGCGATGATCTACCTGGTGGGGCCGCCGGTGGCGCGTATGCTCACGGGCCTGACCGATTTTCTCGCGACCATGGGCACCACCAATGCGGTGCTGCTGGGCATCCTGTTGGGCGGCATGATGTGTGTCGACCTGGGCGGGCCGATCAACAAGGCGGCGTATGCGTTTTCCGTCGGCTTGCTGGCGGCACAGAGCGGTGCACCGATGGCCGCGACCATGGCCGCCGGCATGGTGCCGCCAATCGGCATGGGCATCGCCACGTTTCTGGCGCGACGCAAGTTCGCCCAGACCGAACGCGAGGCCGGCAAGGCCGCGATGATTCTGGGCATGTGCTTTATCTCCGAAGGCGCGATCCCGTTTGCCGCCAAGGACCCGTTGCGCGTGATCCCGGCCAGCATCGCCGGTGGCGCGTTGACCGGGGCGCTGTCGATGTACTTCGGCTGCAAACTGGCGGCGCCCCACGGCGGCCTGTTTGTGCTGGTGATCCCGAATGCGATGAACCATGCGCTGCTGTACCTGCTGGCAATCGTTGCCGGCAGCCTGCTGACCGGTTTGGTGTATGCGCTGATCAAGCGTCCGGAAGCGGTGGAGCTGGCTGTCGCACCGGTGTCATAAGCGCATGCTTTAGTGGCCCTTTTGATACTCAAGAGGGCACCTGCATGAGCCACTTCGATCTCGGCCGTCGCCGCGTGATGCAAGTCGTCGGCGCCGGCCTGTTGCTGCCGGGCCTGGCCCCGGCGGTGATCGCGTCGGTCAAGGACCGGCCGCAACTCACCGACGGCGTGCAGTCCGGCGACCTGCTCGGTGATCGCGCGATGATCTGGAGCCGCAGCGACCGCCCGGCGAAGATGGTGGTGGAGTGGGACACCCGCAGCGTATTCAGCAACCCGCGTCGATTTGTTTCGCCCCTGGCCGACAACCGCACCGACTTTACCGCCCGCGTCGAACTCACCGGACTGCCCGCCGACCAGGCGATTTTCTACCGCGTGCACTTTGAAGACGCCCAGACCGGCGTCGCCAGCGAGCCGTGGTTCGGCCACCTGCGCAGCGTGCCGTACCAACGCCGCGACATCCGTTTTGTGTGGAGCGGCGACACCGTCGGCCAAGGCTTTGGCATCAACCCGGACATCGGCGGTATGCGCATCTACGAAGCCATGCGCCTGCGCCTGCCGGACTTCTTTATCCACAGCGGCGACACCATCTACGCCGATGGCCCGGTGCCCGCGCAATTGCCTACCGAGGGCGGGCGCATCTGGCGCAATATCACCACCGAAGCCAAGAGCAAGGTCGCCGAAACCCTCGACGAATATCGCGGCAACTACCGCTACAACCTGCTGGATGAAAACGTGCGTCGCTTCAATGCCGAGGTGCCGCAGATCTGGCAGTGGGATGACCATGAAGTGGTGAATAACTGGTCGCCCGGCAAGCAACTCGACGAGCGCTACCAGACCAAGGACATCAACACCTTGGTGGGCCACGCACGCCAGGCCTGGCTGGAGTATTCACCCATGCGCCGGCAAAGCGCGGACGGCGGCGGGCGGATTTATCGCAAGCTCAGTTATGGCCCGCTGCTGGATGTATTCGTGCTCGACATGCGCAGCTATCGCGGCCCCAACGATGACAACCTGGGCGGTGAAAAACCCTTCCTCGGCCGCGAGCAGTTGGACTGGCTCAAGCGCGAACTCAAGGCCTCCCAGGCCCAGTGGAAGGTGATCGCCGCCGACATGCCCATCGGCCTCGGCGTGCCCGACGGCGAAGTCAGCCCCGGCGTACCGCGCTGGGAAGCCATTGCCAACAATGACCCAGGCCCGGCGCAGGGCCGCGAGCTGGAAATCGCCGAATTACTCGGCTTTCTGCGCGCGCAAAAGATACGCAACCATGTGTGGTTGACGGCGGATGTGCATTACTGCGCGGCCCATCACTACCACCCGGATCGGGCGGCGTTCCAGGATTTCGAGCCGTTCTGGGAGTTTGTCGCCGGGCCTCTGAATGCGGGCAGCTTCGGTCCGAATCCCTTGGATAAAACCTTTGGCCCTGAGGTGGTGTTCGAGAAGGCCCCGCCGGCGCAGAACACCTCGCCGTTTGCCGGGTTTCAGTTTTTTGGCGAAGTGCAGATTGACGGGCAGACAGCGGAGTTGACCGTGATTTTGCGCGACCTGGATGGGGTCTCGGTATTCGAACAGAAGCTGCAACCGGTCTGACTTGAAATGCAATCTAAATGTGGGAGGGGGCAAGCCCCCTCTCACATTGGATCACATCAGTAGACATCCCGGCGGTAGCGCCCCTGTTCGATCAAGCGCTCCACTGTCTCATTCCCGAGGATGTCGACCAGCGCCTGGTCCACGCCCGTCGCCATCCCCTGCAAGCTGCCACACACATAAATCGCCGCGCCGTCCGCGAGCCATTTACGCAGGACATCGGCGGATTCGCGCAGGCGGTCCTGCACGTAGATTTTCTCCTCCTGATCCCGGGAAAACGCCAGGTCCAGCAGGGCCAGGTCACCACTGGCCAGCCAGCCTTGCAGCTCGTCCCGGCACAGGTAGTCGTGGGCGAGGGTGCGTTCGCCGAACAGCAGCCAGTTGCGCTGCTGGCCATCGGCAACGCGCGCCTTGAGCAAGCTGCGCAAACCGGCCAGGCCGGTGCCGTTACCCAGCAGGATCAATGGCACCGGCGCCTCCGGCAGGTGGAAGCCACTGTTGCGGCGCAGGCGCAGGCTGATTGCCGAGCCAATGGCCGCATGTTCGGTGAGCCAGCCCGAGCCCACACCCAGGCTGCCGTCGGGGTGGCGTTCCTGGCGCACGATCAATTCCAGCACGCCGTCGCTGGCGATCGAGGCGATGGAGTATTCGCGCATGCCCAGGGGTGCGAGCGCGTTCACCAGCGCTTGAGCGTGCAGGCCGACCAGGTGCGCCCGGTTGTCCGGCAGTTGGCGGGTCGCAAGGGCCTGGTTGAGGGTGTGTGGCAGGCCGTCGATCAGCACGCCATCAGTGCCGATCAGCCCCAGGCCTTCGAGGAAGTGCTCGATGGCCCACGGGCAATTGCGCGGCAGGATTTCCACCAGGTCGCCGGCCAGCCAGTTTTGTTTCGATGGCGATGTGAGGCCCAGCAGGTAGACGTCCGAGCTGGCGCTGCCGGGGTTGAGCAGGGTGCGCTGGCTCAGCGTCCAGTTTTCATACTGGGCGGTCGGCCAGGCGGCGACGGGTGCCTGGCCCGTCAGCTGTCCAAGCTGTTGTTGCCAGTGCAGCAGGGCGGCGCTGTCGCCGCTGTCCACTTCCACCGGGGCGAACAGTGGGTTACCGCCCTGGTGGGTCAGCCAGAAATGCAGGCGCCGGGCAAAGCCACAGAAGTGTTGGTACTGGCGATCACCCAGGGCCAGCACCGAGTAGTTCAGGCCTTTGAGTGACAGATCCTGGCCGAGCACGCTGCGCTCGAAACCGCGGGCGCTGTCGGGGGCTTCGCCGTCGCCGAAGGTGCTGACTACGAACAGCGCATTTTCCGACTGGCGCAAGTCGTCCTGGCTGACACTGCCCAGAGGCTGCACCTTCACCGGCAGGCCAGCCGCCTGCAATTGTCCGGCGGTCTGCCAGGCCAGTTGCTCGGCAAACCCGCTCTGGCTGGCAAAACCGATCAGCCAGGCCGGGGCATCACTGTGGTTGGCACTGAGGCCTTTGCGTGCGTCGCGTACCTGGCGTTTTTTGCGCCGACGGTCCAGGTACAGCAGCCAGCCGGTGATGAAGAACAACGGCATGAGCAGCGAGCTGACGGTGAGGATAATGCGCCCCGCCAGGCCGAAATAACTGCCGGTGTGCAGCGCGTAGATGCTGGTGAGTAACTGCGACTTGAAGGTTTTGCCGGCGTACGTGTCATGGGATTTGACCTCGCCGGTGGCCGGGTCCAGGTTGATCTGGTTCAGTGCGCGGTCGTGGGGGGAGTCTTTGAGCAGGTAATAGACAATGGCGGGTTGCCCGGCGACGGCCGGCATGCGGATGTTATAGGCACTCAAGCCTGGGCCGGCGTTGCTGTAGATGCTGCTCCAGATCGCGTCGTAGTTGGCCACTGGTGCCGGGCCTGCGGGCGGTGGGCCGCGCTTGCGCATCCGTTCATTCTGCGGCGCGTCGGACAGCAGTTTGGTCAGGCCCTGGCTGTACCAGTCGTAGGACCAGGACAGGCCGGTCAGTGCCGCCAGCAGGTAGGCCAGCAGGCACCAGGTGCCGAACACCGAATGCAAATCCCAGTTGAAGCTGCGGCCCTTTTTGCGCCAGTCCAGCGTCAGCCAGGCACGCCAGTTGGCAACCTGGCGCGGCCAGCGCAGGTACAGGCCGGACAGGCAGAAGAACACCAGGATCAGCGTGCAGGCGCCGGTGATCTGCCGGCCGGTTTCGCCCATGGCCAGGAAGCGGTGCAGTTGCAGGATAAAGCCGAGTACATCCTGGCCGACCGCATCGCCCATGTAGTCGCCGGTGTAGGGGTCGAAATAGCGCATCTGGCCACGGCGCTCACCCGGCGGCGGGGTGAAGAACACGCGGGCGGCGTTGCCGCTTTCGCTTTCCACCCACAGCATGGACACGGTCTTGCCTTCGGTGGCTTCCAGCTTGCGCACCAGCTCGGCGGGCGGCAGCACGCCGGCTTCGCGTTTCTCCACGCTCAACACGCTTGGGTTGAGCGCCCGCAGGATCTCATCCTGAAACGAGACCGCAGCCCCGGTGATCCCCATCAAGGCCAGCACCAGCCCGGCAGTGATGCCGAAGAACCAGTGCAACTGGAACAGGGTTTTCTTCAACACGTCGGACCGCCTCGTCTATCTGAATATGTAGGGCACGGCGCGCATTATGCCGTGGGTTGTCGAGAAACATTCTGTTTGACACGCAAAAGCCCCACGCATCCGATGCGTGGGGCTTTGTGGGCTGCTGACCGTTTAGAAGTGGAAGCTTGTGGACAGCAGCGCCGTGCGGCCCGCCGCCTGGTTGGCGAAGTGCGAGGCGTAGGCTTTGTCGTAATAGGTCTTGTCAGTCAGGTTCTGCACGTTCAATTGCAGGTCGACGTTTTTGCTCAGCTTATAGCTGGCCATGGCGTCGTAGCGGGTGTAGGAGGGCACATACACGGTGTTGGCCGCATCGCCGTAAACCTGATCGACGTAGAACGCGCCACCGCCGATGGTCAGCTTCGGGGTCACGTTATAGGTGGTCCACAGGCTGAACGAGTGCTCCGGCGTGTTGGGCATTTGGTTGCCTTTGTTGGAACCGGCCTGGACGACGCCCTGGCGGTTGCCGTTTTTGCCTGGGTCAACCAGCTCGGCTTTCAGGTAGCTGTAGCCGGCGAAGACTTGCCACTGTTCGGTGATCTTGCCGCTGGCGGACAGTTCCAGGCCATCGACCCGCGACTCGCCTGCCGTTTCGTAGGTGTTGGAGTCCACCAGGATGCGGGTGTTTTTCTTCTCGGTACGGAACACTGCGGCAGACAGGGACAGGCGGTTGTGGAACAGGTCCCACTTGGTGCCCAGTTCGTAGTTGACGGTTTCTTCGGGCTTGAGGTCGCTGGTGTTGATGCCGGTAGGAATCGCATTGCTGTCGACCCCTTCGCCCACCAGTCCACCTGCCGGTGAGGCCGAGGTCGCGTAGGAGGTGTAGATGCTGCCGTTCTCCAAAGGCTTCCAGACCAGGCCGGCCTGCCAGTTGAAGAACTGGCTGTCGTCCTTGACCTTGCTGCGCGCCCTGACCGTCGAGGTCGGTACGGCGTTGGTGTTGGCTTCGGTGTCGAAGGTGTCGTAGCGCAGGCCGACGTTCAGCAGCCATTTCGGATCGAGTTCGATGGTGTCGAACACATAGGCGGCACGGCTGGTGGCCTTGGTGTTGGTGCCGTTGTAATTGCGCGCGATGCTGCCGGTCCAGGCGTCGTCCGGATTCGGGTTGCTCAGCGAGGTGCACTGTCCACCCCGGCCGCCGCCGGCCACGGTGCACGTCGGGTTGCTGTTCGGTGTGACGGTGTAACCGCTGACGCGGGTTTCTTCGCCGGTGAATTCCAGGCCGGTGGAGTAGCTGTGCTTGAAGCCAAGCGCCTGGAAATTGCCGAACAGATCTGTCTGGTTGGTGGTGGTCGTGGTGGTGGAGACGCGAGTGTTCGCGCGACGCCACACCGTGCCGAAACGGTTGACGTTGCGTTGGCTATCGTCCGGCTGCGTGAGCACGTAGTCCTGACCGGTGCTGCCATGGCGCAGGGTGTTTTTCAGCGTCATGTCGTCGTTCAGGTCGTGCTCGATGGAGAACGTGCTGATGTCCGCGCGGGTCTTGCGGAAGTCACGGTCCTTGAGACCGTAGAAGTTATTGCTGTCGCCGCCGTCGGTGGGTTTGTCGTGCGTATGAGTGGTGGCGGTCGAAGAGCTGTAGCCATACGGAATGCCCGAATCCGGCAGGTCATTGCTTTCCATATGGTAGTAGCTGAGGTTGACGCGGGTCGGCGTGCCCAGGCCGAAGGTCAGCGATGGGGCCACGCCCCAGCGGTCGTAATTGACCGCGTCACGGCCGGCCACGTTCTGTTCGTGGCTCATCAGGTTCAGGCGGAACGCGGCGCTGTCGTCGAGGAACTGACGGTTCACATCGAGTACATAGCGGCGGGTCTGGTCGGAACCGTAAGTGAAGCCGCCGTTGGTGAAGTCCCGGGCTTGCGGAGTCTTGCTCACCAGGTTGAGGCTGCCACCGGCCGAGCCACGACCGCCGAAGGAGGAGTTCGGGCCTTTGCTGACTTCGATGGACTCGATATCGAAAATTTCACGGCTCTGGCCGCCGGTGTCGCGCACGCCGTCCAGGTAGGTGTCGCCCTGGGCGTCGAAACCACGGATGAATGGACGGTCGCCCTGGGGGTTGCCGCCCTCGCCGGCGCCGAAGGTAATCCCCGGTACGGTGCGCAGGGCATCCTGCAACGAGGTGGCGGCGGTGTCCTTGAGGACTTGTTGTGGCACCACGGTCACCGAGCGCGGCGTGTCCACCAGCGGCGCGGTGTATTTTTGCGAAGAGGCTTTTTCGACCTGGTACGCGGTGTTGTCCTGTTCTTCGCCGGTGATGCTGGTGGCGCCGAGGGCGATGCTGTTGCGCTGGCCTTTTTGTTCAGTGTCTTCGGCCGCCTGCGCCAGATGGGCGACAGAGCTGGCGCTGAGCGCAACGCCGATGGCCGAAGCCAGCATGCGGGGTGAGCCAACAGGTGTTTTTGTGGTGGTGCGCGACATGACGTGTCCTTTCCGCAAGGAGGTGAGGCCGCGGAATATAGGGTGAACAAGACTTTCTATCAATTGCGATACATTACTATTCGCGCTGAATTTACATTCTTTACACTTTTGCCTTACGGTTTTTACGCTCTCGTTCGTCTCCGGCGTTTTACAGGGCGGATAAGAATCAATACCATTGGCGCCTCTTTGCCTACAGGTATTGCCCCATGCTGCTGCACATTCCCGGCCTGTTCTCTCGCGAGGAAGTGCAGCGCATCCGCCACGCCCTGGAAACCGCCGATTGGGCCGATGGCAAAATCACCGCCGGGCACCAGTCCGCCAAAGCCAAGCACAACCTGCAATTGCCCGAAGGCCACCCGCTGGCCAAGGAGATCGGCGCGGCAATGCTCGAACGGTTGTGGAAAAATCCTCTGTTTATGTCAGCGGCGTTACCGCACAAGGTCTTCCCGCCGCTGCTCAATTGCTACACGGCCGGTGGCAGCTTCGACTTCCATATCGACAATGCCGTGCGCCAGGCCAGGGGCAGCCATGAACGGGTGCGCACGGACCTGTCGTCTACGCTGTTCTTCAGCGATCCGGATGACTATGACGGCGGCGAACTGGAGATCCAGGACACTTTCGGCCTGCAGCGCGTGAAGTTGCCGGCCGGCGATATGGTGCTGTACCCAGGCTCCAGCCTGCACAAAGTCAACGCCGTGTCCCGAGGTGCGCGGTATGCCGCGTTTTTCTGGACCCAAAGCCTGGTGCGCGAAGACAGCCAGCGCACCCTGCTGTTCGAGATGGACGGCGCCATCCAGCAATTGAGCCGTGATGTACCCGACCACCCTGGGTTGATCCAGCTCACCGGCACCTATCACAACCTGTTGCGTCGCTGGGTCGAGGTCTGACATGGGCTTTTTATTGCGCCGCGAAGAAGTGCTCAACGTTGAGCAATTGCAGGGCATGCTCGACGACTCGCCGGTGCGCGCGGCCCAGGCGATTCTGATCGCGGCCAAGGAGGGCGTGGTGGATGCCCAGGCCTTGCTCGGGCAAATCCTGCTGGAAGGCCGCGGTATTGCGCGCGACGAAGCGCTGGCGCTGCGGTGGTTCCAGATTGCGGCGCAGGGCGGGCATTTAATGGCGCGCAATATGGCCGGGCGTTGCCTGGAGCATGGCTGGGGGTGTGCCATCGACGAAGCGGCGGCTGCGCGGGAATACCGTTTGGCGGCAGACGCGGGATTGGATTGGGGCCAGTACAACTATGCCAATCTGCTGGCGACGGGCCGGGGTGTTGCCGAGAACCCGCAGCACGCGCTGGCCCTGTATCGGCAAGCCGCAGAACAGGGGCATGCCAAGTCGATGAACCTGCTGGGGCGCTACCTGGAAGACGCTCAGGTTTGCCCGAGGGACCTGGAGGCGGCTGTGGAGTGGTATCGACGCTCAGCCGAGGCCGGGGATTTTCGCGGGCAGTTCAGTTACGCGGCGGTGTTGGCCGACAGGGGCCAGGTCGAGGCGGCGCTGGAGTGGTTGCGCAAGGCGCTGGCGGGCGGAAATCTGAAGTTCCTGCGAACAGCCCACACGGCCTTGGCGGCGGCGAGTGATCCGCGGGTTCGAGCGCTGGCCGAGGCCTTCCGCCAACGGGCCGTGAGCCTTGCCTGAGGCATAAAAAAACCCATGACATGTCATGGGTTTCTTGTGTGCGGGCGTCTTACACGTAGAACGACTTCAACGGCGGAAAGCCATTGAACTCAACCGCGCTGTAGCTGGTGGTGTAGGCACCGGTCGACAGCCAGTACAAGCGATCACCGATCGCCAGGTTCAGCGGCAGGCCGTACTTGTAGTTTTCGTACATGATGTCGGCGCTGTCGCAGGTCGGGCCGGCGATGACCACTTCTTCCATCTCGCCTTTCTTCTCGGTCCAGATCGGGAACTTGATAGCTTCGTCCATGGTTTCGATCAGGCCGGAGAACTTGCCCACATCCGTGTACACCCAGCGCTCGACGGCGGTACGGGATTTACGGGCAACCAATACCACTTCACTGACCAGGATGCCGGCGTTGGCGATCAGCGAACGGCCTGGTTCGAGGATGATTTCCGGCAGGTCATCGCCGAAGTCTTCCTTGAGGAAGCGGATGATTTCTTCGGCGTAGGTTTCCAGGCTGTTGGTGCGGGTGATGTAGTTGGCCGGGAAGCCGCCGCCCATGTTGATCAGCTTGAGGTGGATGCCGTCTTCTTCCTTCAGGCGTTCGAAGATCACCTTGACCTTGGCGATTGCCGCGTCCCACACGCTGATGTCGCGTTGCTGCGAGCCAACGTGGAACGAAATGCCGTAGGGCACCAGGCCCAGGTCACGAGCGAGGATCAGCAGGTCCATGGCCATGTCGGTCTGGCAGCCGAATTTGCGCGACAGAGGCCAGTCAGCCGTGGTCGAGCCTTCGGTGAGGATACGTACATACACTTTCGAACCCGGCGCGGCCTTGGCGATGTTGCGCAGGTCGGCTTCGGAGTCGGTGGAGAACAGGCGCACGCCCTTCTCGTAGAAGTAGCGGATGTCCTTGGATTTCTTGATGGTGTTGCCGTAGCTGATACGGTCGGCGCTGACGCCGCGGTCCATGACCTTGTCCAGCTCGTAGATCGAGGCGATGTCGAAGCTCGAGCCCTTGTCTTTCAGCAGGTCGATGATCTCCACGGCCGGGTTGGCCTTGACCGCGTAATACACCTTGGCGAATTCGAAACCGGCGCGCAGGTCATCGTAGGCCTGGCTGATCATCGCGGTGTCGATCACCACGAACGGGGTTTCCTGTTTGTCGGCGAACGCCTTCATTTTGTCAAAAGTGGCGCGCGCGAAATAATCTTCGACGTTGATCGACATGCTGGGAACTCCTAAGGGCAAACTAAATTGATCAATGGGTGCAAATGAACGTCCTCCGTATCCCCACTTTGGTTCGCCTACTTCCCAAGGCATGTCGCCGAAAGCAAAAAGGCCATGGGAATAGTCGCTTCCCTTGGCCTTGCTGTCTCGTCGTCAGTACTTGAGCCGGATGGATCGTTTCCAGCATGGACGTTCGGCGCGAACTTTAGGACGTGAGGGGCCATAGATCAACTAAAAATGTCGCGTTTTTGCACGCGTTCGTCGCGGGACCGCGCGCAGCTACTTATGTAACCGACACGTGTGACGGAATGATGTTCCCCGGATGGGGATAATTGAAGGTGTTTCCCTGACAGATCGCGGGACCAAATGTGGGAGGGAGCAAGCCCCCTCCCACATAAGATCAGGCCAGGGCGGTCTCGGCGGGGGAGACAATGCTGGTCTTGCCCCCACGGGACTTACCGGAACTCAGGTACTCGGCAATCGACTCCTGGGTCACTTCACCCAGGAACACCCGCTCCGCATCCATCACCGGCAACCACGAGCGGTTGAACTCGTACATGCGCGACAACAGGATGCGCAAATGCTCGTCATACGCCGCCGTGGCGTTGAACTCGCGCAGGTACTGGCCGCAGGTACCGGTCTGACGGTGCAGGTCGCGACGGCGTACATAGCCGAGCGCCTTGTTCTCGGCGCACGTGACTACCACATAGCGGCGGTCAGTTTCGTCCATCAGCTCCAGGGCATCGGCCACCGGGGTTTCCGGGCTCACCGATGGGGCGTTGTCCGCCGCATCTTCAGCCTTCACCAGCAACAGGCGCTTGAGGGTGCTGTCCTGGCCCACGAAGTTGCTGACGAACTCGTCGGCCGGATGGGCCAGCAGGGTGTCCGGATGATCGATCTGCAGCAGCTTGCCGGCGCGGAAGATGGCGATCTTGTCACCCAGCTTGATGGCTTCGTCGATGTCGTGGCTGACCATGATCACGGTCTTGTTCAGCGCCCGTTGCATCTCGAAGAACTCGTTCTGGATCATCTCGCGGTTGATCGGGTCGACCGCGCCGAACGGCTCATCCATCAGCAGCAGCGGCGCGTCCGCCGCCAGTGCACGAATCACGCCGATACGCTGTTGCTGGCCGCCCGACAGTTCACGCGGGTAGCGATGCAGGTACTGCTTGGGTTCCAGCTTGATCATGCTCATCAACTCGCGGGCGCGGTCGTGGCATTTCTGCTTGTCCCAGCCCAGCAGCTTGGGCACGACCACGATGTTTTCCTCGATGGTCATGTTCGGGAACAGGCCGATCTGCTGGATCACGTAGCCGATGTTGCGACGCAGGGTCACTTCATCGAGGTCGGTGGTGTCTTCGCCGTTGATCAGGATCTTGCCCGAGGTCGGCTTGATCAGGCGGTTGATCATTTTCAGCGTGGTGCTCTTGCCGCAGCCCGAAGGGCCGAGGAACACGCAAATCTCGCCTTCGTTGACGGTCAGGCTTACGTCGTTCACGGCCGAAACAGTTTTGCCGTTGCTTTGAAAAGTCTTGGTCAGGTTTTGAAGTTCGATCATTTGAGCAGTCCTTTTGGAGTCAGCGAGCGTTGCAGCCATTGCAGAAGCAGGTCGGCGAAGATGGCCAGGAGACTGACCAGCACGGCGCCGACGATCAGCATCGACATGTCGCTGCGGCTGATGGAAGCCAGAATAAGTACACCCAGGCCACCGGCGCCGATGGTGGCGGCGATGGTCATGACGCCAATGTTCATCACCACGGCGGTACGCACGCCGGCGAGGATCACCGGCACGGCGATGGGCAGTTCGACCATGCGCAGGCGCTGGCCGAAGGTCATGCCGATGCCTTTGGCGGCTTCGCGGATGCCCGGTTCGACGCCGGTGAGGGCCAGGTAAGTGTTACGCATGATCGGCAGCAGGGAGTAGAGGAACACGGCGGTGATCGCCGGCATCGGCCCCAGGCCCTGGCCGAATTTGGAGTAGAACGGCAGCAGCAGGCCGAACAGGGCGATGGACGGCACGGTCAGCAGCACCGTGGCGCTGGCTTGCAACGGGCCGGCGAGGGTCGGGAAGCGGGTCATCAGCACGCCGAGGGGCACGCCGACGACAATCGCCAGGATCACCGCGATACCGACCAGGGTGATGTGCTGCCAGGTCAGGTGCAGGACCTGGGCCCAATCAAGATGGGAAAAGGCGTTCAGGAATTCCATGTCTTCTCCTTCTTAGTTGATCGGATGTTGGCGCAGGAAATCGGCGGCAACAGCGGATGGGCTTTCATGGTCGACGTCGACCCGCGCGTTCAACTCGCGCATGGTCTTGTCGTCGAACAGCGCGGCCAGTGGCGCAAGGTCTGCGGCCAGCTGCGGGTGCGCGTCCAGGTAAACCTGGCGCACCACGGGGGCGGCGGTGTAGTCCGGGAAATAGTGCTTGTCGTCGGCCAGCAGCTTCAATTTGAACGCGTTGAGGCGACCGTCGGTGGTGTAGACCAGGCCGGCAAACACCTGGCCGTTACGCAGGGCGGTGTAGACCAGGCCCGCGTCCATCTGCCGGGTGTTTTTGCGCGTCAGGTTCATGTCATACAGCTTGACCATGCCGGCGAGGCCGTCGGAGCGGTTGGCGAACTCGGTGTCCAGGGCCACCAGGCGGTGTTCCTTGGTGTCTCCTGCCATGGCGTTGGTGAGGTCGCTGATGCTGTTGATCTCTGGATGCTCCTCGGCCACTTTCTCGGGCAGTGCCAGGGCGTAGGTGTTGCTGAAGCGCGACGGCGACAGCCAGACCAGGCCTTTTTTCGCGTCGAGCTCTTTCACTCGGGCGTAGGACTGTTCGCTGTCGAGCTTCTCGTCCACATGGTTATAGGCCACGAGCGACACGCCGGTGTATTCCCAGATCAGGTCCAGTTGCCCGCTTTCCTGGGCACTGCGCGCCAGGTTGCTGCCCAGGCCGCCGGTCACGCGGGCGTCATAGCCCTTGGTGCGCAGGTACTGGGAGGTGATTTCGGCCAGCAGGGTCTGTTCGGTGAACACCCGCGCGCCAATGCGGATCACGGGTTTTTCGGCAGCTTGCGCAAGACCTGCAAACAGCAGGACGCAGCTCAGTATCAAGGTGATTTTTTTCATGTGTATTCCTTTGCCAAGCCTTAAGACGGACGCAACCCGCGTTCCAGCCAGAGGCGGCTGGCCATGGTTACCAGGCCGTCGAGCAGCAACGCCAGCAACGCGGTGCACGCGGCGCCGAGCAGCAGTTGCGGCTGGTTGTTCAGGGCGATGCCGGGGAAAATCAGGCTGCCCAGGCTATTGGCACCGATCAGGAACGCCAGCGGCGCGGTACCGACGTTGATCGCCAGGGCCACGCGCACACCGCCGATGATGATCGGCACGGCGTTCGGCAATTCGACGCGAAACAGCACCTGGCGCGGGGTCATGCCGATGCCGGTGGCGGCTTCTTTCAGCGAGCCTTGAACGTTTTTGAGGCCTTCGTAGGTGTTGCGCACGATGGGCAACAAGGAGGCGAGGAACAGCGCGAAGATGGCCGGGCCGCTGCCGATGCCGAGGACGCCGAGGGCGATGGCCAGTACGGCCAGGGGGGGGACGGTGTTGCCGATGTTGAAGATCTGCATGAAGCGTTCTGCGCGCCCGACCATGTTCGGTCGGCTGAGCAGGATACCGGCGGGGATGCCCACAACGAGGGCGGCCAGCATGGAGACTAGAACCAGGATCAAATGAGCTTGCAGGTAAAACAACAAATCGTCGCGGTACAGTTCGATCGTGTTGATGCCGATCCAGTGGACCAGCAGGGCCAGGAGAGCGACGACAACCACTCCTCCTATCAGCCCTTTGCCATAGCGAATAGCCACAGGCGGACTCCTTTTTTCTTTTGTCGGCGACCACATTTCCGAGCGGCAATGCCATTCCTGGCTGTCGGCGAATAGGGTCGCGAAAAGCAGCTCGCCAATACCGGCAACGCGGTATCAAATCGAGCCATGAGCGCAGCCTCGTCAGGCTAACTTGCTGATTTTTCAGCCCCTGTTACGAGTGCGGTAGCAGGGGAGTGGACGTCTCTACCTTTTAAAAGGTTCCATACTTGGCAGCATTTAGCCACCCCCAATGGGGTGAACGGTGGTCCGGCACCTGCGGTTTGCGCTATACTCGCCGCCCTTTTTTGACTCACCTGCCAGGCGATTTCCCATGACCCACCAGGCCGCCGAAGTCGCGAAACGCCGCACTTTCGCCATTATTTCCCACCCCGATGCCGGTAAAACCACCATCACCGAGAAGCTCCTGCTGATGGGCAAGGCGATCGCAGTGGCCGGCACGGTGAAATCGCGCAAATCCGACCGCCATGCCACCTCCGACTGGATGGAAATGGAAAAACAACGGGGTATTTCCATTACCACGTCGGTCATGCAGTTCCCGTATCGCGACCACATGGTCAACCTGCTCGACACCCCGGGCCACGAAGACTTCTCCGAAGACACCTACCGCACCCTGACCGCGGTGGACTCGGCGCTGATGGTCCTCGACGGCGGTAAGGGCGTCGAGCCACGTACCATCGCGCTGATGGACGTATGCCGGCTGCGTGATACGCCGATTGTCAGCTTCATCAACAAACTCGACCGTGATATCCGCGACCCGATCGAATTGCTGGATGAAATCGAAGCCGTCCTGAAGATCAAGGCTGCGCCGATCACCTGGCCGATCGGTTGCTACCGCGACTTCAAGGGCGTGTACCACCTGGCCGACGACTACATCATTGTCTACACCGCCGGCCATGGCCACGAGCGCACCGATGTGAAAATCATCGAAAAGCTCGACTCCGACGAAGCCCGCGCCCACCTGGGTGACGAGTACGACCGCTTTGTCGATCAGTTGGAACTGGTTCAGGGCGCCTGCCACGAGTTCAACCAGCAGGAATTCCTCGACGGCCAGCTGACCCCGGTGTTCTTCGGGACCGCCCTGGGCAACTTCGGCGTCGACCACGTGCTCGACGCTGTCGTGAACTGGGCACCGAAGCCGCTGGCCCGTGTCGCCAACGAGCGCACCGTGGAACCGGTGGAAGAGAAATTCACCGGCTTCGTGTTCAAGATCCAGGCGAACATGGACCCCAAGCACCGCGACCGTATTGCCTTCATGCGCATCTGCTCGGGCAAGTACGAAAAAGGCATGAAGATGCGCCATGTGCGCACCGGCAAGGACGTGCGCATCGGCGACGCCCTGACGTTCTTCTCCTCCGAGCGTGAACAGCTCGAAGAGGCCTACGCCGGCGACATCATCGGCCTGCACAACCACGGCACCATCCAGATCGGCGACACCTTCACCGAAGGCGAAACGCTGGGCTTCACCGGTATCCCGCACTTCGCCCCGGAACTGTTCCGTCGCGTGCGCCTGCGCGATCCGCTGAAATCCAAGCAACTGCGCCAAGGCCTGCAGCAACTGGCGGAAGAGGGCGCTACCCAGGTGTTCTTCCCCGAGCGCAGCAACGACATCATCCTCGGCGCCGTGGGTGTGCTGCAGTTCGATGTGGTCGCCAGCCGCTTGAAAGAGGAATACAAGGTTGAATGCTCCTACGAGCCGATCACCGTGTACTCCGCGCGCTGGATCGAATGCGCCGATAAGAAGAAGCTGGAAGAGTTCTCCAACAAGGCCGTGGAAAACCTCGCGCTCGACGGCGGTGGTCACCTGACCTACCTGGCCCCGACCCGGGTCAACCTGGCGCTGATGGAAGAGCGCTGGCCGGATGTGAAATTCCGCGCGACCCGCGAGCACCACTAAGGTCTGAGCGCCGCAAAACAAAATGTGGGAGGGGGCAAGCCCCCTCCCACATTTTTTTCTCCTCCAGGCATGGGATTGGCGAGAATCCGGCATCGGGTCTAGCGTTTAACCACCGACTGCAAAGGAGATCACCGTGCGAAATGCTCAACGCGCCATCCCTCTGGTGTTGCTGGCCGTCCTGGGGCTGGCGCCCCTTCCGGCACTGGCGGGCGCAGGAGCGCCGCAGTGGAAAGACACGGGGCCGGTCACCAAGAAAAAGCAGAACGAGGTCAACTCCGGCAGTTGGCAACCCCAGGCCCAGCCTGCGCCAAAAGAGGACGCAGAAAACCCCTACAACGAAGGGGAAGACAGCGAAACCTACGATGACGGCGACAGTTAATTGCATCCAAAAGAAAGCCCCTCCCACCAGGCTGATGCGCAACCTGACGGGAAGGGCTGTAGAACGCTGTATCACTGCTTACACATTTTTAATCTGATGTTCCGTAGCAGCTGTTTTACTCAGGCAACGAACTGCTCCGCGTAGTGGCAAGCCACCTGGCGGTTATCCAAGGCGCGCAGTTGCGGCTCCTCGCTGCTGCAACGTGCCGTCGCATACGGGCAGCGCTTGTGGAACGCGCAGCCCGGCGGCGGGTTCAGTGGGTTGGGCAACTCGCCAACGATTTTGATCTTCGGTTTGTTCGGATCCGGATGAATGGTCGGGGTGGCCGAGAGGAGCGCCTGGGTGTACGGATGCAGGGGGCGCGCGTAGATGTCTTCCTTGGGGCCCACCTCCACCGGGCGACCGAGGTACATCACCATCACATCGTCGGCAACGTGCTGCACCACCGCCAGGTTGTGGGAGATGAACACGTAGGCCGTGTTGAATTCCTGCTGCAGGTCCATGAACAGGTTGAGCACCTGGGCCTGGATCGACACGTCCAGCGCCGAGGTCGGTTCATCCGCCACCAGCACTTTCGGTTGCAGCATCATCGCGCGGGCCAGGGCGATGCGTTGGCGCTGGCCACCGGAGAACATGTGCGGGTAGCGCTGGTAATGCTCAGGGCGCAGGCCCACTTGCTTCATCATCGCCTGCACTTTCTCGCGGCGTTCGGCGGCGGACAGGTTGGTGTTGATCAGCAGCGGCTCGCCCAGCTGATCACCGACCTTCTGGCGTGGGTTCAATGAGGCATACGGGCTCTGGAACACCATCTGCACGTCTTTGCGCAATTGCTTGCGCTGGGCCTTGTCGGCACCGGCGACTTCCTGGCCGGCGATTTTCAACGAGCCCGAGGATGGCTCTTCAATCAGCGTCAGCGCACGGGCCAGGGTGGATTTGCCGCAACCCGACTCGCCTACAACCGCGAGGGTCTTGCCGGCTTCCAGTTCAAACGACACACCATTAAGCGCGCGTACCAGCGCATGGCCCTTGAACAGACCACGGGACACTTCGTAATGACGGGTCAGGTCGCGGGCGGTAAGAACGACGGCCATTACGCCACCTCCTGGTTCAAGGGGTAGAAGCAGCGCGCAAGGCTGTTGCTTTTCGGATCAAGGCCGGGCCGCTGGGCACGGCAGCTTTCCTGCACATACGGGCAGCGTGGCGACAGCAGGCAACCCTGCGGGCGGTCATAGCGGCCGGGCACGATACCCGGCAGCGTGGCCAGGCGCGTGGCGCCGAGGCTGTGCTCGGGGATCGCCTTGAGCAGCGCTTCGCTGTACGGGTGCGCCGGGATATCGAACAACTGCGGCACCTGGCCGACTTCCACGGCTTGGCCGGCGTACATCACGCACACGCGCTGGGCGGTTTCTGCCACGACCGCGAGGTCATGGGTGATCAGTACCAGGCCCATGTTCTGCTCTTTCTGCAGGGCCAGCAGCAGTTCCATGATCTGCGCCTGGATGGTCACGTCCAACGCGGTGGTCGGCTCATCCGCGATCAGCAGTTTCGGCTCGCCGGCAATCGCCATGGCGATGGCCACACGCTGGCTCATACCGCCGGACAACTGGTGCGGGTAGGCGTCCATACGGCTGGCGGCGCCCGGGATCTCGACTTTTTCCAACAACTCGATGGCGCGCTTGCGGGCTTGCTTGCCGGACATTTTCAGGTGCAGGCGCAGCACTTCTTCGATCTGGAAACCCACGGTGTAGCTGGGGTTCAGCGCGGTCATCGGGTCCTGGAACACCATCGCCAGGTCTTTGCCGACGATCTGGCGGCGCTGGCGGTTGCTCAGCTTGAGCATGTCCTTGCCGTCGAAGTTCAGGGCGTCGGCGGTGACGATGCCAGGGTGCTCGATCAGCCCCATCAGCGCCATCATGGTCACGGATTTACCCGAGCCCGACTCGCCAACAATGGCCAGGACTTCGCCCTTGTCGACGGCAATGTCGAGGCCATCGACCACCGGCACGGCGGTCTTGTCGCCGAAGCGCACATTGAGATTCTTGATTTCTAACAGTGACATGGGAATCTCCTCAGGCGGCGTTCTTGAGTTTCGGGTCCAGCGCATCGCGCAGGCCGTCACCCATCAAGTTGATTGCCAGCACGCTGAGCAAAATGGTCAGGCCAGGCAGGCTCACCACCCACCAGGCGCGTTCGATGTAGTCACGGGCCGAAGCCAGCATGGTGCCCCACTCCGGGGTTGGCGGTTGTACGCCAAGGCCAAGGAAGCCCAGGGCCGCGGCATCGAGGATCGCCGAAGAGAAACTCAGGGTCGCCTGCACGATCAGCGGTGCCATGCAGTTAGGCAGCACGGTGATGAACATCAGGCGGGGCAGGCCGGCGCCGGCGAGGCGGGCGGCAGTCACGTAGTCACGGTTCAGCTCGCCCATCACCGCAGCGCGGGTCAGACGTACGTAGGACGGCAGCGACACGATGGCGATGGCGATCACGGTGTTGATCAGGCCAGGGCCGAGGATCGCGACAATGGCAACCGCCAGCAGCAGCGAGGGCAGGGCCAGCATGATGTCCATCAGGCGCATGATGGTCGGGCCGAGCAGGCGCGGGAAGAAACCGGCGAACAGACCCAGCAGGATGCCCGGGATCAGCGACATCACTACCGACGACAAGCCGATCAGCAACGAGAGGCGCGAGCCCTGGATCAGGCGCGAGAGCAGGTCGCGGCCCAGTTCGTCGGTGCCGAGCAGGAACTGGATCTGCCCGCCTTCCAGCCACGACGGTGGGGTGAGCAGGAAATCGCGGTATTGCTCGCTGGGGTTATGCGGCGCTACCCAGGGGGCGAAGATCGCGCAGAACACGATCAGCAACATGAACAGCAGGCCGGCAACCGCGCCCTTGTTCTTGGAGAAGGCTTGCCAGAATTCTTTGTACGGCGACGGGTACAGCAGGCTTTGATCGACTGCTGACACTTGAGTAGGTGTGGTCATGGTCATGATCTCAGCGCTGGTGACGGATGCGTGGGTTGGCGAAGCCGTAGAGGATGTCCACCACGAAGTTCACCAGGATCACCAGACAGGCGATCAGCAGGATGCCGTTTTGCACCACCGGGTAGTCCCGTGCGCCAATGGCTTCGATCAGCCATTTGCCGATGCCGGGCCACGAGAAGATGGTTTCGGTCAGCACCGCACCGGCCAGCAGGGTGCCGACTTGCAGGCCGACCACGGTGAGTACCGGGATCAGTGCGTTACGCAGGCCGTGCACGAACACCACGCGCGCCGGCGACAGGCCCTTGGCCTTGGCGGTGCGGATGTAGTCTTCACGCAGCACTTCGAGCATGGATGAACGGGTCATCCGCGCGATCACTGCCAACGGAATGGTGCCGAGCACGATGGCCGGCAGGATCAGGTGGTGCAGCGCATCCCAGAATGCGTCCGGCTCGTCAGCCAGCAGGGTGTCGATCAGCATGAAGCCGGTGCGCGGCTCGATGTCGTAGAGCAGGTCGATACGTCCGGACACCGGGGTCCAGCCCAGGCTCACGGAGAAGAACATGATCAGGATCAGGCCCCACCAGAAGATCGGCATCGAATAGCCCGCCAGGGAGATGCCCATCACCCCGTGGTCGAACAGGGATCCTCGCTTGAGTGCCGCGATCACCCCGGCCAACAGGCCCAGGATGCCGGCGAACAACAGGGCGGCCATGGACAGTTCCAGGGTCGCCGGGAAGAGGGCGGTGAACTCGGTCCACACGCTGGTGCGGGTACGCAGGGATTCGCCAAGGTCGCCGTGGGCGAGCTTGCCGACGTAGTCCAGGTATTGCGCGTACAGCGGCTTGTTAAGGCCGAGGCGTTCCATTGCCTGTGCGTGCATCTCGGGGTCGACGCGCCGCTCGCCCATCATGACTTCGACAGGGTCGCCAGGGATCATGCGTATCAACGCAAACGTGAGCAACGTGATGCCGAAAAACGTGGGGATCAATAACCCCAGTCGGCGGGCAATAAAACTAAACATCTTGTGGTGTACCTCAATCAGCCGGTTAGGCAGGTTCGGCACCGTCCTGGTGGGCGGCGCCGAGCGTTTCTCTTATTTACTTCACCTGGGTGGTGGCGAAGTTATTGTTCGTCAGAGGGCTTTGGGTATAACCCTCGACGTTTTTACGCATGGCGGTGAACATTTTCGGGTACGCCATGGGAATCCACGGTTGGTCCTTGTCGAAAACCTCCAGGGCTTGTTGATAGAGTGCGGCCCGCTGCTGGGGTTCAGCGTCGGCGCGGGCCTTATCGATCAAGTCCTGAAACTCTTTGTTACACCAGCGGGCGTAGTTTTCGCCGTTTTTCGCTGCATCGCAACTCAGGTTCGGCGTAAGGAAGTTATCCGGATCGCCGTTGTCACCGGCCCAGCCGGCGGAAACCATGTCGTGCTCGCCGGCTTTGGCGCGCTTGAGCATTTCGCCCCATTCCATGACCTTGATATTGACCTTCAGGCCGATCTGCGCCAGATCTGCCTGCATGCGCTGGGCGCCCAGCATCGGGTTCGGGTTGGTCGGGCCGCCGCCGTTACGGGTGAACAGGGTGAACTCGGTGCCTTCCGGCACACCGGCTTCCTTGAGCAGGGCACGGGCCTTGTCCAGGTCGCGTTCAGGGTTTTTCAGCTTGTCGTTGAAGCCCAGCAGGGTCGGCGGATACGGGCCGGTGGCATCCACGGCGTTGCCTTTGCCATACAGGGATTCGTTGTAGCCTTTCTTGTCGAACGCGATGTTGATCGCGTGACGCACCCGCGCGTCGCTCATGTACTTGTGGGTGGTGTTCAGGGCGGTGTATGCGGTGGTCATCGCCGCCAGTTCGGCGACCTTCAGGTTCGGGTCTTTCTTGATGCTGGGAAGGTCGTCAGGCTTGGGATACAGCGCGATCTGGCATTCGTTGGCCTTGAGCTTCTGCAGGCGCACGTTGTTGTCGACCGCAATGGCCAGGATCAACGGATCGGCCGGAGGCTTGCCACGGAAGTACTCCGGGTTGGCCTTGAAGCGCACCTGAGCGTCCTTCTGGTAGCGTGTGAAAATGAACGGGCCGGTGCCGATCGGCTTGCTGTTGAGCTCTTCGGTCTTGCCGGCGGCAAGTAGCTTGTCGGCGTACTCGGCGGAGTGGATGGCGGTGAACGGCATCGCGACATCGGCCAGGAACGGTGCCTCAGGGCGGGTCAGGGTGAAGACGACGGTATGGTCATCGGTCTTCTCCACGCTCTTGAGCAGTTCCTTGAAGCCCATGCTTTCAAAGTACGGGTAGCCCACGCTGGATTTGTTGTGCCACGGGTGTTTCGGGTCCAGTTGACGCTGGAAGCTCCAGAGCACGTCGTCGGCATTCATGTTGCGCGTGGGTTTGAAGTAGTCGGTGGTGTGGAACTTGACGTCGTCGCGCAGATGAAAGGTATAGGTCAGGCCGTCGTCACTGATTTCCCAGGAAGTGGCCAGCGCTGGCACGATCTCGGTGGTGCCGGGCTTGAAGTCCACCAGGCGGTTGAACATGGTTTCGGCGGCGGCATCGGCGGTGACGGCCGTGGTGTACAGGACCGGGTCAAAACCCTCCGGGCTGGCTTCGGTGCAGACCACCAGGGGTTTGGCCGATACGCCGATAGCCACGCTTAACAGCGCAGCGGCAACGGCAGCTTGTAGCGGGAGCATTTTCATTCAGAGCCCTCTGCAATCGATGGGACCAGACAAGCGTAGACGGCAGGCTCGTCCTGAGCCTGCCGTCTACCTGGTGCTAGTTAAAGAATGTTGAACGGGATGGTGGTGACCAGGCGGAACTCTTTGATGTTGCCGTCAGCCTGTTGTGCGCTGGCGCGGTGAGTCACGTAGGTGCCACGGATGGTGGTGGCCTTGAGTGGGCCGCTCTGAATCGCGTAGGACGTGCCAACCCCGTATTCCTGGTGTTTCTCGCCGTCCATCAAGCGCAGGTCGCTACGCGAAGCGCCGGCTTCACCGTAGGCGGTACCGTTGTAGTGAGTACCGTCGATGCCCCAGCCGCGCGCCGAGTAGACGTTGAACTTCAGGCCCGGCACGCCGTATTCGGCCATGTTGATGCCGTAGGCGATCTGGAAGGACTTCTCGTTCGGGCTGTTGAAGTCGGAGGTCAGGGAGTTGGCCAGGTAGATGCCGTTGGTTTCGTGCAGGTAGTCGAAGTACTCGTCACCGTTAACTTCCTGGTACGAGAAGGTCAGGCTGTGGGCCTGGTGGGTCAGCCCCAGGGACAACGAGTAAGTGTCGTTGTCGATGTTGCCCATCTTCTTGCTGCCGGTGTCGGTGGTTTTGTAGTAGTTCAGGCCGGTGGTCAGTGCCAGGGTCTGTGCATCACCCAATTCGTGGGTGGCACCGAAGTAGTACTGGTTCCAGAAGTCTTCGACGTTAGCGGCGAACACGCTGGTTTTCAGGCTCTTGAACGGCTGGTAGTTGAAGCCCAGGGTCTTGACCTTGTCGGTTTCCTGGCCATTGCCGTACTCGGAACGGAATTTCGACAGGCTTTGTTCGGTACGCGGCGAAACGCGATCAAAGATGCCGCCCTGGAACGACAAGTTGCTGAACTCTTCGCTGTTGAAGCTCACACCCTCGAAGCTCGAAGGCAGGGCACGGTTGCCGATGGTATCGACGATTCCGCTGCTGAAGTTCTGGCGACCGGCGGTCAAGGTGGTGTTGGACACGCGGAACTTGACGTTCGCCAGGCCCAGTTTGCTCCACTGGCCTACTGCATCGCCGTCGGAGTCAGCCAGGGTACGGTTGGAACCGCCCTTGATATCACGCTTGCTGCGGTCCAGGACCACGGCGTTGTAAGCCGCGACTTCGGTCGCCACCCCCACGGTGCCTTGGGTGAAGCCCGAGGAGTAATTGAGGATGGTGCCTTGTACCCAGTTTGTGCGGTTTGCGTCGGTGCGCGTCTGATTGTGTTTCTCATAGGAGAAACGCTGGCCACGGAATTTCTTCTCGCTGGAGTACCAGTTACGGGTTGTACCGCCCAGGCTTTGACCGTCAATAAAGCCTTTGGCCTCGCTTTGGGCGCTGGCGCCGGCCAATGTGGTCGGGACGAAGTCCTGGCTGGCGGGTTCAGCATAGGCGGTGGCCGTGATGCTGCTGATGGCCAAGGCCAGAAGCGCTTTGCTGCTCAGTTTCATGGGTTGAAGCTCCTTTGGTTCTCTTTTTAATGCCGGTCTTTTTTGGTGATCCGGCTATTGGGTGTGTAACTCGATCAAGCTGTTGCAAACGTTTGCCGTAGGAAATTTCCCAATAAAAGGCTGCACGTTTGCGGGAGAGCCAACTTCGCTCCCTGCAATCCGGTTATTTTCTTATGGGTTAATGCTGACGCCCGAGAACACGTTGCGGCCGAAGGGACTTACTTTGAAGCCTTCGACTTTGGCGCTTAACGGCTGGTTGACCGTCGAGTGGGCGACGGGTGTGATCGGCACCTGCTGCTTGAGCAGTTGTTGCGCCTGTTTGTACAGAACAGTCCTTTGTTCGCGGTCGGTCACGACCTTGGCTTGCTTGATCAGCTTGTCGTACGCCGGGTCACACCACATGGAGTAGTTGTTCCCGCCGATGGCGTCGCAGCTGTAGAGGGTGCCCAGCCAGTTGTCCGGATCACCGTTGTCGCCGGTCCAGCCGATCAGGCTGACATCGTGCTCACCATTCTTGGTGCGCTTGATGTATTCGCCCCACTCGTAGCTGACGATCTTGACCTTCAGTCCGATCCTGGCCCAGTCGCTTTGCAGCATCTCGGCCATCAGCTTGGCGTTGGGGTTGTACGGCCGTTGCACCGGCATCGCCCACAGGGTGATCTCGGTACCTTCCTTCACGCCGGCGGCCTTGAGCAGTTCCTTGGCTTTTTCCGGGTTGTAGGCGGCGTCCTTGATGCTTTCGTCGTAGGACCATTGGGTCGGCGGCATGGCATTGACTGCCAACTGCCCCGCGCCCTGGTATACGGCGTTGAGGATGCTCTGCTTGTTCACCGCCATGTCCAGCGCCTGGCGCACTTCGAGCTGGTCGAACGGCTTGTGGCGCACGTTGTAGGCGATGTAGCCCAAGTTGAAGCCCGGCTTGGTCAGCAGTTGCAGGTTCGGGTCGGCCTTGAGCGCGTCGACGTCGGCCGGGCGCGGGTGCAGGGTGACCTGGCATTCGCCGGCCTTGAGTTTTTGCACGCGCACCGAGGCGTCGGTGTTGATGGCAAAAATCAGCTGGTCCAGCTTGACCTTGCTCGGGTCCCAGTACTGTTTGTTGCCCACATAACGGATCTGCGAGTCTTTCTGATAGCGCTGGAAGACAAAGGGGCCAGTGCCGATCGGCTTCTGGTTGATGTCGCTGGGCTTGCCTTCCTTGAGCAACTGCTCGGCGTATTCGGCCGACAGGATGGCGGCAAAGCTCATGGCGATGTTCTGCACGAACGCAGCGTCGACCGAGTTCAGCGTCATCACCACGGTATGCGGGTCGGTTTTCTCGACCTTGGCGATGTTCTTGTTCAGGCTCATCCCGTTGAAGTACGGAAACTCGGTGGGGTAGGCCTTGCGAAACGGGTGGTCGGGGTCAAGCATGCGGTTGAAGGTGAACAGCACGTCGTCGGCGTTGAAATCCCGCGTCGGCTTGAATTCCTTGTTGCTGTGGAACTTCACGCCTTCACGCAGGTGAAAGGTGTAGGTCAGGCCGTCTTCGGAAATGTCCCACTTGGTCGCCAGTCCAGGTACGACGTTGGTCGCTCCCTTTTCAAACTCAACCAGGCGGTTGTACAGCGGCTCGGCCACATCGTTATCGGTAGCGGTGGTGTACTGCGCGGTGTCGAACCCTGCCGGGCTGCCTTCGGAGCAGAACACCAGGCTCTTCTTGTCGGCCGCCTGGCCCATCGTGGCTACGGCCAGCAGGCTGGTGCCAAAAATTGCGGATAGAACGGTGGTATGGCGCATGACGATCCCGATCCTTGTTTGTAGTTGTCATCAGCAAGCAATCACCCAGGCGTACGGCCAGGGGGACATTACTGATCCCACACACAGCAAGTGCCTTTCCCAGGTTGGAGCCTCTGCTGTCCTACGACGGTATGGGCCGCGGACTGCGCAGTAAATGCGCCAAATTGGACTGACCTTGTAGGCAAAAGAGCTACTTGTCGCAGTTCGCAGCTGTAGGAAGCGGCGATTACGAGCGTGGTCTATTTCCTACGGTCCAGGCGGATGCAATAACGGCGACGTTATTAAACGTCGCCGTCATTGGTCCTTACTTGCCGCTTACGCTCACGCCATAGAAGGAGTTCAGGCCAAACGGGCTGATCTTGAAGTCCTGTACGGTGTTGCGCATGGGTTGATACACCGTCGAGTGCGCGATAGGTGTCATCGGGACTGCATCTTTGAGGATATGTTGCGCCTGCTTATACAGCTCGGTGCGTTTGGCGACGTCCGACGTAGCCTTGGCTTCTTTCACGACGCCGTCGAATTTCTTGTCGCACCACTTGGAGAAGTTGTTACCGGCCAGGGAGTCGCAACCGAACAGCACGTTCAGCCAGTTGTCCGGGTCACCATTGTCGCCGCTCCAGCCAATGATCATGGCCTGGTTCTCGCCGCCTTTGGAGCGCTTGATGTACTCGCCCCACTCGTAGCTGGTGATCTTGACCTTCAGGCCGATCTTGGACCAGTCGTTTTGCAGCATTTCGGCCATCAGCTTGGCGTTCGGGTTGTACGGACGCTGAACCGGCATCGCCCACAGAACGATCTCGGTACCTTCCTTGACACCCGCTTCCTTGAGCAGCGCCTTGGCTTTCTCGGGATCGTACTTGGCGTCCTTGATGGTGGTGTCGTAGGACCATTGGGTTGGCGGCATGGCGTTGACCGCCAGTTGGCCTGCGCCCTGGTAGACGGAATCGATGATCTGCTGTTTATTCACCGACATGTCCAGCGCCTGGCGCACGCGCAGGTCGGCCAGTGGGTTGGGCTGGTCGCTGCCCTTGACCTTGTCCATGACGTTGTAGGCGACATAGCCCAGGTTGAAACCGGCCTGGTGCGGCAGTTTCAGGTCCTTGTCTTCACCCAGCGCCTTGAGGTCGGCCGGACGTGGGAACAGGGTGATCTGGCACTCGTTTTTCTTCAGCTTCTGGATACGCACCGACGGATCGGTGGTGATGGCGAAGATCAGGTTATCGATCTTCACGTCCTCAGGTTTCCAGTAGTCCTTGTTGCCGGTGTAGCGAATGTTCGAGTCTTTCTGGTAGCTCTTGAATACGAACGGGCCAGTGCCGATTGGCTTCTGGTTGATGTCCTGAGGCGTGCCATTCTTCAGCAACTGGGCGGCATATTCGGCCGACTGGATCGACGCGAAGCTCATCGCCAGGTTCTGGATGAACGCGGCGTCCACGGTGCCAAGGGTGAACTTGACGGTGTGGGCATCGACCTTCTCGATGTTCTTGATGTTGGTGTCCATCCCCATGTCCGTGAAGTACGGGAACTCGGTGGGGTAGGCCTTACGGAATGGATCGTCTTTGTTGATCATCCGGTTGAAGGTGAACAGGACGTCGTCAGCCGAGAATTCACGAGTCGGCTTGAAGTATGGGGTGGTATGGAACTTGACGCCTTCGCGCAGGTGGAAGGTGTAGGTCAGGCCATCCGGGGACACGTCCCAGCTGGTGGCCAGGCCAGGAACAACGGCGGTGCCGCCTCGTTCGAACTGGCTCAGGCGGTTGAACATGGTTTCGGCCGAGGCATCGAAGTCTGTTCCGGTGGTGTACTGGCCTGGGTCGAAACCGGCCGGGCTCCCTTCGGAGCAGAACACCAGGTTAGTCGCCGCTTGGGCGAATGGGGCCGCGGCCATAAGGCCAGCGCTCACTAATAACGGAAGGACTGCGTGTTTAAGCATGTTGGCCTCATGATTTGTTGTCATTTTTGGTGGTGAGGGCGACCTCGTGAGTCGGCCTGCGGATACTTATGCAGGCGCCATACCCATTGCAAGATGCTGAACCGTCGCAAGGCGGAAAGAGTGGTACGAACGTACAGGAATGTCGCAATTATGAAAGTTTTGACATATTTGAACGTATTTATGGGTTTTTTTCGGTGCATAAGGTGCACCAGAGAGGGTCAACCGAGGCGTCTGGCGCACTCGGTTGGGGCATTTCTGTTACTTATCTAGACTCACGCCGTAGAACGGTGTCAGCCCAAAGGGGCTGATCTTGAAGTCCTTCACTTCCTTGCGCAGGGGTTGGAAAACCGTCGAGTTTGCAATGGGCGTTATAGGTACTTGTTCTTTAAGAATTTTTTGTGCCTGTTGATACCACTTGATGCGCTGCTCGCGGTCACTGCTGACCTTGGCCTGCTGCACCAGTTTGTCGTAGGCCGGGTTACACCATTTGGCGTAGTTGCTGCCCTTGACCGCGGCACAACTGTAGAGCACGCCGAGCCAGTTATCCGGGTCGCCGTTGTCGCCGGTCCAGCCATAAATCATCGCATCGTGCTCGCCATTTTTGGCGCGCTTGATGTACTCGCCCCATTCATAGCTGACGATATTGGCCTTTATGCCGACTTTTTCCCAATCCTGCTGGATCATCTGGGCCGACATGCGCGCGTTCGGGTTGGAAGCGCGCTGGACGGTCATTGCCCACAGGTTGATGGTAGTGCCCGGTGCAACCCCTGCTTCTTTTAGTAGCGCGCGGGCCTTGGTCGGATCGTGCGGGGCATCCTTGATGGAGGGGTCATAAGACCACTGCGCCGGTGGCAGTGCATTCTGCGCCAATTGTCCGGCGCCCTGGTAAACCGCCTTGATGATCGCCGGCTTGTCGATGGCCATGTCCAGGGCCTGGCGGACCTTGAGCTGGTCCAGCGGTGGGTGGGTCACGTTGTAGGCCAGGAAGCCCAGGTTGAAACCCGCTTGCTGCAGCACGCGCAGGTTGGGGTCCTGTTTCATCACCTCGATGTCCGACGGGCGCGGGTAGCCGCTGACCTGGCATTCGCCGGCCTTGAGCTTTTGCAGGCGCGACGCGGCGTCCGGGGTGATGGCGAACACCAGGTTGTCGAGTTTCACATCCTCGGGTTTCCAGTACTGCTTATTGGCCACGTAGCGAATCTGCGAGTCCTTCTGGTAGCGCTTGAACACAAACGGCCCGGTGCCGACCGGTTTCTGGTTGATGTCTTCGGCCTTGCCCTCCTTCAATAGCTGGGCGGCGTACTCGGCCGATTGCACGGAGGCGAAACTCATGGCCAGGTTCTGCACGAACGAGGCATCGACGTTGTTCAGGTTGAAACGCACGGTGTGCTCGTCGAGTTTGTCGACGCTCTTGATCGTGGTGTTCAGGCCCATGTCGGTGAAGTACGGCGATTCGGAAGGGTAGGCCTTGCGAAACGGACTCTCGGCATCCAGCAGGCGATTGAAGGTAAACAGCACGTCATCCGCATTGAAATCGCGGCTGGGTTTGAAGAAATCAGTGGTGTGGAACTTGACGCCTTCGCGCAGATGGAAGGTGTAGGCCAGGCCATCCTCGGACACCTCCCAGCGTGTGGCCAGGCCCGGTTCGACTTCGGTGCCGCCACGCTTGAATTGGGTCAAGCGGTTGAACACGGTTTCGGCGGACGCATCGAAATCGGTGCCGCTGGTGTACTGGCTGGGGTCGAACCCGGCGGGGCTGGCTTCGGAGCAGTAGACCAGGGTACTGGCTGCGTGGGCCATCGGCATAAAGGCCAGCAGGCCGGCGGTGAGGAGCAGCGGTTTTAAGGCAGTTCTTGGCATGGAGACCCCTGAAGTGGCTGGCATATAAAAGCTGCGCGAACGAAAACGGCGGTCACCGAGGTTACCGCCGTTCGGGGCATGAGGTAAGGGGGCATGCTTGTGCGGTTGATCAAGTCGGCGTGACGGCAATCTCCAAGGTAGTCGGGGCGTGTTTATCGATAGCATAATCAGAGTCCAGCTCGTTACTCTCCCGGATGGTAAAGGTTCGTTTGATGGACACGTCCACACCCTTGACTTCGCTGGGTTCGACGTCCGGATTCAAGAGACGTCCTTTGGATATCACGCTGACCTTGGTGACGTTGGTGGAAGGATCGTGATCGATTTGAAAGGTCGTATCCGTAGCGCTGAACAGATAAGGCTCTTTCAGAACCGCATGGCTATTCAAGTCGACTACACCTGGCCCGGTCGCTCCCTGGTGGGCCACCTCAGAGATCCTGGCGCGCAGCTCCGGGTCGGGAATGGCAGCTTCAAAGCGTTCTATGCTGTTTCTCATAAGAAGATCAGCGGTTTCTGCCGTGACTTCATTCCCTGTTTTGCGTAGTTCGTTTAATTGCATGTTGATGTTGATTTCCGTGCGACTTTCCCCGTTATTTATGATGTAGGGGTTACGGCGTACATCTTTGATAAAGGGCGATGCATACTCGCTGCTGCCATATTCCGAGGGGCCGGCGGTTTCTGCAGCTAGAACTTCAAAGTCGGACTTTTTGTCGATTGACCAGTTAACGTTGAATTTCGTTTTGTCGCCGCTTGGATCGCGGAAATTTTTAGTGGCGAGGTCAAACTCGGCTCCATCATTGATTTGCAAATACTGATCGACGGCCTCGGCCCCTTTCATCACATTGCCTTCGACGTCGCGAAATTGTGTGGCGAAGTTGGCAGGGCGCCTTGCTTCATCGCTGGGGGCGGGTAAGGGCGCACGTCTCCAAGGCAGTCTGATGCCGCCATCTCCCTTGGCAGGCGCCCACTCGCCATCACCAAAAGAGTGAACGATCATCACCTGTTTTCGGGTTCCGGGATCAATGATCTCTACACGGTTGTCGCTCAGTTTGAAATTGCTTTTGATCTCATAGACCTCGGGAACACCTGTCGCGTCGGTATAACGAATGTACCAGCGGTCTTCTCCGGGGGCTGGCCCCTTGACGTGGTAAATGCCTTTGGCGTTGCGCGGGGCATTTTCAATCACCTGCTCACCGTTAGGCACTGCATGCTGGCTGATCTTTCCCGATTGGCTTGTGCGTATCCGGTCGACTTCTCCCGTCGGTGGCAACTGAATGTCTCCTGTTGCTCCACCGGGCGCAGGTTCGGCGGGCATGCCATCGATAGTGTTCGAAGCCTTGGGTGAGCGTACCAATTCCACATCGCTTGTTTCAGGGTTGAATCTCCAATTGTAACGTTCGGCATTCAGCGTGTTAGAAAGGCCGGGCAGATCACCTTCCCCAAGCTCTCCCGCACCTGGTGCCAGTTCGAGTGCCAATTGCAGCCCCGATATCACGGCCGCGGCATTTCCGCCAGCGCGATCCTCTGCCGTCATGCCATAGATGCCATCATGAATGCCAAAGACAATGTTGCCAGCGTTGCCGATGACGGGGGCGTAGCCGAAGGTATTCCCCCAGAATTCTTTGGCTGCTTTCCAGGATTGTTGCGAGGAGCCAAACACTTCCGTCTGGTCGGCCCATACCGAATTTTTTGTGTTTATGTCCTGGTATTTATCGGCTATTCCGTTGTTCAGGTCGCCATATTTAAGTTGATAGTCAGCGCCTCGCGCACGAGTGTAATTAAATGCCTCAGATACCGGTATGGATTGGTCTGAAAACAAGTTGTTATACCCCTCAAGGTGAGCATTTTCGCCTGAAATCAGATTGTCGAGAACTTCACCTGCCTTCGGCCAATGTGCGTCTTTTCCTCCTTGTATATCCTTGGCATTTAAACTTTTAAGCACGCTGTCACGATGGTCTTTGGCCCAGCTGGCAAAGTCCTTGTCCCCGTGTATTTCGCGGATGATGCCGTTTTTCAAGTCGACCATCACTCCCTTGTTGGGCCTATTGTTGTAATCGCCGTCGTAGGGGGTGTAAGGAATAAATGCATGCCCTGCCAGTGGGTAGCCGTATATGTTGGGAATTATAACCTGCCCATTTTTATCCAGTGTCCGGTTAATGGCTTCCTGACCTTCAGGGCTTAGGCTGTTGAATGCGCTTTTAACACTGCGTAGGCTTTGTAAGTTTCCCTCTAGAAGATAGATATCTGCTTTTCCTGATCTTTTTGCCAGTTCTCCCGAGGCGTCTCGCATTGGCGCTGCTACGGTCGTTTCCCACCTGTTTTGGAGGCTTTTGCCCAGCGACTCCAAGTCACTCACCGTACTCCTGTCTTTTGGGTCGATATTCATGAAGTTAAAGTTGATCGGCCCACCGCGTTCTACTTTATCGTGCTGCAGTGCGCCTGCCGCAATTTCCCATGCGTAGTAGGTGCGTTTCTCTGAGGCGCTTAAATTCTCGGGAGTACCCCGCCCTACATAGGACTCGAATGTCACCGTGATTTTTTTATGCGGGTCGTATCCGGCTGCCAACAAACCAGCACTGAAGTAACCTGCGGGGTCCATGAATTGACGAGTATCCTGGAATTTAATATTCCTTTCGCCTTCTTTACCGGACTCGATATCCTTGATCTTCCAATCTACGCGATACGCATATTCTTTGACACGCTTCTCCCGTTCTTGCATAGAAGCGCTGTCGTTGGGCGGAGTTACGCTCCACCCATAAATGACACCGTTGTAGTTACCCGGTTTAAGATCTTTTTTTTGCGTGTGGCCGTTTATTAATCCGCCAATATAAAACTTCTTGCTGTGCGGAGTATTGCTTCCTGTGTCCGAAGGGGCGATTGAGCGACGGAGGCGATTCCGCACGGGTTCTTGTTCTGCGGAGTACGCTTTTGGATCCGAGGCGTAGGCTGTTGATGAGGGGGCAGCTGTCGAAGAAAATTGCAGTGGGGGGGCGTCATTTTTTGCATTGGCGGCTCGATTTACGTAGTGGTTTTTAAGCTCTATCGTTGATCATCTATGTGCTGCCAAGCGGCAATGATTTCAAACTGCTGTGCATTAGCAGGCATCGTACCGAGAACCTCGAAAAAGCCACGTTTTTTCAAACTAAGCTGGCAGTGACAGTAGTTACGTGGCCACGCGGATGCACCGAGTTCCCTTTATATAATTGGATTGGGCGCGCAGCGTAACCCTTAAGCTTATTCCTATGGCGCGGAAGAAATTTTTTACGCGCAAGCAGCGTAGGCATGTTTCATGGCTGTCTGAGTTGGGCACTTGCCATTTGGGTCTTACTGCTGCGGTTAGTGAAACTTTGCCTGCATGGCCTTCGAGAGCGGCGATGTGAGTAGTGATTTTATTCTGGCGGTGTGGGGGCTGATGGGCGACATAAGAGCTGTCCAAAAAAAAAGCGCAGCCGTTGAGGCTGCGCCGCTTCTAATGCTGCAAACGGTTTACTGCACGACTTCAATTACCCCATCGGCGCTCATGCTGACCTGGCTGGTACCTGCCTCCACTTCCGGCGTCGGTGCTGAATCCATCATGGCCGCCTTCATCATCATTCCGCCACGGGCATAAGGTTGTGGGTAGCCATTGGTGTTGAAGTTCAAGTTGACGATCTTGTAGCCCTTGCCGCCCAGCGCATCGGTGGCCAGTTGCGCGCGTGCTTTAAACGCGGCGACCGCGTCCTTGAGCAGGGCGTCTTCGCTGGTCTTGCGCGTGGTGTCGGCGATGGCGAAGTCCATGTTTTCCATTTTCAGGGTGTTGAGCAGTTCGCCGGTGAGTTTGGACAGCGCCGGGAAGTCCGCGCTTTCCAGGCGCAGTTCGGCGCGCTCGCGCCAGCCGGTGATCTTCTGGTTCTTGTTGTCGTAGATCGGGTAGCTGTTACGGCTGCCCTGGCGCAAGGTCACGCCCTGGACTTCGCGCGCCTGGCCCAGGGCCTTGTTCATGGTGGTGGTGATTTCGGCGGCGAGCTTGGCCGGGTCGGCGTTCTGGGACTCGGTGTAGAGGGTGACGATCATCTTGTCGCGGGCCACTTCCTGGCTGACCTCGGCGCGCAGGGAAATCTGGTTGTAATTCAGTGCATCGGCGGCCAGTGCCGGAAGGCTGGCCAGGGCGCTGGCGCTGAGGGTGAGAACAACTGCACTGCGAGTGAAACGAGACATGGAAGCTCCTTAGGGTGTTCGTATCGGTATGACTGTAGACGGTGGTGTCGGGTTCTTCGGGTTTACATATTCGCTACACATTGTGCGGCCGCCGACGAACGGTCGTTCGCCCGGCCTGCGGCAAAGAGCCACACGCGCCATGCCAGCGTGCCCGCTTCGTTTATACTCCTGCCGATCCGCCTGCAGCGCTCATCGGGAGAGCTCATGCTCGCCGCCGTAAAACTGACTTCCGCCACCCGCCAGAACCTCTGGCGCCTGACGTTCATTCGTACCCTGGTACTGGCCGCGCAGGCTGGTTCGGTCGGGCTCGCCTATTGGTTCGACCTGCTGCCGCTGCCGTGGCTGCAATTGGGCGTGACCCTGGGTTTCTCCATCGTGCTGTGTGTGTTTACCGCCATTCGGTTGCGCACCACCTGGCCGGTGACCGAGCTGGAATACGCCCTGCAATTGGCCTGCGACCTGTTTATCCACAGTGTGTTGCTGTATTTCTCCGGCGGTTCCACCAACCCGTTCGTGTCTTATTACCTGGTGCCACTGACCATCGCTGCGGTGACCTTGCCGTGGCGCTACTCGGTGGTGCTGTCGGGTATCGCCCTGACCCTGTACACCCTGCTGCTGGCGCGGTTCTATCCGCTGCAGACATTCCCCATCGCCCGCGAAAACCTGCAGATCTACGGGATGTGGCTGAGCTTTGCCCTGTCTGCCGCCGTGATCACTTTTTTTGCTGCGCGCATGGCCGAAGAGCTGCGCCGCCAGGAAGAACTGCGCGCCATTCGCCGCGAAGAAGGCCTGCGTGACCAGCAACTGCTCGCCGTCGCCACCCAGGCCGCCGGCGCGGCTCACGAATTGGGCACGCCGCTGGCGACCATGAGCGTGCTGCTCAACGAAATGACCCAGGACCATCACGACCCGGCGCTGCAAGAGGATCTCGGCGTGCTGCGCGAACAGGTCAAGCAATGCAAGCAAACCTTGCAGCAACTGGTACGCGCGGCTGAAGCCAATCGCCGCCTGGCGGTCGATATGCAGGACGTGACCCAGTGGCTCGACGAAGCCCTGAACCGCTGGCACCTGATGCGCCCCGAAGCCAGCTACCGTTTCCATCTGCTGGGGCAGGGGACCGTGCCGCGCCTGGCGCCACCGCCGGACCTGACCCAAGCCTTGCTCAACCTGCTGAACAACGCCGCCGACGCCTGCCCCGAAGGCCTGGAAGTCCGGCTGGATTGGGATGTGGATGACCTGACGATCAGCATTCGCGACCATGGTGCAGGCGTGCCGCTGGCCATCGCCGAGCAGATCGGCAAACCGTTCTTTACCACCAAGGGCAAAGGCTTCGGCCTGGGCCTGTTTTTGAGCAAGGCCAGCGTGACCCGCGCGGGCGGCTCAGTGAAGCTCTATAGTCATGAGGAAGGCGGTACGCTCACCGAGCTGCGCCTGCCCCGTGTCGCACGAGGAGATATCGATGAGTGACGAGATCCAAGTCGAAGGCGAAGAACTGCCGCACCTGTTGCTGGTAGATGATGACGCCACGTTTACCCGCGTGATGGCGCGCGCCATGAGCCGTCGCGGTTTCCGCGTGAGCACCGCCGGCTCCGCCGAAGAGGGCCTGGCCATCGCCCAGGCCGACCTGCCGGACTATGCCGCGCTCGACCTGAAGATGGACGGCGATTCCGGCCTGGTGCTGTTGCCCAAGCTGCTGGAACTCGACCCGGAAATGCGCGTGGTGATCCTCACCGGTTACTCCAGCATTGCCACGGCCGTCGAGGCCATCAAGCGCGGCGCCTGCAACTACTTGTGCAAGCCGGCGGATGCCGATGATGTGCTGGCCGCATTGCTGTCCGAGCACGCCGACCTCGACACCCTGGTGCCGGAAAACCCGATGTCGGTGGACCGCCTGCAGTGGGAACACATCCAGCGCGTCCTCACCGAACACGAAGGCAATATCTCCGCCACTGCCCGCGCCCTGGGCATGCACCGTCGCACCCTGCAACGCAAGCTGCAGAAGCGTCCGGTACGCCGCTGAACCTAAGCTGAACAGCCTGCTTCAGGCCGCACGGAACCCTGAACCGATCACCTATGATCGGTTCAAACGCCTGCCTTCCTCCCTACGAGCCTGAACGATGAATCAGAACGCTGAGTACTCCGCGGTCAATGACGCTGTGCGTGGGCAATTTTTTCGCCGAACCTGGGCGATGATCACGCCTTATTGGCGAAGTGAAGAGAAGGGCAAGGCCTGGTTGTTGCTCGCCGTGGTGATTGGCCTGTCGCTGTTCAGCGTGGCCATTTCCGTGTGGCTCAACCACTGGTACAAGGACTTCTACAACGCCCTGGAAAACAAGGACACCGCCGCCTTCTGGCAACAGATCGGTTATTTCTGCGGTATCGCCACGGTGGCGATTCTCGGCGCGGTCTACCGTCTCTACCTCACCCAGATGCTGACCATTCGCTGGCGTGCATGGCTCACCGAAAAGTATTTCGCCCGCTGGCTTGGCGACAAGAACTACTACCAGCTGGAGCAGGGCGGCTACACCGATAACCCGGACCAGCGGATTTCCGAAGACCTCAACAGCTTTACCCTGAACACCCTGAGTCTTGGCCTTGGGCTGTTGCGCAATGTGGTCAGCCTGGTGTCGTTCTCCATTATCCTATGGGGCGTGTCCGGCAGTATTGAAGTGTTCGGTATCACCATCCCCGGCTACATGTTCTGGTGTGCATTGGTCTATGCCGGTGTCGGCAGTTGGCTGACCCATCTGATCGGTCGTCGTTTGATCGGCTTGAGCAACCAGCAGCAACGCTTCGAAGCGGACTTGCGTTTCTCCATGGTGCGGGTGCGGGAGAATGCCGAGAGCATCGCCCTGTACAACGGCGAACCCAATGAGCATCAGCGTTTGAACGCGCGGTTCGGGAAGGTCTGGCATAACTACTGGGACATCATGAAGGTGTCCAAGCGCCTGACGTTCTTCACTGCCGGCTATGAACAGATTGCGATCGTCTTTGCGTTTATCGTGGCTGCCCCGCGCTACTTTTCCGGCAAGATCGAACTGGGCGAGCTGATGCAAATCAACTCGGCGTTCGGCAACGTGCAGGGCAACTTCAGCTGGTTTATCAGCGCGTACGCCGACCTGGCCGGCTGGCGCGCGACCAGCGACCGTCTACTGAGTTTTCAGCAGGCCATGCGTGAGAACGAGCAGCGCCCAGCTGCCATCGACGTCAGCGCTGAAGGCGAGCGTCTTGTGGTGCAAGGGCTGGGCTTGAACCTGGTGGATGGTCGCCACCTGCTGACCGACGCCAACATGATCGTTGAACCGGGCCAGCGCGTCATGCTCAGCGGCCGTTCCGGCAGCGGCAAAAGTACCTTGCTGCGCGCCATGGGGCATCTCTGGCCGGCTGGTCACGGCAGCATCCGCCTGCCGGCCAGGCGTTACCTGTTCCTGCCGCAGAAGCCTTACCTGCCGATCGGCACGCTCAAGGCGGTGTTGAGTTACCCACAGGACGACAGCTTCTATTCGGCAGAACGTTATGCACAGGTCCTGGAAACCTGTCGCCTGCCGCACCTGGTGGAGCGCCTGGACGAAGCCAACCATTGGCAACGCATGCTCTCGCCCGGCGAGCAACAGCGCCTGGCCTTTGCCCGTGCCTTGTTGTTCGCGCCGCAATGGCTGTACATGGACGAAGCGACGTCGGCCATGGATGAAGAGGATGAGGCGACGTTGTATCAGGCGTTGATTGATGAATTGCCGGGGTTGAGCATTGTCAGCGTCGGTCATCGCAGCAGCCTCAAGCGCTTCCATGGGCGGCATGTGCGGATCGAGGGTGGGTGGCTTCAAGAGCAACCTGTGGCCTGAGGCCCCTTGTTCTGGAGAATGGTGCCCAACAAAAAGCCCGGTTGATCAGCGATCAACCGGGCTTTTCTATTGCTTGAAAATAACTTACTTCTTCAAGCCGTAATGCTCATCCAGCATGCCTGGGGCGTTTGGCGTTTTTGGCGCGTAGTCCCGTGGCGGTTCCTGGTTCTCCCGGGGCGGAGTCAGGCGTTCCCGTGGAGTTTGCGGTGCATCGGAATGCAGCGCGGCCAGCAGGCGCTGGCGGGTGATGTCGTCGAGGGCCAGGCGGTTTGCCCCATCGGCGAGGTGATCCTGTACTTCCTGGTAGCTCTGGGTGAGTTTCTTGACCAGGGTCGCGGTGCTGTTGAAGTGGGTAACAACCTCGTTCTGATAACTGTCAAAACGTTCCTGAATGTCATCCAACTGACGCTGCGTGCGGTTAGGCGCGGCATTCGGCAGCAGGCGGGCAACCAGGAATCCAATGGCGACACCGGCAACCAAGGCGAGAGTCGGCAACAACCAAACTAAGAGCGAGTGTTCCACGAGTCCTTCCTCTATAAACGGCTTTGCTTTACGTTAACGGCTCAAACCTGCGCTGTATACCGCGATTAAGCTCGCAATGATGCCATGCACAGACTTTTAGCTAGACGAGTCGACCCTTTGAGAGGTCACGGAGTTCATTCCTTGCTCATGCGTGAAACCCCCGTTTTGATCGATGGCCCGGTAGGCCAATTGGAAGCCCTGTACCTGGATCACCCCGAGCCACGTGGCCTGGCGCTGATCTGCCACCCTAATCCGGTGCAGGGCGGGACCATGCTCAATAAAGTCGTTTCGACCCTGCAACGCACGGCTCGCGATGCCGGGTTGATTACTTTGCGTTTCAATTACCGTGGCGTCGGTGCGAGTGCCGGCACCCACGACATGAGCACCGGTGAAGTGGACGATGCCGAAGCGGCTGCCACCTGGCTGCGTGAAAAGCACCCCGACCTGCCGATCACCCTGCTCGGTTTTTCCTTTGGCGGCTACGTGGCGGCCAGCCTCGGCGGCCGCCTGGAAGCCAAAGGCGAAAAGCTCGCGCACCTGTTCATGGTCGCCGCGGCGGTGATGCGCCTGCGCGATACCGATGTGCTGCCCCACAGCTGCCCGTTGACCCTGATCCAGCCGGAAACCGACGAAGTGGTCGACCCGCAAACCGTCTACGACTGGTCCGCCGCCTTGAAACGCCCCCATGAGCTGCTGAAAGTGGCAGAATGCGGGCACTTTTTTCATGGCAAGCTCACCGATCTCAAGGATCTGGTGCTGCCGCGCCTCTCGAATTGATAGCAGTCTGATAAGCGATTACCCATGACGACTCGTACCCGTATCCTCACCGGCATCACCACCACCGGCACGCCGCACCTGGGCAACTACGCCGGTGCGATCCGCCCGGCGATCCTGGCCAGCCAGGATGCCAATGCCGATTCCTTCTACTTCCTGGCCGACTACCACGCCCTGATCAAATGCGATGACCCGCAGCGCATCCAGCGCTCGCGTATGGAAATCGCCGCGACCTGGCTGGCCGGTGGCCTGGATGTGAACCGGGTGACCTTCTATCGTCAGTCCGACATCCCGGAAATCCCCGAGCTGACCTGGCTGCTGACCTGCGTCGCCGCCAAGGGCCTGCTCAACCGCGCCCATGCGTACAAGGCCTCGGTGGACAAGAACGTGGAGACCGGCGAAGACCCGGATGCGGGCATCACCATGGGCCTGTACAGCTACCCGGTGCTGATGGCGGCGGACATCCTGATGTTCAACGCGCACAAGGTGCCGGTGGGCCGCGACCAGATCCAGCACGTGGAAATGGCCCGCGACATCGGCCAGCGCTTCAACCACCTGTTCGGCAACGGTAAAGAATTCTTCACCATGCCCGAGGCGTTGATCGAGGAAAGCGTTGCCACCTTGCCGGGCCTGGATGGCCGCAAGATGTCCAAGAGCTACGACAACACCATCCCGTTGTTCACCAGTGCCAAGGACATGAAAGACGCCATCTCGCGGATCGTCACCGACTCCCGCGCGCCCGGCGAAGCCAAGGATCCGGACAACTCGCACCTGTTCACCCTCTACCAGGCGTTTGCCAGCAAGGCCCAGGAAGAAGCGTTCCGCGGCGAGCTGCTGCAAGGCCTGGGCTGGGGCGAGGCGAAGAGTCGTCTGTTCCAACTGCTGGACAGCCAACTGGGCGAAGCGCGCGAGCGTTACCACCAGTTGATGTCGCGCCCGACGGACATGGAAGACCTGTTGCTGGTCGGCGCCAAGAAAGCCCGTGCAGTCGCCGCGCCATTCCTGGCCGAGTTGCGTGAAGCGGTGGGCCTGCGTTCGTTCGTCAACCAGGCTGCGGCGCCGGTCGCGACCAAGAAGAAAGCCGCGAAAGCCGCGCGTTTCGTGAGCTTCCGTGAAGACGACGGCAGCTTCCGCTTCCGCCTGTTGGCCGCCGATGGCGAGCAATTGCTGCTGTCGCGCAACTTTGCCGATGGCAAGGCGGCCGGCGCAGTCACCAAGCAACTGCAAAGTGGCGCTGCGCTGGACGTACGCAGCGAAGCCCTGAGCTTCAGCGTATGGCTGGACGGTACCGCAGTCGCCGACAGCGCCGAGTTCGCCGATGCCGCATCCCGTGATGCCGCCATTGCAGCCCTGCGCATTGCGTTGACCCCAATCGAGGATTAACCCGACCAAGGGTTGATTGCCATTATCCAGGGCCGTCGTTACAGTGACGGCCCGTTTTTGTTGCCTTGCTAACGAAATTATGACGCCCCTAGAACGATACCAAGCTGATCTGAAACGCCCTGAATTCTTCCATGACGCGGCCCAGGAAACGGCGGTGCGTCATTTGCAGCGCCTGTACGACGACCTGGTTGCGGCCTCGCAAAGCAAGCCGGGGATGCTCAGCAAGCTGTTCGGCAAGAAAGACCACGTGCCGGTCAAGGGCCTGTATTTCTGGGGTGGCGTGGGCCGGGGCAAGACCTACCTGGTCGATACATTCTTTGAAGCGCTGCCGTTCAAGGAAAAGGTACGGACACACTTCCACCGCTTCATGAAGCGCGTGCACGAAGAGATGAAGACCCTGCCGGGTGAGAAAAACCCGCTGACCATCATCGCCAAGCGTTTCTCCGATGAAGCGCGGGTCATCTGCTTCGATGAATTCTTCGTCTCCGATATCACCGATGCCATGATCCTCGGCACCCTGATGGAAGAGTTGTTCAAGAACGGCGTGACCCTGGTCGCCACCTCGAACATCGTGCCCGACGGCTTGTACAAGGACGGCCTGCAACGCGCGCGCTTCCTGCCGGCCATTGCGCTGATCAAGCAGAACACCGAGATCGTCAACGTCGACAGCGGCGTCGACTACCGCCTGCGTCACCTCGAGCAAGCGGAGTTGTTCCACTTCCCGCTGAACGAAGCGGCGCATGAAAGCCTGCGCAAAAGCTTCCGCGCCCTTACGCCGGAATGCACCCAGGCGGTGGAAAACGACAAGCTGATGATCGAGAACCGCGAAATCATCGCCCTGCGTACCTGCGATGACGTGGCTTGGTTCGAATTCCGCCAACTGTGCGACGGCCCACGCAGCCAGAACGACTACATCGAGCTGGGCAAGATCTTCCACGCGGTGATCCTCAGCGGCGTGGAGCAGATGAGCGTCACCACCGACGATATCGCACGACGGTTTATCAACATGGTCGACGAGTTCTACGACCGTAATGTCAAGTTGATCATCTCGGCGGAAGTCGAACTCAAGGACTTGTATACCGGCGGGCGCTTGAACTTCGAATTCCAACGGACATTGAGCCGCTTGCTCGAAATGCAGTCCCACGAGTTCCTGTCGCGCGGGCACAAACCCTAAGACAGATGTAGGTCAAGTGCGGGAGGGGGCTTACTCCCGATAGCGGTCTTTCAGTAACAGATGCACTGACTGATCCAACGCTATCGGGAGCAAGCCCCCTCCCACATTTGCTTACGCAGCCTGTTGGAATTGCTGGCGGTATTGGTTCGGCGATAACTCGGTGTGTTGGCGAAACAACCGCGCAAAGAAACTCGCATCGTCGTAGCCCACCTCATAACTGATGGTCTTGATGCTCTTGCGGCTGCCCGAGAGCAGGCCCTTGGCCGTCTCGATACGTAAGCGTTGCAGGTAGTGCAGCGGCTTGTCGCCGGTGGCGGTCTGGAAGCGGCGCATGAAGTTGCGGATGCTCATGCCGTGTTCCCGGGCGACGTCTTCGAAGCGGAATTTGTCGGCGAAGTGCTCTTCGAGCCAATGCTGGATCTGCAGGATGATCACGTCCTGGTGCAGCTTCTGCCCGCCAAAACCGATACGTCCCGGTGAGTAGCTGCGCTGCACTTCGTAGAGGATGTCGCGGGCCACGGCCTGGGCGATGTTGGCGCCGCAGAAGCGTTCGATCAGGTAGATATACAGGTCGCACGCCGAGGTGGTGCCGCCGGCGCAATACAGGTTGTCGGCGTCGGTGAGGTGCTTGTCCTGGTTGAGCTGGACCTTGGGGAAGCGTTCGCCGAACGCGTTGAAGAAACGCCAGTAGGTGGTCGCCTCCTTGCCATCGAGCAGGCCGGCTTCGGCCAGCCAGAACACCCCGGTGGCTTCGCCGCAGAGTACCGCGCCCCGTGCATGCTGTTCGCGCAGCCACGGCAGCACTTGCGGGTAGCGCGCGCACAGGGCATCGAAGTCATCCCAGAAGGCCGGTAGCACGATGATGTCGGCGTCTTCCAGGCCGCCGTCCACCGGCATGATCACGTCACTGAAACTGCGCACCGATTTTCCGTCGGGGCTCACCAGGCGTGTTTCGAACGCTGGGGTCAGGCCCAGGCCTTGCTGTTTGCCATAACGCAGGCTGGCGAGATGGAAGAAATCCTTGGCTTGCATCAGGGTTGAAGCGAATACCCGATCAATGGCCAAAATGCTGACGCGCCGCAACGGCGTGGAGATTTGGTTAGACATAATTTCATTTATTCTTATAGGGGAAAGTGGTCACCAGACGGCTGGATCGTCTTATTTTTTGTCGCATGTGTCCAGTGTCCTGTGACGCCATCGGGGCATAGGCTCTGTGGGTTCCTCCTTGTCCGACAATCCACGCAGGTGACCCATGATTCCGAGAACCTTGTTCAGCCCGGAGCACGAACTCTTCCGCCAGAGCGTGCGCACTTTTCTTGAAAAAGACGCTGCACCGTTTCACGGGCAATGGGAGAAGCAGGGCTACATCGACCGTAACCTGTGGAACAAGGCGGGGGAGGCGGGGATGTTGTGTTCCCATCTGCCGGAGGAGTACGGCGGGCTGGGCGCGGACTTTCTCTACAGCGCGGTAGTGATCGAAGAGATCAGTCGCTTGGGCCTGACTGGCATCGGCTTTTCCCTGCATTCGGACATTGTCGCGCCCTACATCCTGCATTACGGCAGTGAAGCGCTGAAGCACAAGTACCTGCCCAAGTTGATCTCTGGCGAGACAGTCACGGCCATCGCCATGACCGAGCCGGGTGCCGGGTCCGACTTGCAAGGGGTCAAGACCACCGCCGTGCTGGACGGTGATGAGTACGTGATCAATGGCTCCAAGACCTTTATCACCAACGGGTTCCTGGCTGAGCTGGTGATCGTGGTCGCCAAGACCGATCCCAAGGCCGGTGCCAAGGGCACCAGCCTGTTTCTGGTGGAGGCTGATACGCCCGGCTTCGCCAAGGGCAAGCGCCTGGAGAAGGTCGGCATGAAGGCCCAGGACACCTCGGAGCTGTTCTTCCAGGACGTGCGGGTGCCCAAGGAAAACCTGCTGGGCCAGGCCGGCATGGGCTTCGCCTACCTGATGCAGGAATTGCCCCAGGAGCGTCTGACTGTCGCGATTGGCGCGCTGTCGTCTGCCGAGGCGGCGTTGCAGTGGACCCTGGAATACACCCGTGAGCGCAAGGCGTTCGGCAAGGCGATTGCCGACTTCCAGAACACCCGTTTCAAGCTGGCGGAGATGGCCACGGAGATTCAGATCGGCCGCGTATTCGTCGACAAATGCATGGCGCTGCACCTGGAAGGCAAGCTGGATGTGCCCACTGCCGCGATGGCCAAGTACTGGGCCACGGACCTGCAATGCAAGGTGCTGGATGAGTGCGTGCAGTTGCACGGCGGCTACGGCTTCATGTGGGAATACCCGATTGCGCGGGCGTGGGCGGATGCGCGGGTGCAGCGGATTTATGCGGGGACCAACGAGATCATGAAGGAGATCATTGCGCGGGCGCTTTGATTTTTGCTGGTCTTGAGTGCGTCATCGGGGGCAAGCCCCCGATAGCGGTCTACAGATCGATCAAGGCGCCGGATTCGGATGATCCTTCTGAATCGCCTCAATCCCTTCCAGCACCTCTTTCGACAGTTTCAGATCAGCACTGGCGATGTTGCTGTCCAGTTGCTCCAGGTTCGTGGCGCCAATAATGTTGCTGGTCACGAACGGTTGTTGGGTCACAAACGCCAACGCCATCTGCGCCGGATCCAGGCCATGCTCCCGCGCCAGTGCCACGTAACGGCTGCACGCCGCCTCCGACTGCGGGTTGAAGTAGCGGCTGAAACGGCTGTACTCGGTCAGGCGCGCCTTGGCCGGGCGTGCGCCACCTTCGTACTTGCCGCTGAGCATGCCGAACGCCAGGGGCGAGTAAGCCAGCAGGCCGCATTGCTCACGGATGGCCACTTCGGCCAGGCCCACTTCAAAGCTGCGGTTGAGCAGGTTGTAGGGGTTCTGGATCGATACCGCGCGGGTCCAGCCACGGGCTTCGGCCAGGGCCAGGAATTTCATGGTGCCCCACGGGGTTTCATTGGACAGGCCGATATGGCGGATCTTGCCGGCCTTGACCTGCTCGTCCAGGGCTTCGAGGGTTTCCTCCAGCGGGGTGAGGTCGTCTTCGTCCTTGTGCTTGTAGCTCAGTTGGCCGAAGAAGTTGGTGCTGCGCTCCGGCCAGTGCAACTGGTAGAGGTCGATCCAGTCGGTTTGCAGGCGCTTGAGGCTGGCGTCCAGTGCCTCGACGATGTGCTTGCGGTTATGGCGCAGGTGGCCGTCGCGGATGTAGTCGATGGTGTTGCCGGGGCCGGCGATCTTGCTGGCGAGGATCCAGTCGCCGCGGTCGCCGCGGCTTTTGAAGTAATTGCCGATATAGCGTTCGGTGGTGGCGTAGGTGTCGGCCTTGGGCGGCACCGGGTACATTTCCGCGGTATCGAGGAAGTTGATCCCCGCCGCCTTGGCCCGTTCGATCTGCGCGAAGGCCTCTGCCTCGCTGTTCTGCTCGCCCCACGTCATGGTGCCCAGGGCTATCGCGCTCACGTTCAGATCCGTACGGCCCAGCTGTCGATAATCCATCGGGTACTCCTTCAGGGAAAACAATCATAAAAGCAGGTTGAATTTTTTTTCGCAATCTGCATAATTGCCCACCTCTTTCTGCAGTGGAAGTGATGCGCCGCCTGCCGAAGAATCTTGCCGTTGAACGGACGCGCCGACCCGAGCCCCCGATAGCGTCTGTATCCGGCTGCCTTTGACTTGTCAAAGTAAGCACTATTCAGTAAGATCCGCCGTCTAATTTACAGGGCGGCCCCTGAGGCTATTAAAGAATGACAACTTTTACTGCAAAACCGGAAACAGTTCAGCGCGACTGGTTTGTCGTCGACGCCGCTGGTCAGACCCTGGGTCGTCTGGCCACTGAAGTCGCCAGCCGTCTGCGTGGCAAGCACAAGCCTGAGTACACCCCTCACGTTGACACCGGTGACTACATCGTGATCATCAACGCTGAGCAGGTACGTGTTACCGGCAACAAAGCGCAAGACAAAATGTACTACCGTCACTCCGGTTTCCCAGGCGGTATCAAGTCTTCCAACTTTGAAGGCCTGATCTCCAAGAAGCCTGAAGCCCCGATCGAAATCGCGGTCAAAGGCATGCTGCCGAAGGGCCCACTGGGTCGCGATATGTTTCGCAAGCTGAAAGTCTATGCGGGCGCTGTACACCCTCATGCTGCTCAGCAGCCCCAAGAACTGAAGTTTTAACGGAATAGTTCATTATGTCGGCGACTCAAAATTACGGCACTGGCCGTCGCAAAACCGCAACCGCACGCGTTTTCCTGCGTCCGGGCACTGGTAACATCTCGATCAACAACCGCACTCTGGACAACTTCTTCGGTCGCGAAACTGCCCGCATGGTAGTTCGTCAGCCGCTGGAATTGACCGAGACTGTTGAAAAGTTCGACATCTACGTCACCGTTATCGGTGGCGGTGTAAGTGGTCAAGCTGGCGCAATCCGCCACGGTATCACTCGCGCTCTGATGCAGTACGACGAAACCCTGCGTGGCGCTCTGCGCAAAGCTGGCTTCGTGACTCGTGATGCCCGTGAAGTTGAACGTAAGAAAGTCGGTCTGCGTAAAGCGCGTAAGCGTCCGCAGTACTCGAAGCGTTAATTCGCTTTACGTTCCACAAAAACGCCCAGCCTCCTTACGGAGCTGGGCGTTTTTTATTGCCTGCGATTTATGCACATTTTTCACCGTGACAACTTGCCACATCCGTAGACCCCCTATACTACAAGGCCTGGAGGCGGAGCCCCGGGCAATTCCCTTGTCAGACGTGGGGCTTTTCATTACCATTCGGCAAAATTTTTATAAGTTCAGATTTAATACTTAGTAGACGCCTGATTTAACAGGCCAAAAAGCTGATGGGAGAGGACTGAATGAGCAATGACGGCGTGAATGCAGGCCGGCGTCGCTTCTTGGTAGCAGCCACATCCGTGGTGGGTGCTGCAGGAGCGGTGGGGGCTGCGGTCCCGTTCGTGGGGTCATGGTTTCCCAGTGCCAAGGCGAAAGCCGCAGGTGCACCGGTGAAGGTGAATATCAGCAAGATCGAACCAGGCCAGCAGATGATTGCTGAGTGGCGCGGCCAGCCGGTATTCATTGTTCGTCGTACGGAGGAAATCCTGGGAAATCTGAAAAAGATCGAAGGCCAGTTGTCTGACCCCAAATCTGAGAAATCCGACCAACCCGCCTACGCCAAAAACGAAGCACGTTCGATCAAGCCAGAGATTCTGCTGCTGGTCGGCCTGTGTACCCACTTGGGATGCTCACCCACTTTCCGCCCGGAAGTTGCCCCAGTCGATCTGGGGAAAGACTGGGTCGGTGGTTATTTCTGCCCCTGCCACGGCTCCCACTACGATCTGGCGGGTCGCGTCTACAAGTCCCAGCCCGCTCCCTTGAACCTGCCCGTGCCTCCGCATACCTACGAAACTGACGACCTCATTGTCATTGGCCTCGATAAGGAGAACGCGTGATGAGCAAGTTCATGGATTGGGTCGATGCACGCTTCCCCGCTACTAAAATGTGGGAAGACCATCTCAGCAAGTATTACGCCCCGAAGAACTTCAACTTCTTCTACTTCTTTGGCTCCCTGGCACTGCTGGTGCTGGTCAACCAGATCGTCACCGGTGTCTGGCTGACGATGAGCTACACCCCGTCGGCGGAGGAGGCGTTTGCTTCCGTCGAATACATCATGCGTGACGTCGAGTACGGCTCGATCCTGCGTCTGCTGCACTCCACCGGCGCTTCAGCGTTCTTTATCGTGGTCTACCTGCACATGTTCCGTGGTTTGCTCTACGGTTCGTACCAGAAGCCACGGGAGCTGGTGTGGGTGTTCGGCATGCTGATCTACCTGGCGCTGATGGCAGAAGCCTTCATGGGCTACCTGCTGCCATGGGGCCAGATGTCGTACTGGGGCGCCCAGGTGATCATCTCGCTGTTCGGTGCGATCCCGGTCATCGGCAACGACCTGACCCAGTGGATCCGCGGTGACTACCTGATCTCCGGTATCACCCTGAACCGCTTCTTCGCCCTGCATGTCGTGGCGCTGCCCATCGTGATCCTGGGCCTGGTGGTGCTGCACATCCTGGCGCTGCACGAAGTGGGTTCCAACAACCCGGATGGCGTGGACATCAAGAAGCACAAGGACGAGAACGGCATCCCGCTGGATGGCATCCCGTTCCACCCGTACTACACCGTGAAAGACATTGTCGGCGTGGTCGTGTTCCTCTTCGTGTTCTGCTCGATCGTGTTCTTTTTCCCGGAGATGGGTGGTTATTTCCTCGAGAAGCCTAACTTCGAACAGGCGAACGCCTTCAAGACACCTGAGCACATTGCCCCGGTCTGGTACTTCACGCCGTTCTACGCGATCTTGCGGGCGATCCCCGACAAACTCATGGGCGTCATCGCCATGGGCGCGGCCATTGCGGTGCTTTTCGTGTTGCCGTGGCTCGACCGAAGCCCAGTCAAGTCCATGCGCTACAAAGGCTGGCTGAGCAAAATCTGGCTGTGGGTGTTCTGCATTGCATTCGTGATTCTGGGCGTGTTGGGCGTATTGGCGCCGACCCCGGAGCGTACGCTGCTGTCGCAGGTCTGCACCTTCCTGTACTTCGCCTACTTCATTCTGATGCCGTTCTACACCCGGCTCGAGAAGACCAAACCGGTTCCGGAAAGGGTGACTGGCTGATGAAAAAATTATTCGTTGCATTGATGCTTGCGGCGCTGCCGCTACTGTCCTTCGCTGCCGAGCACGGCGGCCCGGAACTGGAAAAAGTCGATATCGACGTGTCTGACAAGGCGGCTATGCAAGACGGCGCGCGTACGTTCGCCAACTACTGCATGGGCTGCCACAGCGCCAAGTTCCAGCGTTACGAGCGGGTGGCCGATGACCTCGGTATCCCCCATGAAATGATGCTGGAGAAGCTGGTGTTCACCGGCGCCAAGATCGGCGACCACATGAATATCGGCATGAAGCCTGCCGACGCCAAGACCTGGTTCGGTGCAGCACCGCCTGACCTGACTCTGGTGGCACGTGTACGCGGCACCGACTGGCTCTACGGCTACCTGAAATCCTTCTACGAGGACCCGGCGCGCCCTTATGGCGTGAACAACCGTGTGTTCCCGAACGTCGGCATGCCTAACGTTCTGGTCGGCCTGCAAGGCAAGCAAGTGGTAGGATGCAAGCAGGTTCAGGTCGTCGAAGACGGCAAGAAGCAATATGATCCGTTGACCGGTACGCCTTTGACCCATGAAGCGTGCGATCAACTGAAGATAGAAACCCCTGGTTCGTTGACTGACGAGCAGTTTGACGAGAAGGTCAAGAATCTGGTGACCTTCCTGGCCTATTCGGCCAACCCGGTCAAACTGCAACACCAGCGCATCGGGACGTATGTCTTGCTGTACCTGGCTTTCTTCTTCGTATTCGCTTATCTGCTTAAACGTGAATACTGGAAGGATGTGCATTGATCCAACCGTAAGCAATTGCTGTTAATCTTGCGCGCCCAGCGGCATCTCTAACCCGTAGCGACCTGGACTTTCCAGAGGCTGCAGAGATGCTTTCTGGGCGCGCTCGTTTTTGAGCTTTCCATAATTTCAACAAGCGAGGAGGACCGCCATGGGCGTGACCAATCGGTTGGCCTGTTACTCCGACCCCGCCGACCACTATTCCCACCGAGTACGCATCGTACTCGCAGAGAAGGGTGTCAGCGCCGAGATCATCAGTGTGGAGGTGGGTCGTCATCCGCCGAAACTGATCGAAGTGAACCCTTACGGCAGCTTGCCCACCCTGGTCGATCGTGACCTGGCGTTGTGGGAGTCAACCGTGGTGATGGAATATCTGGATGAGCGTTACCCGCATCCGCCTTTGCTGCCGGTGTATCCGGTGGCCCGTGCCAACAGCCGCCTGCTGATCCATCGGATCCAGCGAGATTGGTGCGGGCTGGTGGATTTGATCCTGGATACCCGCAGCAAAGAAGCCGCTCGGGTGCAGGCGCGCAAGGAATTGCGCGAGAGCCTGACCGGTGTTTCGCCGTTGTTCGCCGATAAACCTTTTTTCCTCAGCGAGGAACAAAGCTTGGTGGATTGCTGCCTATTACCCATACTCTGGCGCTTGCCGCTTCTGGGCATTGAACTGCCACGGCCGGCCAAGCCGTTGCTTGATTACATGGAGCGCCAGTTTGCGCGTGAGGCTTTCCAGGCAAGTCTGTCTGGTGTCGAACGCGATATGCGCTAAGGCTTAAGGAGCCGTTGATGAACTCCAGTCGACCTTACCTGGTCCGCGCGCTCTATGAGTGGATTGTGGATAACGATTGCACCCCGCACATGCTGGTCAATTCCGAATTTCCTGCGGTTCAGGTACCGCAGGGTTTTGCCAGTGACGGGCAGATTGTGTTGAACGTATCACCCAGCGCCGTGCGCCACCTGCACATGGACAATGAAGCGGTCAGCTTCGAAGGGCGCTTCGGCGGTGTGCCGCATACGCTGTTCGTGCCGATTGGCGCTATCCTCGGCATCTATGCCCGGGAGAACGGCCAAGGCATGGTGTTCGATCTGGAGTCGCCTTTCGAGGACGACGAAGTGATTGAAGAGGAAGATGGCGATGATGTGCCGCCACCGGATACCGAGCCACCGCGTCCAAGCGGTCGGCCGAGCCTGAAAGTGGTGAAGTAAAGTGCGTAAGTCTTCGGGCCTGCGTTAAAAAATGCCTCGGCTCTGCCGGGGCATTTTTTTGTCAAAAACTCCCCGCTGTTTCGCTGGCGGCTCCCGTGGTGAACTGATTGTCGACGCCGCCTTGCCAGTAGACCTCGTTGACATTGCTCAGGCTGCGGATCAGGCATTTCCATTTGATGTGTTGCTGTGTGGGCCACACGACAGTGCCGCTCCAGCGATTGGATGCGCCGGATTGCAGTGCGATAGCGTGGGCCGGGTCCCAGGCGCCGAGTTCGATAGGCGACCCCACTGCGTAGACTGCCTGGCCGAGCTCCGGCCTGGCGTTGTCGCAGTGCAGGGTGGTCGTGGTGTCGGAAGGTGCCGGGGCGGCCTGCCACGAGCGGATGCGCTGCCCGTCCGCAAACAGGGCAGGGCTGAAGCCGTCAGGCACCTTGGAAAGGTCGGAGTCCAAGGCGATCAGCAGGCGCTTGCGGCTGCCTTGGATGGCGGCCACCAATCCGGAATAGTGGGTCTGGAAACTGATGGGTGAATCGGCCCTGATGCCGGCGTCCTTGCGCAGGCTGATCAGCTCGCGGATCAGGTCGCCCCGGCCCCAGTCGTACGTGTCGGGCCAATACACAGTCGGCGTACCCGGGCTCAGCAGGATATAGGCGTAGGCGATATTGCGTTGCGGGTCGGCAAGGGGCCAATGATGCTGCCCGCCGTATTGCCCTGGCGAATAACCGGTGTCGTGGTTGTCGACAAAGGTCACCGCGACCTGCCGCCATGCCGGTTCGGGATTGCCATTCAAGCCATGACGCCACTCGGCCAAGCTGCCATTTTGCATGCGCTCCTTGAGGGCAAAATCGAACACGCTGCAGTGGGACCGATCCGACCAGTCCTTCAACGCATCCTGCCAACTGGCCTGGCTGCGCCAGTCGTTCGCCGGATACTCGCCGGGGCCTTTCCACAACTCGCCGACGCAGAACGCTTGGTCACCCAAGTTTTTCATCCACACATCGACCCGCTCCGGCGCGTAGCCGCGCACAAAATCGAAGCGCAAGCCTTTGGCGCTGTAGTTGTCCCGCAGGTTCCTGAATTCCTGCATGAAGCGCTGCGAGACTTCCGAGTTGCTTGTGTTGAGGTCGGCCGAACCGCTCATGAACGCATCGCCCTCATCACAGGCGACGGGGGCGGTGCAGTCATCGCGCCACAGCTTGAGCCCCCTGGGAAAGCGTATCTGTTTACTTGGCAGCTTGTCGTTCATATGGTTGGGCACCACGTCGTATATCGCTTGCACGCCGGCACCTGCCAGGGCGGCGACCGCCTGTTTGAGCTGGCTGTCGCTGCCGTACTGGCTGTTCTTGTCGAAGTCGCTCCAGAAGTAGCCTTCACCGCCGCCCGACGTTCCCGACGTCGCGTCGCTCCAACTGGATTGATCGCTCCAGGCGGGCGGCAGCCAGATTTTGGTGAAGCCGTCCTGGCCGATAGTGGGGGCCATTTGTGCCAGCACCTCATACCATTTCTGCGGGGCATTGCGGCTGGAGTTCCAGTGGAAACCCTGCAGCAGGATGTCTTCTCCACCGCCATTGCGCACGCTCGGCGGTGCAGCGTGGACGGCGCATGCCAGCAGCCAGACAATCGTTGTGCAATACCAGCCTGTGCGTTTCATCACCCGGCACCTGTTTGCTGGAACAGGCTTTACTCTGCTACGGGGATGGAAAACCGTCTGCTGTCATAATTGCCAGGTGCGCGAGAACGTTTGGCACTAAGACCCAGGCGTGAAGTAGCCACGCGTTATGTTCGAATTTGAACCCCCTTTTCACGGGAGCCCTATACAGCCGGAGCTGAAAGCTGCCCGCTTGTACATGAAAGTGCGGTACAAACGGTGATCGTACAACCGCCATGGGCTATGATGCTGTTTTAGTCCACCGAGATAGATGATTCCACATGGAAAACGCCAGCACCGCCCCTCGTCTTCCCCGCAAGCGCCGCAGCCTTGCCCAGGAATTGGTCACGGTGCTGTCCGAGCAGATCCGTGATGGTCAACTCAAACGTGGCGACAAGCTGCCCACCGAATCGGCGATCATGGACGCCCATGGCGTCAGCCGCACCGTGGTCCGCGAGGCCATCTCCCGCTTGCAGGCGGCGGGGCAGGTGGAAACCCGTCATGGTATCGGCACCTTTGTGCTCGACACGCCGAGCCCGAGCGGCTTTCGCATCGATCCGGCCACCGTAGTGACCCTGCGTGATGTGCTGGCGATTCTCGAACTGCGTATCAGCCTGGAAGTGGAATCCGCCGGGCTGGCCGCACTGCGCCGTAGCGATGAACAGCTGGCCGCCATGCGCGCGGCCCTCGATGCCCTGAATGAAAGCGCGGCACACGCCGGTGATGCAGTGGCCTCGGACTTCGCGTTCCACCTGGAAATTGCGTTGTCCACCGGCAACCGCTACTTCACCGACATCATGACCCACCTGGGCACCAGCATCATCCCGCGTACGCGCCTGAACTCGGCACGCCTGGCCCATGATGACCACCAGCACTACATGGGACGCCTGAGCCGCGAACACGAAGAAATTTATGAAGCGATTGCTCGCCAGGATTCGGATGCGGCGAGGGCGGCGATGCGCTTGCACCTGACCAACAGCCGTGAGCGGCTGCGCCATGCCCATGAAGAGGCTGAAAGGGCAGGCTGATCGTCAGCAGGTGGCTCATGTGCTGTCCAGCGTTTTTCTATGACGTTTGCATTGATTGGATGTAGGACGCTAACGAGTCCAGTGTTCGCCTCAGGAGCCAATGCCTAAGCCCCTGAGGTGTGTTATCCGCCCTTGATGAACGGTACATAACTGTTAGAACTCACAGTATCGACAGGCGGTACCGCTCAAGCCGGGGTATTCGGCTTGTAATCCTTAAGCAACAAATACGTACTCCACCCCCACCAATCATTGGTCCAGTGCTTGTCGTTCAGGTCATTCACGTCCTTGCGTCGTAGCACCTTGTCGCCCTCCATCTTGAACAATGGCGAGAAGTTATTCGCCGGGTTCTGTGCCGCGTTCAAATCCGGGACGTACAGCGGTGCCTTGAAGTTGGCCGGGGAGGGCGCAACGCCATCGATGAAGGTTTCGAAGATCTCATCAGCGGATGCCTGAACGGCGCGTTTGACCTGTGCCCGATTGGCTGCGTCGATACTGTCGAAATAGCGTTTGTCGCCATAGGCATGCCACTCGTCACCCACGGCATTGCGCACCTTGAGCCCGAACTTGCTGTCTTCATCGTGCATGAAGCGGCTGATCAGCGAGCCCAGTTCGCCCGGAGTGACGACCGCCGCCAGCTGTTTGCGCGGCACGCGCAGGTGGCCGGCAGAAAATAGATCGGTCAAGAAGTGATCGGCAAAGCCGTTCATGGCGTAGGCCAGCTCCAATGCCTGATCGGTACCGGTCTGGTGGGCCACCACGGCCTGTTGCAAGGCGGCTGCATGCCCCGCCAGGTAGGCCGCCAGCGCCCATTCGCCGAAGTGGTCGGCGTTGTCCGCCGCCAGTTTCAGGTAACGCCCCAGTGGGATCAGTGCCGACACCGCGCTGCCGCCACCGGTGATGCGGTTCCATTCCTCGGACAACGTATCACCCAGAGCATCATAGGCTTCATGGGCTTGCTTGCCGTCCTTGATCGCCTGGTTGACCGCGTTGATCTCTTTTTGCATCACCGCCAGGATCTTCGGCGCTTCGTCCCGCGAGGCCGGCAGCACGGCCAGTGAGTTGAACGCGGCGCTGAAACGCTGCATACGATCGGCAGGTGAGGTGCCTTCGTTGATGGGCTGGCCGGGGATGCCATAAAAATCACCGCCCAGGGCGATCACTTGGCCGTAGGTGAGTGCCAGCCCGTTGGGCAGGTGCAGTTCGACTTGCCGCGCGGGGATTGCCGGGGCGTCCTTGCTGAAGCGCAACAGCGTATCGTCGCCGATGGCGGTGTGTTCACCGCCTTCGAAGCGCAGGGTAGGCGGTTTTTTTGCGGGTGCTGCGAGTTCAGGACCTGACATGTTAGCTCCTTGCTATGTCGTAGGAATCTTCCTTGAATACTGTATATATATACAGTCATGCAGAGCATAGAGGAATAATTTCCTACGTCAAGAACACCGCTGCCCAAGCCTTTCAACGCCCTCAAGTGCACAACGCCGATGAATTGCAGTTGACGAAATTATTTATGGTTGTACGATGACGTACGACATCAACAAAACCAACAACCTTTCAATAGAAAGTCTTCGCCCAGGGTGTTCGAATAATGAATCCACAAGAACTGAAGTCCATCCTCTCCCACGGTCTGCTGTCTTTCCCGGTGACCGATTTCAATGCCCAGGGTGACTTCCACCAGGCGGGCTACATCAAGCGCCTGGAATGGCTGGCCCCTTACGGCGCCACTGCTTTGTTCGCAGCGGGCGGCACTGGTGAGTTTTTCTCCCTCGCCGCCAGCGAATATTCCCAAGTGATCAAGACCGCCGTGGATACCTGCGCCACCAGCGTGCCGATCCTCGCCGGTGTCGGTGGTTCGACCCGCCAGGCCATCGAGTACGCGCAAGAAGCCGAGCGCCTGGGCGCCAAAGGCCTGCTGCTGCTGCCGCATTACCTCACCGAAGCCAGCCAGGACGGGGTCGCCGCCCACGTTGAAGCGGTGTGCAAATCAGTCAAGATCGGTGTGGTGGTCTACAACCGCAACGTGTGCCGCCTGACCGCTCCGCTGCTGGAACGCTTGGCCGAGCGCTGCCCGAACCTGATCGGCTACAAGGATGGCCTGGGTGACATCGAGTTGATGGTGTCGATCCGCCGCCGTCTGGGTGATCGTTTCAGCTACCTCGGCGGCCTGCCGACCGCAGAGGTCTACGCCGCTGCCTACAAGGCCCTGGGCGTACCGGTGTACTCCTCGGCGGTGTTCAACTTCATCCCGAAGACCGCGATGGATTTCTACCACGCCATTGCCAAGGACGATCACGCCACCGTCGCCAAGATCATCGACGACTTCTTCCTGCCGTACCTGGACATCCGTAACCGCAAGGCCGGTTATGCCGTGAGCATCGTCAAGGCGGGTGCAAAAATCGTCGGCTATGACGCAGGCCCTGTGCGCACGCCGCTGACCGATCTGCTGCCGGAAGAATACGAAGCCCTGGCCGCGCTGATCGACAAGCAAGGTCCGCAATAAATTATCCACAAGGCCGCTGAGCAATCAGCGGCCTTTTGCGTCAGGAGAAGATTCGTGTCCCAAGTAAAGCGTTTTGAGAACTACATCAACGGTGAATGGGTTGCCGGCGCCGATTACTGCGTCAACCTCAACCCGTCGGAGTTGTCCGATGTCATTGGTGAATACGCCAAGGCCGACGTCACCCAGGTTAACGCCGCAATCGACGCCGCCCGCGCCGCATTCCCGGCCTGGTCCACTTCCGGGATCCAGGCTCGCCACGATGCCCTGGATAAAGTCGGCAGTGAAATCCTCGCCCGTCGCGAAGAACTCGGCACCCTGTTGGCCCGGGAAGAAGGCAAGACCCTGCCGGAAGCCATCGGCGAAGTGACCCGCGCCGGTAACATCTTCAAGTTCTTCGCCGGTGAATGCCTGCGGTTGTCCGGCGACTACGTGCCGTCGGTACGCCCGGGCGTCAATGTGGAAGTCACCCGTGAAGCCCTTGGCGTGGTCGGCCTGATCACCCCGTGGAACTTTCCGATCGCGATTCCCGCCTGGAAAATCGCCCCGGCCCTGGCCTACGGCAACTGCGTGGTGATCAAACCGGCTGAACTGGTACCGGGCTGCGCCTGGGCCCTGGCGGAGATCATCTCCCGCGCCGGTTTCCCTGCCGGCGTGTTCAACCTGGTAATGGGCAGCGGCCGTGTGGTGGGCGATGTGCTGGTCAACAGCCCGAAAGTCGACGGCATCAGCTTCACCGGTTCCGTCGGTGTGGGTCGCCAGATCGCTGTCAGCTGCGTATCGCGCCAAGCCAAAGTGCAGTTGGAAATGGGCGGCAAGAACCCGCAGATCATTCTCGACGACGCCGATCTCAAGCAGGCCGTCGAGCTGTCGGTACAGAGCGCGTTCTACTCCACCGGCCAGCGTTGCACGGCGTCCAGCCGCCTGATCGTCACCGCCGGTATCCACGACCAGTTCGTCGCGGCCATGGCCGAGCGCATGAAGTCGATCAAGGTCGGCCACGCGCTCAAAAGCGGCACCGACATCGGCCCGGTGGTTTCCCAGGCCCAACTGGACCAGGACATGAAGTACATCGACATCGGCCAAAGCGAAGGTGCGCGGCTGGTGAGCGGTGGCGGCCTGGTCACCTGCGACACCGAAGGCTACTACCTGGCGCCGACGCTGTTTGCCGACAGCGAAGCCGCCATGCGTATCAGCCGTGAAGAGATCTTCGGCCCGGTCGCCAACGTCGTGCGCGTGGCGGACTACGAGGCGGCACTGGCCATGGCCAACGACACCGAGTTCGGTTTGTCGGCGGGCATTGCCACCACGTCGTTGAAGTACGCCAACCACTTCAAGCGCCACTCCCAGGCGGGGATGGTGATGGTCAACCTGCCGACCGCAGGTGTGGATTACCACGTTCCATTCGGTGGCCGTAAAGGCTCGTCCTATGGCTCGCGGGAGCAAGGTCGCTATGCGCAGGAGTTCTACACCGTGGTGAAAACCAGCTACATCGGTTCGTAATACGCAACACCCAGTGGGGGCCGGAGGCCTGCCGGTCCCCACGACAAAAACAGAAAACCATTACCCGCAAAAAAAATAATTAGTGGGAGTACTTCTACATGCAAGCGACCAAGCCGACCCATGTCCGCTATTTGATCCTGCTCATGCTGTTCCTGGTGACCACGATCAACTACGCCGACCGGGCCACCATCGCCATCGCGGGCTCCAGCCTGCAAAAAGACCTCGGCATCGACGCGGTCACCCTCGGTTATATCTTCTCCGCATTCGGTTGGGCCTACGTGGCCGGGCAAATCCCCGGTGGCTGGCTGCTGGACCGATTCGGCTCGAAAAAAGTCTACGCCCTGAGCATCTTCACCTGGTCACTGTTCACCGTGCTGCAAGGCTACGTCGGTGAGTTCGGTGTCTCCACCGCAGTGGTTGCGCTGTTCATGCTGCGCTTCATGGTGGGCCTGGCCGAGGCGCCGTCCTTCCCGGGCAACGCGCGGATTGTTGCCGCCTGGTTCCCGACCGCCGAGCGCGGTACGGCCTCGGCGATCTTCAACTCGGCGCAGTACTTCGCCACGGTGTTGTTCGCGCCGCTGATGGGCTGGATCGTCTACCGCTTCGGCTGGCAGCACGTGTTTATCGTGATGGGCGTGATCGGCATCGTGTTCTCGCTGATCTGGCTGAAAGTTATCCACAGCCCGCGCCAGCACCCGATGATCAACGAAGCCGAGCTCAATCACATCGCCGCCAATGGCGCGATGGTCGATATGGACCAGGACAAGGGCAAGGGTAAGAAAACCGACGGTCCGAAGTGGGATTACATCCGTCAGTTGCTGACCAACCGCATGATGCTTGGCGTGTACCTGGGCCAGTACTGCATCAACGGCATCACCTACTTCTTCCTGACCTGGTTCCCGGTTTACCTGGTGCAGGACCGCGGCATGACCATCCTCAAGGCCGGTTTCATCGCCTCGTTGCCGGCGATCTGCGGGTTTATCGGTGGCGTGCTGGGCGGGGTGATTTCCGACTACCTGCTGCGCAAAGGCCATTCGCTGACGTTCGCCCGCAAGGCGCCGATCATTGCCGGCCTGCTGGTCTCCAGCAGCATCATCGCGTGCAACTATGTAGACGTTGAATGGATGGTGGTGGGCTTCATGGCCTTGGCTTTCTTCGGCAAGGGTGTTGGCGCATTGGGCTGGGCGGTGGTGTCCGACACCTCGCCGAAACAAATCGCCGGTCTCAGTGGCGGCTTGTTCAACACCTTCGGTAACCTCGCGTCGATCACCACGCCGATTGTCATCGGCTACATCATCAGCACCACCGGCTCGTTCAAGTGGGCCCTGGTGTTTGTCGGCGCCAACGCGCTGGTGGCGGTGTTCAGCTATCTGGTCATCGTCGGCCCGATCAAGCGTGTAGTACTCAAAGAGCCGCCAAGCAAGGGGCCTGAGTTGACCAACCTAACCGAAGCGCATTCCTGAGAGGCCCCGTGATGCAGTTGATTGAACATGCCGACTCGCCGCGCTCCATCCGCCTGCACGAGCGCGACAACGTAGTGATCGTGGTCAACGACCAGGGCGTACCGGCCGGGACCGAGTTCCCGGACGGCCTGGTGACCGTGGATTTCATCCCCCAGAGCCACAAAGTGACCCTGGAAGACATCCCTGAAGGCGGTCAGATTATTCGCTACGGACAGACCATCGGTTACGCCCTGGCGCCGATTCCGCGCGGCAGTTGGGTCCAGGAAGATCAACTGCGCATGCCCACCGCGCCACCGCTGGACAGCTTGCCGCTGTCCACCGAGGTGCCTGAAACCCAGGCACCGTTGGAGGGGTTTACCTTCGAGGGCTATCGCAACGCCGACGGTACCGTGGGCACGCGCAATATCCTCGGCATCACCACCACGGTGCAGTGCGTGACGGGCGTGCTGGACCATGCGGTCAAGCGCATCAAGGACGAATTGCTGCCCAAGTACCCCCACGTCGATGACGTGGTGGCGCTGACCCACAGCTACGGCTGCGGGGTGGCGATCACCGCGACGGATGCCTACATCCCGATCCGTACCGTGCGTAACCTGGCGCGCAACCCGAACCTGGGCGGCGAAGCCCTGGTGATCAGCCTGGGCTGCGAGAAATTGCAGGCCGGGCAGGTGATGCACGACAACGACAGCTCCGTCGACCTCAGCGAGCCGTGGCTGTATCGGTTGCAGGATTCCAGCCACGGCTTTACCGAAATGATCGAACAGATCATGGACCTGGCCGAAGTGCGCCTGAAGAAGCTCGACCAGCGTCGCCGGGAAACCGTGCCGGCGTCCGAGTTGATCCTGGGCATGCAGTGCGGCGGCAGTGATGCGTTTTCCGGCATCACCGCCAACCCGGCGCTGGGCTATGCCTCGGATCTGTTGCTGCGGGCCGGGGCAACGGTGATGTTTTCCGAAGTCACCGAAGTGCGGGATGCCATTTACCTGCTGACTTCGCGCGCAGAGACGAAGGAAGTTGCCGAAGAGTTGGTCAGGGAAATGGACTGGTACGACCGCTACCTGGCCAAGGGTGAGGCCGATCGCAGCGCCAACACCACGCCAGGCAACAAGAAGGGCGGGCTGTCGAACATTGTCGAGAAGTCCCTGGGCTCCATCGTAAAGTCCGGCAGCAGCGCGATCAATGGCGTGCTGGGCCCTGGCGAGCGCTTCAAGGGCAAGGGCCTGATCTTTTGCGCCACGCCGGCCAGTGACTTTGTCTGCGGTACCCTGCAACTGGCGGCGGGGATGAACCTGCATGTGTTCACCACCGGGCGTGGCACCCCTTACGGGCTGGCGATGGCGCCGGTGGTGAAGGTCTCGACGCGTACGGAGCTGGCGCAGCGCTGGCCGGACCTCATCGATATCGACGCCGGGCGCATTGCCACCGGGCGCGCGACCATCGAGGAATTGGGCTGGGAGTTGTTCCACTTCTACCTGGACGTGGCCAGCGGTAAGAAGCAGACCTGGGCGGAACATCACAAGCTGCATAACGACATCACCTTGTTCAACCCGGCGCCGATTACCTGAGACCGCGTCGCCTGCCATCGGGGGCAAGCCCCTCCCACAGTTTGAATTGTGAATACTTTCAAGTGTGGGAGGGGGCTTGCTCCCGATAGCGGTCTATCAGGCGCCGTTGGGCTGTATGGCTTATCATTAGCCACCTGACGACGCTCACCAAGGTTCTCCCCGGCATGCTGGCAATTTTCCTCACCACCCTCACCATCACTGCGCCGGTATTCGCCATGCTGTTCCTGGGTGTGCTGCTCAAGCGCATCAACTGGATCAACGACAACTTTATCCACACGGCTTCGTCCCTGGTGTTCAACGTCACCATGCCGGCGCTGCTGTTCCTCGGCATCCTCCACGCCGACCTGCACTCGGCGCTCAAGCCGGGGTTGCTGATCTATTTTGCCGTGGCCACGCTGCTGAGCTTTGCCCTGGCCTGGGGCTGGGCGATTTTTCGCTGCAAGCGTGAAGACCGGGGCATCTACACCCAGGGCGCGTTTCGCGGCAACAACGGGGTGATCGGCCTGGCCCTGGCCGCCAGCATGTACGGCGACTACGGTATCTCCCTCGGCGCGATCCTCGCGGCGCTGGTGATCCTGTTCTACAACACGCTGTCGACCATTGTGCTGGCGGTGTACAGCCCGGTGATCAAGTCCGACCCGTGGAGCATCTGCAAAAGTGTGGTGGCCAATCCGCTGATCATCAGCGTCATCGTGGCGGCGCCGTTCGCGTATTTTCAGATTGGCCTGCCGGGCTGGCTGGAAAAATCCATGCAGTACCTGGCGGACACCACCTTGCCGCTGGCATTGATCTGCATTGGCGGCACCTTGTCCCTGGCGGCGTTGCGCAAGAGCGGCAATATGGCGCTGAGCGCGAGCTTGATGAAGATGGTCTGGCTGCCGGTGGTCGCGACCCTGGGCGCATGGCTGTTGGGCTTTCGCGGGCCGGAGTTGGGAATCCTGTTCCTGTACTTCGGTGCGCCGACCGCTGCGGCGAGCTTCGTGATGGCCAGGGCGGCCGAGGGCAATCATGAATTGGCGGCGGCGATTATCGTGATCACCACGCTGATGGCGGCAGTGACCACGAATATCGGGATTTTCGTGTTGCAGGCGGGTGGCTGGATCTAGCCTTCTTTCTGATAGGTGTCGATGACTTCCTGCGCCGCCCGAAACGCATCAATCGCCGCCGGTACGCCGGCATACACCGCGCAATGCAGCAGCGCTTCGCGAATTTCCTCCACAGTACAGCCGTTGTTCAACGCGCCACGCACGTGGCCCTTGAGCTCCTGCGGGCACTTGAGCGCGGTGAGGGCGGCCAGGGTGATCAGGCTGCGCGTCTTGAGCGGCAAGCCTTCGCGGCTCCACACGCTGCCCCAGGCATGTTCGTTGACGAAGTCCTGCAGCGGCTGGGTGAACTCGGTGGCGTTGCCCAGGGCACGGTCGACGAACACATCGCCCATCACCTGGCGACGCATTTCAACCCCGGGCTTTTTCTGATCGGTCATTGCGATTCCCTCTTGTGTTGGCGGCGCCAGGCTCGCAGCGTGCTGAACAACAGGAAAGCCACCAGCACTGGCAGGACGTAATACAGCATCAGTTGTTCAAGCTTGTTGGCCAGGGGCATGCCGGTGGTGAACGACATCACGTGCAGCCCATACGCCAGGTACAGGCCCAGCAGCACCAGGCCTTCGGCGCGGGTGACGCGGTAGCCGGTATAAAACACCGGCAGGCACAGCACCACCACGCCGAGCATCACCGGCAGGTCGAAGTCCAGGGCGTTGGGCGACACCGACAGCGGCGAAGGCGCGAGCAGCGCGGTCAGCCCCAATACGCCCAGCAGGTTGAACAGGTTGCTGCCGATCACGTTGCCCACGGCAATTTCCCGCTGGCCGCGCAGGGCGGCAATCAGTGAGGTAGCCAGGCAGGGCAGCGACGTACCGACGCCGATCAGCGTGAGGCCGATGATGCGCTCCGACAGGCCCAGGTCCGCCGCCACATCCACCGCCGCGCCGAGCAGCAAGTGCCCGGCCAGCACCAGGATCAACAGCCCGCCCAGCATCTGCAGCACGCTGCTCAGCCAGGGCGCCCGGGCGACGGTATCCAGGGTGCGCGGGCGGCGCGAATGGCGGGTCTGGTAATGCAGCACGCCGAGGTAGGCCAGCAGGGCAATCAGCAGCAGCAGGCCATCGACCGGCGTCAGTTCTTCATTGGCCGCCAGGGTAAACACCAGCAGCCCGGCGAGGATCATCACCGGAATATCCAGGCGCACCAGCTGCCGCGAGACGCGCAGGGGGATGATCAGCGCCGACAGGCCCAGGGTCACGAGAATGTTGAAGATGCTGCTGCCGATCACGCTGCCCACGGCAATGTCGGTATTGCCGGCCAGGGTGGCCTGCAGGCTGACGGTCATCTGCGGCGCGCTGCTGCCGAAGGCGACGATCGTAAGGCCGATGATCAGCGGCCGCACCTTGAGGCTGGCGGCCAGGCGCACGGCGGCGCGCACCAGGATTTCGGCGCCGAGGATCAGCAGCACCAGGCCGCTGACCAGTTCGAGCAGGCTCCAGGGCGAGAGGGCGGTTAATCCGAAAATGGCCAGGGCTCCGTCTTCAATTGCTCAAGGCTTGCACGCAAACCCGCGCAGTGCCGCTGCTCAGCATGCCCAGTTGCTCGGCCGCCTTGCGTGATAGATCGATCAAGCGCCCACGGGTATGCGGGCCGCGATCGTTGATGCGGACCACGACGGATTTGTCGTTGTCGAGATTGGTGACCTTGACCTGGGTGCCGAAGGGCAGTCGCCGGTGGGCGGCGGTCAGGGCGTTCTGGTTGAAGGGTTCACCGCTGGCGGTTTTCTTGCCATGGTGCCTGGCGCCGTAATAAGAGGCGGTGCCGGTTTCGTCGTAGCCGTTGGGGTCGATGAGGCCGCTGGCGCAGCCGGCCAGCAGTGAGAATAGAGCCCATAGACCTAATAGACGCTTCATTATCAAGGTGCTCCCCATCACAAATGTGGGAGGGGGCTTGCCCCCGATAGCGGTGATTCAGTCAAAACAGCAGTGACTGACACTCTGCTAACGGGGGCAAGCCCCCTCCCACAGGAGGTCCGAGTCAGGCATGAAGTCTCGCCCGGACCATTCATCGCAATCAGCCTTCGAGCTTGCTTTTCAGCAGTTCGTTCACCTGTTGCGGGTTGGCCTTGCCTTTGGAGGCTTTCATCGCCTGGCCGACAAAGAAGCCGAACATCTTGCCGCGCTTGGCTTCGTCTGCCGCACGGTACTGTTCGACCTGCTCGGCGTTGGCCGCCAGCATTTCATCCAGCACGGCCGAGATGGCGCCGCTGTCGGTGACTTGCTTGAGGCCGCGTTTCTCGATGATCTCGTCGGCGCTGCCTTCACCGCTGGCCATGGCTTCGAACACGGTCTTGGCGATTTTGCCGGAGATGGTGTTGTCCTTGATGCGCAGCAGCATGCCGCCCAATTGCTCGGCCGACACCGGCGCTTCGTCGATCTCCAGGCCCTGTTTGTTCAACAGGCTGCCCAGCTCGACCATCACCCAGTTGGCTGCCAGCTTGGCGTCACCGGCAATGCTCACGACCTTTTCGAAGTAGTCGGCTTGCTCACGGCTCGAAGCCAGTACGCTGGCATCGTAGACCGACAGGCCGAACTGCGCCTGGAAGCGCTCGCGTTTTTGCGGTGGCAATTCCGGCAGGGTGGCGCGGATCTCATTGAGGAACGAATCCTCAAGCACCACCGGCAACAGGTCCGGATCGGGGAAGTAGCGGTAGTCGTTGGCTTCCTCTTTGCTGCGCATGGCGCGGGTTTCGTCTTTGTTCGGGTCGTACAGGCGCGTTTGCTGGATCACCTTGCCGCCGTCCTCGATCAATTCGATCTGGCGCCGCACTTCGGTGTTGATCGCCTTCTCGATAAAGCGGAACGAGTTGACGTTCTTGATCTCGCAGCGAGTGCCGTACTCGGCCTGGCCTTTTGGCCGCACCGACACGTTGCAGTCGCAACGCAGCGAGCCTTCGGCCATGTTGCCGTCACAGATGCCCAGGTAACGCACCAGCGCGTGGATGGTCTTGACGTAGGCCACGGCTTCCTTGGCGCTGCGCATGTCCGGCTCGGACACGATCTCCAGCAGCGGCGTGCCGGCACGGTTCAGGTCGATACCAGTGGCACCGTTGAACTCTTCGTGCAGGCTCTTGCCGGCGTCTTCTTCCAGGTGCGCACGGGTGACGCCGACACGCTTGATGGTGCCGTCTTCCAGCGGGATGTCCAGGTAGCCCTTGCCGACGATCGGCAATTCCATCTGGCTGATCTGGTAGCCCTTGGGCAGGTCCGGGTAGAAGTAGTTCTTGCGCGCGAACACGTTGTGCTGGCCGATCTCGGCGTCAATCGCCAGGCCGAACATCACCGCCATGCGCACGGCTTCCTGGTTCAGCACCGGCAGTACGCCAGGCATGCCCAGGTCTACCAGGCTGGCCTGGGTGTTGGGCTCGGAGCCGAACGTGGTGGCGCTACCGGAGAAAATCTTCGATTGGGTGGCGAGCTGGGTATGAATCTCCAGCCCGATCACAACTTCCCATTGCATAGTGTTCTCCTCAGAAGCCGGTAGGGGTGCGAGTGTGCCAGTTGGTGTTCAACTGGTACTGGTGCGCCACATTGAGCAGGCGGCCTTCCTGGAAATACGGGGCGAGCAACTGCACGCCCACCGGCAGGCCATCGACGAAACCGGCAGGCATGGACAAGCCCGGCAGGCCCGCGAGGTTGGCGGTGATGGTGTAGAGGTCTTCCAGGTATTCGGCAATCGGGTCGCCGGTCTTGGCGCCGATCTTCCAGGCCGGGTTCGGCGTGGTTGGGCCGAGGATCACGTCGACTTCTTCAAAGGCAGCCATGAAGTCGTTCTTGATCAGGCGTCGGATCTTTTGCGCCTTGAGGTAGTACGCGTCGTAATAGCCGGCGGACAGCGCGTAGGCACCGACCATGATCCGGCGTTGCACTTCGGCGCCGAAGCCTTCGCCACGGGAGCGTTTGTACAGGTCGGTCAGGTCCTTCGGGTTTTCGCAGCGATAGCCGAAGCGCACGCCGTCGAAACGCGACAGGTTGGAAGAGGCTTCTGCCGGCGCGATCACGTAGTAGGCAGGAATCGCATGCTGGTTGTTCGGCAGGCTGATTTCCTTGATCACGGCGCCGAGCTTTTCCAGCGTCTTGACGCTGTTGTGCACCAGTTCGGCGATGCGCGGGTCGAGACCGGCGCTGAAGTATTCCTTCGGCACGCCGATGCGCAGGCCCTTGAGCGAAGTATTGAGGCTGGCGCTGTAGTCCGGCACCGGTTCATCGATGCTGGTGGAGTCCTGGGCGTCGAAGCCTGCCATGCCTTGTAACAAAATCGCGCAGTCTTCGGCCGTGCGGGCCAGTGGGCCGCCCTGATCGAGGCTGGAGGCGTAGGCGATCATGCCCCAGCGGGAAACGCGACCGTAGGTCGGCTTCAGGCCGGTGAGGTTGGTGAAGGCCGCCGGCTGGCGGATCGAGCCGCCGGTGTCGGTGGCCGTGGCGGCTGGCAGGAAGCGCGCGGCAACGGCCGCAGCCGAACCACCGGACGAACCGCCGGGCACGTGTTCCAGGTTCCATGGGTTCTTCACCGCGCCGTAGTAGCTCGACTCGTTGGCCGACCCCATGGCGAATTCGTCCATGTTGGTCTTGCCCAGGGTCACGGCTCCGGCAGCGGCCAGCTTGGCGACCACGGTGGCGTCGTAGGGCGCCTTGAAGTTGTCGAGCATCTTCGAGCCGCAGCTGGTGCGAATGCCTTGGGTGCAGAACAGGTCCTTGTGGGCGATCGGTGCGCCCAGCAGGGCGCCGGTTTCACCGTTGGCGCGGCGTACATCCGCGGCCTTGGCCTGGCTCAGGGCCAGCTCTTCGGTGAGGCTGATGAAGCTGTTGACCTTGGGGTCCAGCTCGGCGATGCGCGCAAGCAGGGTCTTGGTCAGCTCTTCGGAGGAAAACTTTTTGTCGGCGAGACCGCGGGCGATCTCGGCCAGAGTCATGTGATGCATGAAAGGCTCTTTCCCTTTAGTCGATGACTTTCGGAACCAGGTACAGGCCGTTTTCGACCGCTGGCGCGATGGACTGGTAGGCCTCGCGATTATTGCGCTCGGTCACGACGTCTGCGCGCAGGCGCTGGCTGGCTTCCAGCGGGTGAGCCAGGGGCTCGATGCCGTCGGTATTCACGGCCTGCATTTGGTCAACCAGCCCGAGAATGCTGTTCAGGGCTGCGGTGGTCTGTGGAAGATCGGCTTCATTCAGGCCAAGCGAGGCCAGATGAGCGATTTTTTCCACGTCGGAGCGTTCAAGCGCCATGGGAATCTCCAGTGGAAAACAGAACGGAGGCTGTCCGTGTGTTAGATTGTCGGAACACTACCGCATTTCTACGGTCTTACGGCCGCGATTGTGGGGGTTGGTGCACAGAAAGTCGGCCAATTTAGCACATTGGCGCCTTGCCCAAAATCCCTGTCGTTGTTAGAGTTTGCCGCACTTTTTTACCCACGCGTTGCCTAGGGTCCTTTCCCCATGTTCAAGAAACTGCGTGGCATGTTTTCCAGCGATCTTTCCATTGACCTGGGCACTGCCAACACCCTTATTTACGTGCGCGAGCGCGGTATCGTTCTGAATGAGCCATCGGTTGTGGCCATTCGGACCCATGGTAATCAGAAAAGTGTCGTTGCCGTCGGCACCGAGGCCAAGCGCATGCTCGGCCGAACACCAGGCAATATTGCTGCCATTCGTCCGATGAAAGACGGCGTGATCGCCGACTTCAGCGTCTGCGAAAAGATGCTGCAGTACTTCATCAACAAGGTTCACGAAAACAGCTTCCTGCAGCCCAGCCCTCGTGTGCTGATCTGCGTTCCGTGCAAATCCACCCAGGTGGAGCGTCGTGCCATCCGTGAATCGGCCCTTGGCGCCGGTGCCCGCGAAGTGTTCCTGATCGAAGAGCCGATGGCTGCTGCGATCGGTGCCGGCCTGCCGGTTGAAGAAGCGCGCGGTTCGATGGTGGTGGATATCGGTGGTGGTACCACTGAAATCGCCCTGATCTCCCTGAACGGTGTGGTGTATGCCGAATCCGTACGGGTAGGCGGCGACCGTTTCGACGAAGCGATCATCACTTATGTACGTCGCAACTACGGCAGCCTGATCGGCGAATCCACCGCCGAGCGCATCAAGCAGGAAATCGGTACCGCTTACCCGGGCGGCGAAGTTCGCGAAGTCGATGTTCGCGGTCGCAACCTGGCCGAAGGCGTTCCACGTGCCTTCACCCTGAACTCCAATGAAGTGCTGGAAGCTCTGCAAGAGTCCCTGGCCACCATCGTTCAGGCTGTGAAGAGCGCCCTGGAGCAATCGCCGCCGGAGCTGGCTTCCGACATCGCCGAGCGAGGCCTGGTGCTGACCGGTGGTGGCGCCCTGTTGCGCGACCTCGACAAGCTGCTGGCCCAGGAAACCGGCCTGCCGGTGATCGTCGCCGAAGACCCGCTGACCTGCGTTGCCCGTGGCGGTGGTCGTGCACTGGAAATGATGGATAAACACACCATGGACCTGCTCTCCAGCGAATAAGATCGTTGGTTGCACCATGCTTCGCCCGCAGGCAGCACTTTGCAGTGCTGCCTGTTGGCGTTTATCTTCTTCAATCTGCATCCAGGCCGGTTAGATGCCGTATGAATAAAGAGAACATTTGCCTGGGAGGAGCGGCCTATTAAACCGCTTTTCGCCAAAGGCCCCTCATTGGGCGTGCGCTTATTGGTGCTGGTCGTGCTTTCGGTCGCATTGATGGTGGTCGATGCCCGCTTTGCGCTGCTCAAGCCGGTGCGTAGCCAAATGTCGCTGGTGTTGATGCAGACCTACTGGATCACCGACCTGCCGCAACGTCTCTACCAGGGCGTGGCCAGCCAATTTGGCAGCCGTACCGAACTGGTTGCCGAGAACGAAAAACTCAAGACCGAAAACCTGCTGTTGCAGGGGCGCATGCAAAAGCTGGCGGCCCTCACCGAGCAGAACGTTCGGCTGCGCGAGTTGCTTAACTCTTCTGCGTTGGTCAACGAAAAGGTCGAAGTGGCCGAGTTGATCGGCATGGACCCCAACCCCTTTACCCATCGCATCATTATCAACAAGGGTGAGCGCGACGGTGTGGTGCTTGGTCAGCCGGTACTGGATGCTCGGGGACTGATGGGGCAGGTCGTCGAGCTGATGCCCTACACCTCGCGGGTACTGCTGCTGACGGACACCACCCACAGCATTCCGGTGCAGGTCAACCGTAACGGCTTGCGCGCGATTGCCAGCGGGACCGGTAACCCTGAGCGCCTGGAATTGCGTCATGTGGCGGACACGGCCGACATCAAGGAAGGCGACCTGTTGGTCAGCTCCGGCCTGGGCCAGCGGTTCCCGGCAGGCTATCCGGTGGCAACGGTCAAGGAAGTGATCCACGATTCCGGCCAGCCCTTCGCCATTGTGCGTGCCGTACCCACTGCCGCCCTGAACCGCAGCCGCTACCTGTTGCTGGTGTTCAGCGACAACCGTACTCCGGAAGAACGCGCCAACGACGCCGCCCAGGCCCAGGAAGCGGAAGACAAGAAGAACGGCACTGCGCCGATCATTCCTGCGACCGTGCCCAAGCCTCTGTCGACTCCCCCCGTTGTACCGGCGGCAACTCCGGCAGCTACTGCGCCTGTGGCCACACCGGTCAAGCCTGCGGCCCATAGCGTGCACCCGGTGAAACCGACTGCAGCGAAACCGCCGGCCACCACGCCTGCCACTACGACGCCCGCTGCGAAGCCTCCAGCCGCAGCCCCGGCCACCACACGGCAGAGGGAGGAATAATGGCCGGTACTCATTCGAGCAATGGCTGGATCGTCTGGCTGACATTCGCTATCGGCTTGCTGCTCAGCGTTTCGCCGCTGCCGCAGTTCATGGAGATCCTGCGTCCGCTGTGGCTGGCATTGCTGCTGGCATTCTGGTCGCTGAACCTGCCCCATAAAGTGGGCATGGTGACGGCGATGTTCCTGGGCTTGGCGGAAGATGTGCTGTATGGCACCTTGCTGGGCCAGAACGCGTTGATCCTGACCCTGATTACCTTCCTGGTGCTGTCGTTGCAGCAGCGCCTGCGCATGTTCCCGATGTGGCAGCAATGCCTGGTGATCCTGGTGATCTTCGGCCTGGCGCAGTTGGTACAGTTGTGGCTCAGTGCCCTGACCGGCAACCGCCAGCCAACCCTGGCGCTGGTGTTGCCGGCCCTGGTCAGTGCGCTGCTGTGGCCGTGGATCAGTTTCGGCCTGCGTGGGTTACGTCGTCGCTATAAAATCAATTGAATGGATTGCGAGGCTCTGCCTGGTTATCGAACCCCACAGGGAGAGTCTGCAATGAATTCGCTTTATCTGGCCTCGGGTTCCCCGAGGCGGCGTGAACTGCTGACCCAGATCGGTGTGCCTTTCACCGTGGTCAGCGCTGCCATTGATGAAACTCCTCTTACAAACGAAACCCCTGTTTCCTACGTTGAGCGTCTCGCTCGCGGTAAGGCCGCAGCGGGTTTTGCTGCGCTCGGGCAACGCTCGGCCGCCTGCGTCCTGGGCGCCGATACCGCAGTGATCGTGGACGGCAAGATCCTCGGCAAGCCCGTAGACCAAGCCGATGCGTTGGCGATGTTGATGGCACTGGCGGGGCGTGAACATGAAGTTCTGACTGCGATTGCCCTGACTGACGGCCAGCGCTGTGAAACCCGATGTGTAAGCAGTCGTGTACTTTTCCGTGGGATTTCTGTCGAGGAGGCTACAAGCTACTGGCACAGCGGCGAACCCCAGGACAAGGCGGGCGGCTATGCTATCCAAGGGCTTGGCTCGGTGTTTGTGGCCGGGCTCAATGGCAGCTATTCCGCCGTGGTAGGTCTGCCGGTGTGCGAAACCGCGCAACTGCTTGCACAATTCGGCATACCCTGTTGGCAAAACCTTACCGCGCGCTGAACGCGTTACTCCAGCGCCCAGCCTTACAGCGATCGGTCACTATTGTGAAAACGCCTGAACGAGACCCAGCCATGAGTGAAGAGATTCTGATCAATATCACGCCGATGGAATCGCGCGTGGCGGTGGTAGAGAACGGTGTTCTGCAAGAAGTGCATGTCGAGCGCACCCAGAAACGCGGGATCGTCGGCAATATCTACAAGGGCAAGGTGGTGCGGGTGTTGCCGGGGATGCAGGCGGCATTTGTCGATATCGGCCTGGACCGGGCGGCATTTATCCATGCCTCGGAGATCTCCCTGCGCGAAGGGCCGGCGGTGGAAAGCATCAGCGCCTTGGTGCACGAAGGGCAGAGCCTGGTGGTGCAAGTCACCAAGGACCCCATCGGCTCCAAGGGCGCACGCCTGACCACTCAACTGTCGATTCCGTCGCGCTACCTGGTTTACATGCCGCGCACCGCCCATGTCGGCATTTCCCTGAAGATTGAAGACGAAGCCGAGCGCGAGCGCCTGAAAAAGGTGGTCAGCGACTGCGTGGCCGCCGAAGGTATCAAGGAAGCGGGCGGTTTTATCCTGCGCACCGCCGCCGAGGGCGCAGGTGCCGACGAAATCCTCATGGACATTCGCTACCTGCGGCGCCTGTGGGACCAGATCGGCGCACAGATCAAGACCATCGGCGCGCCGAGTGTGATCTACGAAGACCTGGGCCTGGCCCTGCGTACCTTGCGCGACCTGGTCAGCCCCAAGATCGAGAAAATTCGCATCGACTCGCGGGAAACCTTCCAGCGCACCACGCAATTTGTTGCCGAGCTGATGCCGGAAATTGCCGATCGCCTGGAGCATTACCCTGGCGAACGGCCGATCTTCGACCTGTATGGCGTCGAGGACGAAATCCAGAAAGCCCTGGAGCGCAAGGTGCCGCTCAAGTCCGGTGGCTACCTGGTGGTGGACCCGGCGGAAGCGATGACCACCATCGACGTCAACACCGGCGCGTTCGTAGGTCATCGCAACCTTGAAGAGACCATCTTCAAGACCAATCTCGAAGCGGCCACGGCGATTGCTCGTCAACTGCGCCTGCGTAACCTGGGCGGCATCATCATCATCGACTTCATCGACATGGAAGATGAAGAGCACCAGCGCCAGGTGCTGCGCACGCTCGAAAAACAGCTGGAGCGCGATCACGCCAAGACCAATATCATCGGCATCACCGAGCTGGGCCTGGTGCAGATGACCCGCAAGCGCACCCGCGAGAGCCTGGAGCAGGTGCTGTGCGAGCCCTGCAGCAGTTGCCAGGGCCGCGGTAAGTTGAAGACTCCGGAAACGGTTTGCTACGAGATTTTCCGGGAAATCCTCCGAGAGGCACGGGCCTACCAGGCCGAAGGTTATAGAGTGCTTGCCAACCAGAAAGTGGTCGACCGCCTGCTGGATGAAGAGTCCGGTAACGTGGCTGAGCTGGAGGGGTTTATCGGGCGTACGATTCGCTTCCAGGTCGAAACCATGTATTCCCAGGAACAATATGACGTGGTGCTGCTCTGATCCCCATTCGCTTTCTTTTTACGCGACTCGCAGACCTTGATCTGCAGTCCGACTACTGCCTTGAGGGTCGCCTGACATGGAGCGTCTGACACGCTTTTTTGCCGCTTTGACCCGTTGGGGCCTTGGGCTGTGCGCCTTGCTGCTGGTGTTGGCGGCGGTGTACGTGAGCCTGGGGCGCGAATTGACCCCGCTGGTGGCCGAATACCGCGCGGAAATCGAAGCCAAGGCCCAGGCTGCGGTGGACATGCCTGTGCACATCGGCAGCCTTGAAGGCCGCTGGAGCGGTTTTGCGCCCGTGTTGCTGGCCCACGACGTAATGGTCGGCGAGGGCAGCAGTGCCTTGCGCCTGGATCAGGTCGAAGTGGTGCCGGACATGTGGGCCAGCCTGATGGCGCGCGAAGTGCGTATTGCGCACCTGGAAGTCAGTGGCCTGCAACTGAGCGCCAAGGAAGACAAGGACGGCCATTGGGCGCTGCAAGGCTTGCCGATACAGGACGACCAGCCGCTGGACCCGGAGCAATTGCTCAAGCGCATGCAGATGGTCAAGCGCGTATCGCTGCTCGACAGCCAGGTCACCCTGCAACCGTTCGACCAGGCGCCGCTGACCCTGACCTATGTGGGCTTGAGCCTGCACACGGGCGTCACCCGCCAGCGCCTGGACGCCCGCCTGACCTTGCCCGACGGCCAGCCCCTTGCCCTGAGCCTGCGCAGCCGCATTCGCGCGAGCCAGTGGAAGGATGCTGAAGTCGAGGCCTACCTGAGTCTGCCCCAAAGCGACTGGGCCAAGTGGATCCCCGCCAGGCTGACCCGGCAATGGAAACTCACGCAGTTCAAGGCCGGCGGTGAGTTCTGGCTGAACTGGGGTAAAGGCACGGTGCAAAGTGCGGTCGTGCGCCTCAACTCGCCGCAGGTGAAGGGCAGCTACGCCGAGCGCAAGCCGGTGCATATCGAAAACCTTGCACTTACGGCCTATCTGCAACGCAGTGATACCGGCTTGAAGGTGTTGTTTGATTCCCTGGCGATGAACCTGGGCGAGACCCGATGGGAATCGCGCCTGCAATTGCAGCAGACCCTGGCGACCGACACGGCCCTGGAAGTCTGGAAGCTGCAGGCTGACCGCCTCGACCTGACCCCCATCACACCGTTGCTCAACGCCCTGGCGCCGCTGCCGGAAGGCGTCGCCAAGACCGTCGAGCACCTGAAGGCCACCGGTCTGCTGCGCAATGTACTGGTGGATTTCCGTCCTCAAGACACCACCGATCAAAAAGTCAGCTTTGCCGCCAACCTGGAACGGGTCGGGTTTGACGCCTACTTCGGTGCGCCGGCCGCACGCAACGTTTCCGGCAGCATCAGCGGCGACCTGGGCCAGGGCGAGTTGCGCATGGACAGCAAGGATTTTTCCCTGCACCTCGATCCGATCTTCGCCAAGCCCTGGCAATACCTCCAGGCCAATGCACGCCTGACGTGGAAGCTGGATAAACAAGGCTTCACCCTGATCGCCCCGTATATCAAGGTGCTGGGGGAAGAGGGCAAGATCGCTGCCGATTTCCTGATTCGCCTGCATTTCGACCACAGCCAGGAAGACTATATGGACCTGCGGGTCGGTATGGTCGATGGCGATGGACGCTTTACCCCTAAATACCTGCCGGCCGTGTTGAGTCCCGCGTTGGATGAGTGGCTGCGCACGGCGATTCTCAAGGGTGCGGTGGACCAGGGGTTCTTCCAGTACCAGGGCTCGCTGAACCACGATGCGTTGCCCGCCGCGCGCAATATCAGCCTGTTCTTCAAGGTGCATGACGCCGAACTGGCGTTCCAGCCGGGTTGGCCCCATGTGAACAAGGTCAATGGCGAAGTGTTTGTCGAAGAGACGGGCGTACGCATCCTGGCCAGCAAGGGGCAGTTGCTCGACACCAAGGTCAAGGACGTCTACGTCAATATTCCCCACGCGCCGTCCGGCAAGGAAAGCCATCTGCTGCTTACCGGTGGTTTTGCCGGTGGCCTGGGTGATGGGCTGAAGATCCTCCAGGAAGCGCCAATCGGCACGGCCTCCACCTTCGCCGGCTGGAAAGGCGAAGGAGACCTGCAAGGCATGCTGGATCTGGATGTTCCGCTGGTCAAGGGCATCGAGCCCAGGATCGTGGTGGATTTCCAGACTGACAAGGCACGCCTGCAATTGGCGGAACCGCCTCTGGACCTGACGCAGCTCAAGGGCAATTTCCGCTTCGACAGCGCCAAGGGCTTGAGCGGCGAAAAGATTACCGCCCAGGCATTTGACCGGCCGATCACCGCGCAGATCTTTGCCGATGGCAAGCCGGGTAATATCAGCACCCGTGTCGCTGCCAAGGGGCAGGTGACGGTCAAGCGTCTGACGGATTGGTTGAAAGTCAGTCAGCCGTTGCCGGTGTCCGGCGATATTTCGTATCAATTGCAGCTCAACCTGGACGGTGCCGACAGCCAACTGATGGTCAGCTCCAACCTCAAGGGTGTTGTGGTGGACTTGCCGGCGCCGTTCGGCATGCCGGCCAGCCAGGGACGTGACAGCGTATTCCGCATGACCTTGCAGGGGGCTGAGCGCCGCTACTGGTTTGATTACGGTGAGTTGGCCAACTTCACCTTTGCCGCGCCGCCGGACAAACTCAATGACGGCCGTGGCGAGTTGTTCCTCGGTGATGGTGATGCCGTGCTGCCAGGCGCCAAGGGTTTGCGCATCCGTGGCGTGCTCTCGGAGCTGGATATCGACCCGTGGAAAAAACTGGTGAACCAGTATGCTGGCAATGACCCAGGTGGCAGTGCCAAGCAGTTGCTCAGCGGTGCCGAATTCAAGATTGGCAAGCTCACCGGCCTGGGTACCCAGTTCGATCAGGTCAACCTGCAGCTGGATCGCAAGCCCGCTGCCTGGGGTTTACGCTTTGACAGCCAGCAAGCCAAGGGCGCCGTGAACCTGCCGGATGCCAAGGGCGCGCCGATTGCGGTCAACCTGCAATACGTGAAGCTGCCGGCGGTGGACCCGACGGTACAGGCTGATGAAAACGCACCGGACCCGTTGGCCAGTATCGATCCCAAGGATATTCCGGCGTTGGATATCGCCATTGACCAGCTGTTCCAGGGGCCGGACCTGATTGGCGCCTGGTCACTCAAGATCCGGCCAACGGCCAAAGGCCTGGCTTTCAATACGCTGGACCTGGGCCTCAAAGGCATGCAACTCAAGGGCGCCGGCGGATGGGAAGGTGTCCCGGGTGACAGCAGCAGTTGGTACAAGGGGCGCCTGGACGGCAAGAACATCGCCGACGTACTCAAAGGCTGGGGCTATGCGCCCACGGTCACCAGCGAGGACTTCCACCTGGATGTAGATGGGCGGTGGCCGGGTTCGCCGGCCTGGGTCGGGCCTAAACGGTTCTCCGGCAGCCTGGATGCGACGTTCCGTAAAGGTCAGTTTGTCGAGGTGGAAGGTGGTGCCCAGGCGCTGCGGGTGTTCGGTCTGCTCAACTTCAACTCCATCGGGCGCCGCCTGCGCCTGGACTTCTCCGACCTGCTGGGCAAGGGCTTGAGTTATGACCGGGTCAAGGGCCAATTGGTCGCCAGCAATGGCGTGTTCGTGACGCGCGAGCCGATCACCATGACCGGCCCGTCGAGCAACCTGGAGCTCAACGGCACCCTGGACCTGGTGGCTGACCGTGTCGATGCGAAGTTGCTGGTGACGTTGCCGGTGACCAACAACCTGCCGATTGCCGCGCTGATCGTGGGCGCGCCGGCGATTGGTGGCGCACTGTTCCTGATCGACAAGCTGATCGGTGACCGTGTTTCGCGTTTCGCCAGCGTGCAATACAAGGTGGAAGGCCCATGGAAGGATCCAAAAATCACCTTCGACAAGCCCTTTGAAAAACCAAACTGAGAGCCTGTGGAGTAGCATGGCCCCATGCCTTTTACGGAGTATCGGCCCATGTCCTTTGCAGTAATCCAAATGGTCAGTCAGAGCGATGTGCTGGCCAACCTGGTCCAGGCCCGGCGCTTGTTGGAGCAAGCGGCGGCCGGCGGTGCGAAGCTGGCGGTGCTGCCGGAAAACTTTGCCGCCATGGGCCGCCGCGACGTGGCGGATATCGGCCGCGCCGAGGCGCTGGGTGAAGGTCCGATCCTGCCATGGTTGAAACAGACCGCCCGCGACCTCACCTTATGGATAGTGGCTGGCACGCTGCCGTTGCCGCCCAAGGATCAACCGCACGCCAAATCCAATGCCTGCTCGCTGCTGGTCGATGATCGCGGCGAAGTCGTCGCCCGTTACGACAAGCTGCATTTGTTTGATGTGGACGTGGCGGACGCCCGGGGTCGCTATCGGGAGTCCGATGACTATGCTTTCGGGAGCAACGTGGTGGTGGCGGATACGCCGGTTGGCCGTTTGGGCCTGACGGTCTGTTACGACCTGCGCTTCCCCGAGCTGTACAGCGAGCTGCGCGCGGCGGGGGCTGAATTGATTACCGCGCCCTCGGCCTTTACCGCCGTGACCGGTGCCGCCCACTGGGATGTGCTGATTCGTGCACGGGCCATCGAGACCCAGTGTTACCTGCTGGCGGCCGCCCAGGGCGGTGTGCATCCAGGGCCACGGGAAACTTATGGTCATGCGGCGATCGTCGACCCATGGGGCCGGGTGCTGGCACAACAGGATCAAGGCGAAGCGGTGTTGCTGGCCGAACGCGATAGCAGTGAACAGGCGTCGATACGGGCGCGCATGCCGGTGGTCAACCATCGGCGCTTTTTCTCGCAGGGCGCCCAGCGGCCTGCTTCAGAACGATGAATTTAAGGCCAAACCTATGAGCGAGTTGTTGTCCTCAGTCAGTGAACACCTCCTGGCACCCGGTGGCGTGACCATCGAAAGTTTGCAAACCGTGCTCGGCGATCTGGCCGGGCCAGGCATCGATGCCGCCGACCTGTATTTCCAGGGGCAGATCTCCGAGTCCTGGGCCCTGGAAGATGGCATCGTCAAGGAAGGCAGTTTCAATCTTGACCAAGGTGTAGGCGTTCGTGCGCAATCCGGTGAAAAGACCGGTTTTGCCTACAGTAACGCGATCACCCTGGAGGCGTTGGGCCTGGCCGCACGTGCTGCGCGTTCGATCTCCCGTGCCGGCCAACATGGCACGGTACAGGCGTTCAGTACCCAGGACGTGGCGCAGTTGTATGCGCCGGACAACCCCCTGGAAGTGATCAGCCGCGCGGAAAAGGTCGAGTTGCTCAAGCGTATCGATGCGGCCACCCGCGCCCTGGACCCGCGTATCCAGCAGGTCTCGGTGAGCATGGCCGGTGTGTGGGAACGCATCCTGGTGGCGTCCACCGACGGGGGGCTGGCGGCGGACGTGCGGCCGCTGGTGCGTTTCAATGTCAGCGTGATCGTCGAGCAGAACGGCCGCCGCGAGCGTGGCGGCCACGGCGGCGGCGGGCGTACCGACTACCGTTACTTCCTCACCGACGACCGTGCCATGGGCTATGCCCGTGAGGCTTTGCGCCAGGCGTTGGTGAACCTGGAAGCCATTCCTGCGCCGGCCGGCACGTTGCCGGTGGTGTTGGGCCCGGGCTGGTCCGGCGTATTGCTGCACGAGGCCGTGGGCCATGGCCTGGAAGGCGATTTCAACCGCAAAGGCAGTTCCGCCTACAGCGGGCGCATGGGCGAGATGGTTGCGTCCAAGCTGTGCACCATTGTCGATGATGGCACCCTGGCCGGTCGCCGCGGCTCGTTGAGCGTCGATGATGAAGGCACGCCGACCGAATGCACCACCTTGATTGAAAACGGTGTGCTCAAGGGCTACATGCAGGACAAGCTCAATGCCCGCCTGATGGGCGTTGCGCGCACCGGTAACGGCCGTCGCGAATCTTATGCGCACCTGCCGATGCCCCGCATGACCAACACCTACATGCTCGGTGGCGAAAGCGACCCGGCGGAGATCATCGCCTCGGTGAAGCGCGGCATCTACTGCGCCAACCTTGGCGGCGGCCAGGTGGATATCACCAGCGGCAAGTTCGTGTTCTCTACCAGCGAGGCGTACCTGATCGAAGACGGCAGGATTACCGCGCCGGTCAAAGGGGCAACGTTGATTGGCAATGGCCCGGAAGCCATGAGCAAGGTGTCGATGGTCGGCAACGACCTGGCCCTGGACAGTGGTGTGGGCATGTGCGGGAAGGATGGGCAGTCGGTGCCGGTAGGGGTCGGCCAGCCAACGCTGAAAATTGATGCGATCACCGTGGGTGGCACGGGGTCGTAAGGGGTGGAGCTTCGGGTGGCGAAGATCGCCACCCGGGGAAGGGCATCAACGCAGGCCGCGTTGAGTCTCGTCCAGCTCACGGATGTATTTGAAGATTTTACGGCTGGTGGCCGGCGCCTTGTTATGCGCCTGCTCGTGCTGGGCCTGACGGATCAGGGAGCGCAGTTGCTGGCGGTCGGCGTCCGGGTAGTCCAGCACGAATTTCTCCAGCACCGCGTCATCGCCCGAGATCAGGCGGTCACGCCAACGTTCCAGGTTGTGGAAACGTTCGTTGTACTGGCGAGTGGAGGCATCGGTTTGATCAAGCAAGGCGAGAATGGCGTCAGTGTCCTGATCGCGCATCAGCTTGCCGATAAACATGATGTGCCGTTTACGCGCGATATTCGCGGTGTGCTTGGGTGCGTCCGCAAGCGCCCGGCGCATTTCGTCGGTCAGTGGCAGTTTTGCAATCAAGTCTTTCTTGAGCGTTGTAAGGCGCTCGCCCAGGTCGACCAGAGCATGCAGCTCACGTTTGACCTGGGTTTTGCTTTTCTCCCCATCGAGGGAGTCGTCGTAAGAATCAACCATGGTGGCAGTCCGCAAAGAAACGCCGCCATGATAACCAGTCGGGGGCCGCTTGTCCGGCCCGGTCGCTCGATGGCCTTAGCCGAAAGCAGAATTTGAGTGGAGAAAACCATGAGTGCAGCCCAAAGCGTCGGTCCGCAAGCGTTACCGGCCCTGCAGGAACAAGTCGAGCAGATCCTTGCCGAGGCCAAGCGCCAGGGGGCCAGTGCCTGTGAAGTGGCGGTGTCGCTGGAGCAGGGGTTGTCGACGTCGGTACGTCAACGGGAAGTGGAAACCGTCGAATTCAACCGTGACCAGGGCTTTGGCATCACCTTGTATGTGGGGCAGCGCAAAGGTTCGGCCAGTACGTCGGCCAGCGGTCCGGAGGCCATACGCGAAACGGTTGCCGCCGCGTTGGCGATTGCCCAGCACACCTCTGAGGATGAAAGCTCGGGCTTGGCCGATAAGGCGCTGATGGCCAAGGACTTGAAGGATTTCGATCTGTTCCATGCCTGGGACATCACGCCCGAGCGGGCCATCGAGCTGGCGCTGACCTGCGAAGCGGCGGCGTTCGATGCCGATACCCGCATCAAGAACGCCGATGGCACCACGTTGAACACGCATCAGGGCTGTCGCGTCTACGGCAACAGCCACGGGTTTATCGGCGGGTATGCGTCCACGCGCCATAGTCTGAGCTGCGTGATGATCGCCGAGGCCAATGGCCAGATGCAGCGTGATTACTGGTACGACGTAAGTCGTCAGGGTGAATTGCTGGCAGATCCGGCCAGCATTGGTCAACGTGCCGCACAACGTGCCGCGAGCCGCCTGGGCGCGCGTCCGGTGCCGACCTGTGAAGTGCCTGTACTGTTTTCGGCGGAGCTGGCAGGCGGTTTGTTCGGCAGTTTCCTGAGTGCCATTTCCGGCGGCAACCTGTATCGCAAGTCTTCGTTCCTTGAAGGGGCGATCGGCCAGACGTTGTTTCCCGAGTGGCTGACCATCGATGAGCGTCCGCACTTGATGCGGGCCATGGGCAGTTCGGCGTTCGATGGGGACGGCCTGGCCACGTATGCCAAGCCGTTCGTCGAAAACGGGGAGCTGGTGTCTTACGTACTCGGCACCTACTCAGGCCGCAAACTCGGCCTGCCAAGCACCGCCAACGCCGGTGGCGTGCATAACCTTTTCGTGACCCATGGCGACGAAGACCAGGCGGCGCTGTTGCGTCGCATGGGACGTGGCCTGCTGGTAACCGAATTGATGGGCCATGGCCTGAATATGGTCACTGGGGATTATTCCCGTGGCGCGGCGGGCTTCTGGGTGGAAAACGGTGAGATTCAGTTTGCCGTCCAGGAAGTGACCATCGCCGGCAACATGCGCGATATGTTCAAGCAGATCGTTGCCGTGGGAAATGACCTGGAACTGCGCAGCAATATTCGCACAGGCTCGGTGCTGATCGAGCGGATGACCGTCGCAGGCAGTTAATCCCGCTACAGCTTCACAAAAAGGCGCGCCCTCTTACGGATGGCGCGCCTTTTTTGTGGGCGTGTTTCAGGGGGATTGAGGTGCCACTCTTGTTTTGATTCTCAATATCATTTAATAATAAATATCATTACCGGATGAGTGTGGATCATGAGTTCTGTCCTGCATGAGGATCCTTACCTGGAAAGCTGGCGCTGGATGAGTCGCCAGATTCGCTGTGGTCTGGATCCCAATGAGCCTCGCCTGATCGAACATTACCTCAACGAGGGCCGATACCTGGCGTGTTGTACCGCGACCCATCCGTGGACCATCGCTGAAACCTCATTCCGCCTGCTGATCGACACCGCCAGCGATATTGCACTGCCGTGGCATTGGCGATCCCTGTGTCTGGATCAAGCCTGGCGCCCACTGCGCGACCTGGAAAAACTCTCTCACTGTGCCTGCCGCCTCAAGCGCTGGCAGACCTTTGCCTGGCAATTGGCGACCTGCGAATTGCTTCCCTCCATTTCCGTTTCTGACCTGGTGCAAGGATCTTCCGATGAGTAACACCCGTATCGAACGCGACAGCATGGGCGAACTGCAAGTCCCCGCCGAGGCCTTGTACGGTGCGCAGACCCAGCGCGCGGTGAACAACTTTCCGATCAGCCACCAACGCATGCCGGCGCAATTCATTCGCGCACTGATCCTGGCCAAGGCCGCAGCCGCCAAGGTCAACGTCGACCTCAAGCAGATCAGCGAAGGGCAGGGCAAAGCCATTGTCGATGCCGCCCAAGGCTTGCTTGAAGGCGATTACATGCGGCATTTCCCGGTGGATATCTTCCAGACCGGTTCCGGCACCAGTTCAAACATGAATGCCAACGAAGTGATTGCGACGCTCGCCAGCCGCTTGCTCGGCGAAGCGGTCAATCCCAACGATCATGTGAACTGCGGTCAAAGCAGCAACGACATCATTCCGACCACCATCCATGTCAGTGCTGCGCTGGTGCTGCACGAGCAAACGCTGCCGGCCCTGCTGCACCTGGTGCAGGTGATCGAGCAGAAAGCCGAAGAGGTTCACCCATTCATCAAGACCGGCCGCACGCACCTGATGGACGCCATGCCCGTGCGCATGAGCCAGGTCCTCAATGGATGGGCGCAGCAACTCAAGGCCAATATCGGTCACCTGCAGGATTTATTACCGGCCCTGCAGGCTCTGGCCCAGGGCGGTACGGCGGTGGGCACCGGGATTAATGCGCACCCGGAATTCGCCGTGCGTTTCAGTCAACAGCTCAGCAGCCTGGCAGGCGTGAAATTCACGCCGGGCAAGAATCTGTTTGCGCTGATCGGCTCCCAGGACACTGCCGTCGCCGTCTCCGGCCAGTTGAAAGCTACCGCCGTGTCGCTGATGAAAATCGCCAATGACCTGCGCTGGATGAACTCCGGCCCGCTGGCCGGCCTGGGGGAAATCGAACTGGAGGGCCTGCAGCCGGGCTCTTCGATCATGCCAGGCAAGGTCAACCCGGTGATTCCGGAAGCGACCGCCATGGTGGCTGCCCAAGTCATCGGCAATGACACGGTGATCACCGTCGCTGGCCAATCCGGCAATTTCGAGCTGAATGTGATGCTGCCGATCATTGCCCAGAACCTGCTCAGCAGCCTCGAGTTGCTGGCCAATGCCAGCCGTCTGCTGGCAGACAAGGCGATCGCCAGCTTCAAGGTCAACGAAGCCAAGCTCAAGGAAGCGCTGTCGCGCAACCCGATCCTGGTCACCGCACTCAACCCGATCATTGGTTACCAAAAGGCCGCTGAGATTGCCAAGAAGGCCTATCAGCAGGGCCGCCCGGTGATTGAGGTGGCCCTTGAGCACACCGACCTGCCCCGTAGCCAACTGGAAGTCCTGTTGGATCCGGAGAAGCTCACGGCCGGCGGCGTGTAATCACCGACCCTGCTTTGGAGGCTCACCATGGAGCACTGGAAACGCACGATCGAACGCGCCAATCGCTGCTTTATGCAGGGCGAATTGGTTGACGCTCGCGAGGCCTATCTGCAAGCCCTGGCCCTGGCTCAAGTGTTGTTCGAGCGCTGGGCGAATGCCGACGAAGCAGTAGCGGCTTGCGTCATTTCCCATCACAACCTGGCGGATTTGCACCTGCGCCTGAATCAGCCCGAGGAAAGCGCCGAATACCTCTGCGCTATTCACCAGCGCTTGCTCCAGGCCATGCAGGACGTGCGCCTGAGCCCGCAGCTGCGGGAAGCGGCGCTGCGCCAGAGCAGCAAGACTTACGTCGAACTGTTGAATTTCATCAGCGATCACGGTGAGTACCCGCGCACCCATCGCTTGCTGGGCGGTACTGCGGTGCAGCCGACACCGTCTCAATACGGAGCACATTGATATGACCTACACCTTGCCTGCCTTGCCCTATGCCTACGATGCCCTGGAACCGCATATCGATGCGCAAACCATGGAGATTCACTACACCAAGCACCACCAGACCTACATCAATAACCTCAATGCGGCGGTCGAGGGCACCGAGTTTGCGGGCTGGCCTGTAGAAAAACTGGTGTCCAGCGTGCAGCAACTGCCGGAAAAACTGCGTGCGGCCGTCATCAACCAAGGCGGCGGCCATGCCAACCACTCGCTGTTCTGGGCGGTGATGTCGCCTAAAGGTGGCGGCAAGCCCGACGGCGCATTGGGAAAAGCTGTAGAAGAGCAACTCGGCGGTTTCGACAGTTTCAAGGAAGCCTTCACCAAGGCCGCCTTGACCCGTTTCGGCAGCGGCTGGGCGTGGTTGAGTGTCACTCCGCAAAAGACGCTGATAGTGGAAAGCAGCGGCAACCAGGACAGCCCGTTGATGAATGGCAACACGCCGATCCTCGGCCTGGACGTCTGGGAGCATGCTTACTACCTGCGCTACCAGAACCGTCGACCTGAATACATCAACGCCTTCTACAGTGTTATCAACTGGCCGGAAGTCGCCGCACGCTATCAGGCCGCGTTGGCCTGACATTCACTTCCATAACAAGATCTAAGGCCGACTATGGGCACTGAAACACTGGCGATCAGCAGCGTGCGAATGTTTCGTTATGCGTTTGGTTCGCTGCTGCTGTTGGCAGGTACTGCATTGCTGGTGGCCCACGGGCTGGCCTGGCTGGATCTGGCACCGCGCATCATGCGCGCCCTGCAGGGCGGGGCGATTTGCGCGCTTGGCACGGCGCTGGGGGCGGTTCCGGTCTTGGTGATTCGGCGGATGCCGGTGGCGTTGAGCGATACCTTGTTGGGCTTCGGTGCCGGTGTGATGCTGGCGGCGACCGCGTTTTCGCTGGTCGTGCCGGGAATTGCTGCGGCCGAAGCCCTTGGTCTTTCGCCCTGGGGGGCAGGTGGGCTGATCAGCTTCGGCATCATGCTGGGGGCATTCGGTCTGTATCTGGTGGACCGCAAGGTCTCCGGCGCCAGCCCGGAGATGTTGGTGGGCACACCGGATAAACCGGTGATTCCACCGCGTATCTGGCTGTTCGTGTTTGCCATCATCGCCCACAATATCCCCGAAGGCATGGCCGTTGGCGTCTCAGCCGGCGGCGGCATGCCGGATGCCGACAGCTTGGCCATGGGCATTGCTTTGCAGGATGTGCCCGAAGGCCTGGTCATTGCGCTGGTATTGGCTGGGGCAGGGATGTCGCGGATCAGGGCGTTCCTGATCGGCGCCGCGTCAGGCTTGGTAGAGCCGGTGTTCGCCGTGCTTTGCGCCTGGCTGGTGACCCTGGCCGAGGTGCTGTTACCGTTGGGCCTGGCACTGGCCGCTGGCGCGATGCTGTTGGTGGTCACCCACGAAGTGATCCCGGAGTCGCGCCGCAACGGTCACGAAAAACTCGCGAGCCTGGGGTTGTGCATGGGGTTCTGCTTGATGATGGTGATGGATACCGCCTTGGGGTGAGGCCTCAGCGGGGGTAGGGGTTACTCACCCTCATCAAAGAAGTTGTTGATCAGCGCCACCAGGGCGTCCATTGCTTCCTGCTCTTGCTCGCCCTCGGTGCTCAAATGAATCTTGGTGCCCTTGCCGGCCGCCAACATCATCATCGCCATGATGCTTTTGCCATCGACCATGCTCTCAGGTGTACGCCCGGCGCGGATCTGGCAAGGGAACTGCCCGGCAATACCGACGAATTTGGCCGAGGCACGGGCATGCAGGCCCAGCTTGTTGATGATTTCAATTTCCAGAGCGGGCATCGCGGGGGTGTTCCTTTCAGCTAAGGTCGCGGTGGCGAACCTGGACGTTCTTGAGGGTTTGTTGCAGCACCTGGCCCAGGCGCTCGGTCAGGTAGACAGAGCGGTGGTGACCGCCGGTGCAGCCGATGGCAATGGTGACATAGGCTCGGTTGCTCGCGGCAAAGCGCGGCAACCATTTGAGCAGGTAGCTGGAAATGTCCTGGAACATCTCCTCCACATCCGGTTGCGCGGCCAGGTAATCGGCCACAGGCTGATCCAGCCCCGACTGGTCGCGCAGTTCCGGCTTCCAATAAGGATTGGGCAGGCAGCGCACGTCGAACACCAGGTCGGCATCCACCGGCATGCCACGCTTGAAACCAAAGGACTCGACCAGAAATGCCGTGCCAGGCTCCGGCTGGTTCAGCAGGCGGAGCTTGATGGCATCGCGCAACTGGTACAGGTTGAGGCTGGTGGTGTTGATCTTGAGGTCGGCGAGGTCAATGATCGGCCCCAGCAGCTTGGTTTCGTCCTCGATGGCTTCGGCCAGGGAACGGTGCGGGCTGCTGAGGGGGTGACGTCGGCGGGTCTCTGAGAAGCGCTTGAGCAGGGTTTCTTCGTCGGCGTCCAGATACAGCACATCGCAATGAATGTGCTTGGCGCGCACCTCTTCGAGCAATTCAGGAAAGCGCGTGAGGTGGCTCGGCAGGTTGCGGGCGTCAATCGAAACGGCGACCAGGGGCTGGGCCAATTCGGTATGGATCAGTGCCCGTTCCGCCAATTCCGGGAGCAGGCCGGCGGGCAGGTTGTCGATGCAATAGAAGCCGTTGTCCTCAAGGACGTTGAGGGCGGTACTTTTACCCGAGCCGGAGCGGCCGCTGACGATGATCAAACGCATGATTACTGCCCGTTTTGCTCATCCAGGACAACTTGATACAGCGCCTCGTTGCTACTGGCACTGCGCAGTTTGTCGCGTACTTCCTTGCGGTCGAGCATGCTTGCGATCTGCCTAAGCAGTTCCAGGTGTGCGTCGGTGGCGGCCTGTGGGACCAGCAGAACAAACAGCAGGTCTACCGGGGCGCCGTCGATCGCGTCGAAATCGATAGGTGCGTCCAGGTGCAGCAGGGCGCTGACAGGTGTCTCGCAGCCTTTGAGGCGGCAGTGGGGAATGGCGATGCCGTTGCCAAAACCGGTGGAGCCGAGTTTTTCACGGGCAATCAGAGCCTCAAAGACATCTTGCATCTCCAGCTCAGGCACTTGGCTGCTGATCAGGTTGGCAATTTGTTCGAGGGCTTTCTTCTTGCTGCCGCCCGGCACGTTCACGAGGGAACGGCCGGGGGTCAGGATGGTTTCAAGTCGGATCATGGGGGGAGAGTTAACGACCTGTGCCCTGGAGCAGGCTCAGATTCTTTTCCTTATGCTTTTTGAGTTGGCGGTCAAGCTTGTCGGTGAGCAAGTCGATTGATGCATACATGTCTTCATGTTCGGCATTGGCGACCACTTCTCCACCGGGTATCTGAAGAGTCGCTTCGATTTTCTGCTGAAGCTTGTCGACCTTCATGATGACCTGCACGTTGGTGATCTTGTCGAAATGACCCTCAAGCTTCCTCAGCTTCTGCTCGACGTAGTCGCGTAGTGGAGGGGTGACTTCTACATGGTGTCCACTGATGTTGACTTGCATACAGCTTCTCCTTCGTTGCCAGTGCATAAAGCGGCGGGTAGGAATACCCGCCACTGGAACGCTGTGGCCCGCCCGTCACATCAAACGCTTACGCTCGCTGGAAGGCGCGATCCCAAGGGACTCGCGGTACTTGGCGACGGTTCGACGGGCGACCTGAATGCCTTGTGCCTCCAGTAAACCAGCGATCTTGCTGTCACTCAACGGCTTTTTCTGATTTTCCGCAGCAACCAGTTTTTTGATGATTGCGCGGATCGCCGTGGACGAGCATTCGCCGCCTTCGGATGTGCTGACATGACTGGAGAAAAAGTATTTCAGCTCATATATGCCCCGTGGGGTATGCATGAATTTTTGTGTGGTCACCCGGGAAATCGTCGATTCGTGCATGCCCACCGCTTCTGCGATGTCGTGCAGGACCAGCGGTTTCATCGCCTCGTCACCATATTCCAGGAAGCCGCGCTGATGCTCGACGATCTGGGTGGCCACTTTCATCAGGGTTTCGTTGCGGCTCTGCAGGCTCTTGATGAACCAGCGCGCTTCCTGCAACTGGTTGCGCATGAAGGTGTTATCGGCGCTGGTGTCGGCACGGCGCACAAAACCGGCATATTGCGGGTTGACCCGCAGGCGCGGCACCGACTCCTGGTTCAGTTCCACCAACCAGCGCTCGTTGTCCTTGCGCACGATCACGTCGGGAACGACGTATTCGGCTTCGCTGGACTCGATCTGCGAGCCTGGACGCGGGTTGAGGCTTTGCACCAGCTCGATGACCTGGCGCAGGTCGTCTTCCTTGAGCTTCATGCGCCGCATCAACTGGCTATAGTCGCGGCTGCCCAGCAGGTCGATATAGTCGGTGACCAGGCGCTGGGCCTCGGCGAGCCATGGGGTCTTGGCGGGCAGCTGGCGCAGTTGCAGCAGCAGGCATTCGCTCAGGTTGCGGGCACCGATGCCGGCGGGCTCGAACTGTTGGATGCGGTGCAGGACCGCTTCGATTTCGTCCAGCTCGATGTCCAGTTCCGGGTCGAAGGCCTCGAGAATCTCTTCGAGGGTCTCGTCCAGGTAACCCTGGTTATTGATGCAGTCGATCAGGGTCACGGCGATCAGGCGATCGGTGTCCGACATCGGCGCGAGGTTCAGTTGCCACAGCAGATGGCTCTGCAGGCTCTCGCCGGCGGAAGTGCGGGTGGTGAAGTCCCACTCGTCATCGTCATTGCTGGGCAGGCTGCTGGCGCTGGTCTGGTAGACGTCCTCCCAGGCGGTGTCCACCGGGAGTTCGTTGGGAATGCGTTCGTTCCAATCGCCTTCCTCAAGGTTATCCACCGTGGGGGCGGTTTCCTGGTAGGAGGGTTCCTGTACGTCGGAATTGGGTTTTTGCTCGATGTTGTCGGCCAATGGGTCTGCATTATCGAAGTCGTCGCCTTCTTCCTGGCGTTCGAGCATCGGATTGGACTCCAGGGCCTCCTGGATTTCCTGTTGCAGGTCCAGGGTCGACAATTGGAGCAGGCGGATGGCCTGTTGCAGCTGCGGTGTCATCGTCAGCTGCTGGCCCATTCTCAGGACTAGCGATGGTTTCATGGCAGGGGCTTAACACCTTATTCGCCGGCGCAATGCGCCATCCACGACAGGGCGCGTGAGCGCCAAACATAAGCAAATTATATGCCTGATATCGGGGGCTTTGCCTAGAGCGCGGTAACAATAAAAATCCGGAGGTTTTCATTGACTCCCGCGCATCGGGCAAACGACCTGCCACCGCCTTGTTTTTGCAGGCGGCCTTACAGGCGGAACTCGTGACCCAGGTACACTTCCTTGACCAGTTCGTTGGCCAGGATGGTGGCAGAGTCGCCCTCGGCGATCAGCTGGCCATCGTTGACGATATACGCGGTTTCGCAGATATCGAGGGTCTCACGCACGTTGTGGTCGGTGATCAGTACACCGATCCCCTTGGCCTTGAGGTGGTGGATGATCTGCTTGATGTCGCCGACCGAGATAGGGTCGACGCCGGCAAACGGTTCGTCCAGCAGGATGAACTTGGGGGCAGTGGCCAGGGCGCGGGCGATTTCCACGCGACGACGCTCACCACCGGACAGGCTCATGCCAAGGTTGTCGCGAATGTGGTTGATGTGGAATTCCTGCAGCAGGCTTTCCAATTCTTTGCGGCGGCCTTCACGGTCGAGTTCCTTGCGGGTTTCAAGGATGGCCATGATGTTGTCGGATACCGACAGCTTGCGGAAGATCGACGCTTCCTGCGGAAGATAGCCGATACCTGCGCGGGCACGGCCGTGCATTGGCTGGTGGCTCACATCCAGGTCGTCGATCAGTACGCGACCTTGGTCCGCCTGGACCAGGCCGACGATCATGTAGAAGCAGGTGGTCTTGCCGGCGCCGTTAGGGCCAAGCAAGCCGACGATCTGGCCGCTGTCGATCGACAGGCTGACGTCGCGCACGACCTGACGGCTTTTATAGGCCTTGGCCAGATGCTGGGCTTTCAGGGTTGCCATTACTCGGCCTTCTTCTTCGGCTGGATAACCATGTCGATACGTGGGCGTGGCGCGGTGACCTTGCTGCCATTGGCGCGACCGGCGTTGGCGATCTGCTTCACGGTGTCATAGGTGATCTTCTCGCCTTCCGTGGAGTTGCCATCGGGGCTGAGTACCTTGGCCTGGTCGATCAGCACGATGCGATTCTGCTGGGCGTGATACTGGATGGTCTTGCCGTAGCCCTTCATCGGGCCGGTGTCGGTAGCCGACTGCTTCTGTTCGAAGTACGCCAGGTTGCCCACCGAAGTCACCACGTCGATATCGCCCGCCTGGGTGCGCGTCAGTGTCACCGTGTTGCCGGTGATCTTCATCGAGCCCTGGGTGATGATCACGCCGCCGGTATAGGTGGCGACGCCTTGCTTGTCATCCAGTTGCGCATCGTCAGCCGAGATGTGGATCGGTTGCTGGCTATCGTTCGGCAGAGCCCAGGCGCTCACGCTTCCCAGTGCTGCGCCCAGACCGAGCAAAATAGGGAGAGTTTTAACGAGCCTCATACTGTCCTCTTACGTTCGATAGCAGGTGTATCCTGCTTTCTTTCAAATACGCTTTCATTCCCTTGCCAGTCGATACACCGCCAGCGCCGTCGATTCTAACGTCTTGCTCGGTCTGCGCATATTGCTTCTGTGGGAATACGGTCATGCGACTGCTGGTAATCACGGTGTCACGTTTTTTGGCGTCAGTACGCGCAACGCGTACCGAGTCAATCAGTTCTACCTCGGTGCCGTCCGGGTTCACCTCGCCACGCTTGCTCGTGACATGCCATGGGAACTCGGTGCCGCGGTACAGGTTCAGGTCCGGGTTGGTCAGCAGGGTGACTTCGGTGGCCTTCAAATGCTCGACTTTGTCCGAGGTCATTTCGTACTGCACCTTGCCGTCAGGCAGGAACTGCACGCTGTAGGCATTGGTTGCGTAATAGTCGATAGCCCCTTCTTCAACCTGCGCTGCAGGCTGGTCGAGGAAGCGCCCCGGGCTGATATTCCAGTAGCCCACCGCGAGGAACAGCGCGGCGATGACTCCGAATAGCAGGAAGTTGCGAATCTTTTTACTCAGCATAAAACGCTCTATAGGTAGGCGGCGTGGGCCGCTTCAAGACTGCCCTGGGCTCGCAGGATCAGTTCACAGAACTCGCGGGCGGCACCTTCGCCGCCACGGGCGGTGGTGACGCCATGGGCGTGCTCGCGAACAAACGTCGCCGCATTGGCGACGGCCATTCCCAGGCCCACTCGGCGAATGACCGGCAAGTCGGGCAGATCATCGCCCAGATAGGCGACCTGCTCATAGCTTAGGTTGAGTTGGCCAAGAAGCTCGTCCAGAACCACCAGTTTATCCTCGCGGCCCTGATACAGGTGAGGAATACCGAGGTTTTGTGCGCGGCGTTCCACAACGGGGGTTTTTCTGCCGCTGATAATCGCCGTTTGCACGCCCGAAGCCATCAGCATCTTGATGCCCTGGCCGTCGAGGGTATTGAACGTCTTGAATTCGCTGCCGTCTTCGAGAAAGTACAGGCGGCCATCGGTCAGCACGCCGTCAACGTCGAAAATCGCCAGTTTGATGTGTTTGCCGCGTTGCAACAGGTCGCTGGTCATTTACATCACTCCCGCACGCAGCAAGTCGTGCATGTTCAGGGCGCCCACCGGGTGGTCGTCGCTATCGACCACCACCAGCGCGCCGATCTTGTGGTCTTCCATGATCTTCAATGCTTCGGCTGCCAGCATTTCAGGGCGTGCAGTCTTGCCATGGGGGGTCATCACGGCGTCGATGGTCGCGGTACGGATATCGATGGTGCGGTCCAGGGTGCGGCGCAGGTCACCGTCAGTGAATACCCCGGCCAGGCGCCCGTCGGCTTCCAGGATCACGGTCATGCCCAGGCCCTTGCGGGTCATTTCCATCAGCGCGTCCTTCAGCAGGGTGCCGCGCTGGACGTGGGGCAATTCCTCGCCCGAATGCATGACGTTTTCCACTTTCAGCAGCAGGCGGCGGCCCAGGGCGCCACCCGGGTGGGAAAATGCGAAGTCTTCAGCGGTGAATCCACGGGCTTCCAGCAGCGCCACGGCGAGGGCGTCGCCCATGACCAGGGCGGCGGTGGTGGAGGAGGTCGGCGCCAGGTTCAGCGGGCAGGCCTCGTGGTCCACGTGAACATTCAGGTTCACGTCGGCGGCCTTGGCCAGGGTGGATTCCGGGTTGCCGGTGAGGCTGATCATCTTGATGCCCAGGCGCTTGATCAGCGGCAGCAGGGTCACGATTTCGTTGGTGGTGCCGGAGTTGGACAGCGCCAGGATGATGTCATCCTTGGTGATCATGCCCATGTCGCCGTGGCTGGCTTCGGCCGGATGCACGAAAAATGCGGTGGTCCCGGTGCTGGCCAGGGTGGCGGCGATCTTGTTGCCGACGTGGCCCGATTTGCCCATGCCGACCACGACAACACGGCCCTTGCTGGCCAGGATCATCTCGCAGGCGCGTACGAAATCTGCGTCGATATGGGCCAGCAAGCCTTCTACGGCTTCAACTTCGAGGCGGATGGTGCGTTGCGCGGATTGAATAAGGTCGCTGGATTGGCTCATGTCTGAAGTCGTATAGCCTGACGAAAAGTCGGCGATTATAGCGGTAATGATCAATTCCCTCACGCAAGTTCGTCAGGCTTTATTCAACGAATGCCTGAGATCGATCCTCAGTAACATAGCCAGCAACGTTTTTTCCCTGTCCTTAAACTGAACTAGCGCAGTTCCGGCCTTGGGCGCCCTGTACCAGCAGTGATATAGTTCGCCGCCAGTTCGGTCCGCCCAGCCCATGTGGCTATCTATATGCGTCACCGTTGCAAACGTTTGTCGCATGCATGGTGTCTGAGTGAGAGGCTGCATCCCAAGGAGTTTAGATGAGTGCCGATAACGCCTACGCGGTCGAGCTGAAGGGACTGACCTTCAAGCGCGGGACGCGCAGCATCTTCAATAACGTCGATATTCGCATTCCCCGCGGCAAGGTCACGGGCATCATGGGGCCGTCCGGTTGCGGCAAGACCACGCTGCTGCGTCTGATGGGCATGCAATTGCGCCCCAGCGCCGGTGAAGTATGGGTCAACGGCCAGAACCTGCCGACACTGTCGCGCAGCGATCTGTTCGATGCGCGCAAGCATATGGGGGTGCTGTTCCAGAGCGGCGCGCTGTTTACCGACCTCGATGTGTTCGAGAACGTGGCGTTTCCGTTGCGGGTGCATACCCAGCTGTCCGATGAAATGATTCGTGACATTGTGTTGCTGAAATTGCAGGCCGTGGGCCTTCGCGGCGCCATCGACCTGATGCCCGACGAACTGTCCGGCGGCATGAAGCGCCGCGTGGCCCTGGCGCGCGCCATTGCCCTCGACCCGCAGATCCTCATGTACGACGAGCCCTTCGTCGGCCAGGATCCGATTGCCATGGGCGTGCTGGTACGCCTGATCCGTCTGCTCAACGATGCGCTGGGTATCACCAGCATCGTGGTCTCCCACGACCTTGCAGAAACCGCGAGCATTGCCGATTACCTTTATGTAGTCGGCGATGGCCAGGTGCTGGGGCAGGGTACGCCTGAAGAGCTGATGAACGCCGACAACCCGCGTATTCGCCAATTCATGACCGGCGATCCCGATGGCCCTGTGCCTTTTCACTTTCCGGCAGCGGATTACCGCTCAGACCTTCTGGGGAAGCGCTGATGCGCAAGACATCTCTCATCGAGAAGGTTCGCCTTTTCGGTCGATCCGGTATCGACATCGTCGAAGTGCTGGGCCGCTCGACGATTTTCCTGTTTCACGCGTTGCTCGGCCGCGGTGGCATTGGTGGCGGCTTCGGCCTGTTGATCAAGCAGCTGCATTCGGTGGGCGTGATGTCCCTGGTGATCATTGTCGTCTCCGGGGTGTTCATCGGGATGGTGCTGGCGTTGCAGGGCTTCAATATCCTGTCCAGCTACGGTTCGGAGCAGGCGGTGGGGCAGATGGTTGCCCTGACGCTGCTGCGTGAACTGGGGCCGGTCGTGACCGCGTTGCTGTTCGCCGGGCGTGCGGGTTCTGCGTTGACCGCCGAAATCGGCAACATGAAGTCCACCGAGCAGTTGTCCAGCCTGGAAATGATCGGCGTGGACCCGCTCAAGTACATTGTTGCCCCGCGCCTGTGGGCCGGCTTTATTTCCCTGCCGTTGCTGGCGATGATCTTCAGCGTGGTTGGTATCTGGGGCGGCTCGTGGGTGGCGGTGGACTGGCTGGGCGTCTATGACGGCTCCTACTGGGCCAACATGCAAAACAGCGTGACCTTCAGCGGTGACGTGCTCAACGGCATCATAAAGAGCATCGTCTTCGCCTTTGTAGTGACCTGGATCGCCGTATTCCAAGGCTATGACTGTGAGCCCACTTCAGAAGGGATCAGTCGCGCCACCACCAAGACCGTTGTGTACGCCTCGTTGGCAGTACTGGGCCTTGACTTCATTTTGACCGCCTTGATGTTTGGAGATTTCTGATGCAAAACCGCACTGTGGAAATCGGTGTCGGCCTTTTCTTGCTGGCTGGCATCCTGGCTTTACTGTTGCTGGCCCTGCGAGTCAGCGGCCTTTCGGCCAGCCCCACCGCCGATACTTATAAACTTTACGCGTACTTCGACAATATCGCCGGTTTGACTGTCAGAGCTAAAGTGACCATGGCCGGTGTGACTATCGGCAAGGTCACGGCAATCGATCTGGATCGCGACAGCTTCACCGGTCGAGTGACGATGCAACTGGACAAGAAGGTAGATAATCTGCCGACCGACTCCACTGCATCTATCCTCACTGCGGGCCTGCTGGGCGAGAAGTACATCGGTGTCAGTGTGGGCGGGGAAACAGCCCTGCTCAAGGATGGCTCGACCATCCACGACACGCAGTCGTCGCTGGTACTTGAAGACCTGATCGGTAAATTCCTGCTCAATACGGTCAATAAAGACGCCAAATGAGGAATCTGTACATGATCTCTACCTTGCGACGTGGCCTCCTGGTACTGCTGGCAGCGCTGCCGTTGATGGCCAACGCAGCGGGTTCTGCGCACGAACTGGTGCAGGACACTACCAACAGGATGTTGGCTGACCTGACTGCCAATAAAGAGCAGTACAAGCAAGACCCGAGCAAATTCTACGAGGCGCTGAACAGCATCGTGGGCCCGGTCGTCGATGCTGAAGGCATTTCTCGCAGCATCATGACGGTCAAATATTCGCGCAAGGCCACCCCTGCGCAAATGCAGACGTTCCAGGAGAACTTCAAGCGCGGCCTGTTCCAGTTCTATGGCAACGCTTTGCTCGAGTACAACAACCAGGGCATTACCGTCGCTCCCGCCGGGGATGAGTCGGGCGACCGCACCAGCGTCAACATGAGCGTCAAGGGCAACAATGGTGCCGTCTACCCTGTGCAGTACACGCTGGAGAAGATCAATGGCGAGTGGAAACTGCGCAATGTGATCATCAACGGCATCAACATCGGCAAGCTGTTCCGTGACCAGTTCGCCGACGCCATGCAGCGCAATGGCAACGACCTGGACAAAACCATCAATGGTTGGGCCGGTGAAGTCGCCAAGGCCAAGGAAGAGACCGATAAAGCCGCCGGGAAACCTGCGCAATGACCGAGTCGGCTGTTCGTCTCGGCGACGCGGGCGAGCTGTTCCTCAGCGGCGTGCTCGATTACCGCACCGGGCCTGACCTGCGCAAGCAGGGCCAGGCGCTGATCAAGAGCAGCACGGCCCCTGCGCTGGTGCTGGATTGCTCGGCGGTAACCAAGTCCAGCAGTGTCGGCTTGTCGTTGCTGCTGTGTTTCATGCGCGATGCCGAAGCGGCCAAAAAGTCGGTCACCCTTCGTGCATTGCCCGAAGACATGCGTGAAATCGCCGAAGTTTCCGGTTTGACCGAGCTGTTGGCGCATCCTTAATACACACTATCGATAAAGCCCCCCGTCAGAGTCCTGCTATGCGGGGTTCGCAGGCGCGGGGCTTTTTTGTATGATGTGCGACCCGTGCGCACTGGGCGCCGATAGAGGTTGATCATGCAGGCCCTAGAAGTTAAAAGCTTTCTTGAAGGAAAGCTGCCGGATACGAACGTAGAAGTTGAAGGCGAAGGCTGCAACTTCCAGCTGAACGTGATTAGCGATGAACTGGCGGCACTCAGCCCGGTCAAGCGTCAGCAGCAGATCTATGCCCATTTGAACCCGTGGATCACCGATGGCAGCATCCACGCGGTCACTATGAAATTTTTCAGCCGCGCGGCCTGGGCCGAGCGCACCTGAGCCCCCAAGGCGTCGAGATTCTTATGGATAAATTGATTATTACCGGCGGTGCCCGCCTTGATGGCGAGATTCGCATTTCCGGTGCGAAAAACTCTGCCTTGCCGATCCTGGCTGCGACCCTGCTGTGCGATGGCCCTGTGACCGTGGCCAACCTGCCGCACCTGCACGACATCACCACCATGATCGAGCTGTTTGGTCGCATGGGTATCGAGCCGGTAATCGACGAGAAGCTGTCCGTCGAAATCGACCCGCGCACCATCAAGACCCTGATCGCCCCGTACGAACTGGTGAAGACCATGCGTGCGTCGATCCTGGTACTGGGCCCGATGGTCGCTCGTTTCGGCGAAGCCGAAGTCGCATTGCCTGGCGGTTGCGCCATTGGCTCGCGTCCGGTGGACCTGCACATCCGTGGCCTTGAGGCCATGGGCGCGACCATCGACGTCGAAGGCGGCTACATCAAGGCCAAGGCGCCGGAAGGCGGCCTGCGTGGCGCCAACTTCTTCTTTGATACCGTCAGTGTGACCGGTACCGAGAACATCATGATGGCTGCTGCTTTGGCCAACGGCCGCAGTGTGCTGCAAAACGCTGCGCGCGAGCCTGAAGTGGTCGACCTGGCCAACTTCCTGATCGCCATGGGTGCCAACATCACCGGCGCCGGCACCGACACCATCACCATCGACGGTGTGAAACGCCTGCACCCGGCCACCTACAAAGTGATGCCGGACCGTATCGAGACCGGTACCTACCTGGTTGCTGCCGCCGTCACCGGTGGTCGCGTCAAGGTCAAGGACACCGATCCGACCATCCTGGAAGCGGTCCTGGAAAAACTGCGCGAAGCCGGTGCCGAAATCACCACCGGTGAAGACTGGATCGAGCTGAACATGCACGGCAAGCGGCCAAAAGCCGTCAACGTGCGTACCGCTCCGTACCCAGCGTTCCCGACCGACATGCAGGCGCAGTTCATCTCCTTGAACGCCATTGCCGAAGGCACGGGGGCCGTGATCGAGACCATCTTCGAAAACCGCTTCATGCACGTGTACGAACTGCACCGCATGGGCGCGAAGATCCAGGTCGAAGGCAACACTGCCATCGTGACCGGCACCGAGAAGCTCAAGGGCGCGCCAGTCATGGCCACCGACCTGCGCGCTTCTGCCAGCCTGGTGATCTCGGCGCTGATCGCCGAAGGCGATACCCTGATCGACCGCATCTACCACATCGACCGTGGCTACGAGTGCATCGAAGAAAAACTGCAGATGCTCGGCGCGAAAATCCGCCGCGTACCGGGCTAGTCCCACTGCATTGTAGGAGCGAGCTTGCTCGCGAAGAACTCGTGGGCACCGCGTTGAGTCTGAATAAACGCGTTATCGTTGACGTTTTTCGCGAGCAAGCTCGCTCCTACAGACACTGGTTTGTTTCAAATCGAGGCTGTCATGGCCTCGATCTGTGTCTGGCGCCGTTTGCGACCGGACAGCAATAGCCTGATGAAGGACTGACGTTTCCCATGTTGACCATTGCACTGTCCAAGGGCCGCATCCTTGACGACACTTTGCCGCTTCTGGCTGAAGCGGGCATCGTGCCGACCGAGAATCCGGACAAGAGCCGCAAGCTGATCATCCCGACGACCCAGGACGACGTTCGCCTGCTGATCGTACGGGCTACCGACGTGCCGACCTATGTTGAACATGGCGCGGCCGACCTCGGTGTCGCCGGTAAAGACGTGTTGATGGAATACGGCGGCCAAGGCCTGTACGAGCCGCTGGACCTGCGCATTGCCCTGTGCAAGCTGATGACCGCCGGCCGTGTCGGTGATGTCGAGCCTAAAGGCCGCCTGCGCGTGGCCACCAAGTTCGTCAACGTCGCCAAGCGCTACTACGCCGAGCAAGGCCGCCAGGTCGACATCATCAAGCTCTACGGCTCGATGGAGCTGGCGCCGCTTATCGGCCTGGCCGACAAGATCATCGACGTGGTCGACACCGGCAACACCCTGCGTGCCAACGGTCTCGAACCACAGGACTTTATCGCCGACATCAGCTCTCGGCTGATCGTCAACAAAGCGTCGATGAAGATGCAGCACGCCCGTATCCAGGCGTTGATCGACACCCTGCGCCAGGCAGTGGAGTCTCGACACCGCGGTTGACTCACCCGCGTAGCTGAAAAGCTGCGCCCGTCTATCCGCCTCATAGCCAGAATTCTCAGGTGCCCAAGCGGAAACGACTGCTAGTTTAGGGCGCCTGAGTTTTTGCCAATTCTATTGAGGCCCTCGCTATGACCACGTCCACTGCAATTGCCCGACTCAACGCTGCCGACCCGGATTTCGCCCATCATCTGGATCATCTGCTGAGCTGGGAAAGCGTGTCCGACGACTCGGTCAACCAGCGGGTCCTCGACATTATCAAGGCCGTGCGCGAGCGCGGTGATGCGGCGCTGGTGGATTTCACCCGGCAGTTCGACGGTCTGGACGTCAAGTCCATGTCCGAACTGATCCTGCCCCGCGAACGCCTGGAACTGGCCCTGACGCGCATCACCGCGCCCCAGCGCCAGGCCCTCGAAGTCGCCGCGACCCGAGTGCGCAGCTACCACGAAAAACAGAAGCAGGATTCCTGGAGCTACACCGAGGCCGACGGCACCGTATTGGGCCAGAAGGTCACGCCCCTGGACCGTGCCGGCTTGTACGTGCCGGGTGGTAAGGCCTCGTACCCCTCGTCGGTGTTGATGAACGCGATTCCCGCCAAGGTGGCCGGCGTGACCGAAGTGGTCATGGTGGTACCGACCCCGCGCGGTGAAATCAACGAACTGGTACTGGCTGCCGCCTGCATTGCCGGTGTCGACCGCGTGTTCACCATCGGCGGTGCCCAAGCGGTTGCCGCCCTGGCTTATGGCACTGAAAGCGTGCCGAAGGTCGACAAGGTGGTCGGCCCCGGCAACATCTACGTGGCCACTGCCAAGCGCCACGTGTTCGGCCAGGTCGGTATCGACATGATCGCCGGCCCGTCGGAAATTCTCGTGGTGTGCGACGGCCAGACCGATCCGGACTGGATCGCCATGGACCTGTTCTCCCAGGCCGAGCACGACGAGGACGCCCAGGCGATCCTGGTCAGCCCGGACGCCGAGTTCCTCGACAAGGTCGCCGCCAGCATCAATAAGCTGCTGCCGACCATGGACCGCGCCGAGATCATCGAGAAGTCGATCAATGGCCGTGGCGCGCTGATCCTGGTGCGTGACATGGAACAGGCTATCGAAGTGGCCAACCGTATCGCGCCGGAGCACCTGGAGCTGTCCGTGGCCGATCCACAGGCCTGGCTGCCGTCGATTCGCCATGCGGGTGCGATCTTCATGGGCCGCCACACCAGCGAAGCCCTGGGTGACTACTGCGCCGGTCCCAACCACGTGCTGCCGACGTCCGGCACCGCGCGCTTCTCGTCGCCGCTGGGGGTGTATGACTTCCAGAAGCGTTCGTCGATCATCTTTTGCTCGCCACAAGGCGCTTCCGAATTGGGCAAGACCGCCTCGGTGCTGGCCCGTGGTGAATCCCTGAGCGCCCACGCCCGTAGTGCTGAGTATCGAATCCTGGAAGAGGGGAAATAACACATGAGCAAATTCTGGAGCCCCTTCGTCAAGGACCTCGTGCCTTACGTGCCCGGCGAGCAACCGAAGCTGACCAGGCTGGTCAAGCTCAACACCAATGAAAACCCCTACGGCCCGTCGCCCAAGGCGCTGGCTGCGATGCAGGCCGAGTTGAACGACAACCTGCGCCTGTACCCGGACCCCAACAGCGACCTGCTCAAGCAGGCCGTGGCCAAGTACTACGGGATAGACGCCGGCAAGGTGTTCCTCGGTAACGGCTCCGATGAAGTCTTGGCGCACATCTTCCACGGCCTGTTCCAGCACGAGCTGCCGTTGCTGTTCCCGGATATCAGCTACAGCTTCTATCCGGTGTACTGCGGCCTCTACGGCATCAAGTCCGACCCGGTGCCGTTGGACGAGCAGTTCCAGATCCGCGTAGCGGACTATGCCAGGCCCAACGGCGGGATCATCTTCCCCAACCCGAACGCGCCCACCGGCTGTGTGCTGGCGCTGGACGCCGTAGAGCAGATCCTCAAGGCCAGCCCGGATTCGGTGGTGGTGGTCGATGAAGCCTATATCGACTTTGGCGGCGAAACAGCCATCAGCCTGGTGGACCGTTACCCGAACCTGCTGGTGACCCAGACCCTGTCCAAATCGCGCTCACTGGCCGGTTTGCGCGTGGGCCTGGCCGTGGGCCACCCGGACCTCATCGAAGCGCTGGAGCGGGTCAAGAACAGCTTCAACTCCTACCCGCTGGATCGCCTGGCGATTGTCGGCGCGGCGGCGGCGTTCGAGGACCGGGCGTACTTCGACAAGACGTGCCAACTGGTCATCGACAACCGCAACAAGGTGGTCGCGCAACTGGAAGGTAAAGGCTTTGAAGTGTTGCCGTCAGCGGCCAACTTCATCTTTGCCCGCCACCCACGGCACGACGCAGCCGGCCTGGCGGCCAAGCTGCGTGAGCAAGGGGTGATCGTGCGGCACTTCAAGCAGGAGCGGATTGCCCAGTTCCTGCGGATCAGCATCGGTACGCCGGAGCAGAACCAGGCGCTGATCGATGGGTTGGGTGAGCTCTAAGCCAAACTGAAGATCAAAAAATGTGGGAGGGGGCTTGCCCCCGATAGCGGTGTGTCAGTCAGCTAATGAATTGACTGACACACTGCCATCGGGAGCAAGCCCCCTCCCACATTAGGTTCTGCCATATGTGTTAGATCAGCGGCTCATCCGGCTTCTTGTTCTTCCAGCCATCATTACCCGGCAGCAACAGGTTCAGGCCAATCGCTACCACCGCACACAGGGCAATGCCCTTCAGGCCGAAGTCATCCGGACCGGTCCCGGTTCCCACCAGCACGCCGCCAATGCCGAACACCAGGGTCACCGACACAATCACCAGATTGCGCGCCTCACCCAGGTCAATCCTGTGGCGGATCAAGGTGTTCATCCCCACCGCGGCAATCGAGCCGAACAGCAGGCACAGGATCCCGCCCATCACCGGCACCGGGATGCTTTGCAGCAGTGCACCGAATTTGCCGATGAACGCCAGGCTGATGGCAAACACTGCCGCCCAGGTCATGATCTTCGGGTTGTAGTTCTTGGTCAGCATCACCGCGCCCGTCACTTCGGCGTAGGTGGTGTTCGGCGGGCCGCCAAACAGGCCGGCGGCCGTGGTGGCGATCCCGTCACCGAGCAGGGTGCGGTGCAGGCCAGGTTTCTTCAGGTAGTCGCGACCGGTCACGCTGCCCACCGCAATCACGCCGCCGATATGTTCGATCGCCGGGGCCAGGGCCACCGGGACGATAAACAGGATCGCCTGCCAGTTGAACTCCGGCGCGGTGAAGTGGGGCAGGGCGAACCACGGTGCTGCGGCGATCTTCGCCGTGTCGACCACGCCGAAGTAGAACGCCATGGCAAAGCCCACCAGCACGCCGGAGATGATCGGCACCAGGCGGAAGATACCCTTGCCGAACACCGCGACGATCAACGTGGTCAGCAGCGCCGGCATCGAGATCATCATCGCCGTCTGGTAATGAATCAACTCGGTTCCATCGCCGGATTTACCCATCGCCATGTTCGCGGCAATCGGTGCCATGGCCAGGCCGATGGAAATGATCACCGGGCCGATCACCACAGGTGGCAACAGGCGGTCGATGAAACCGGTGCCTTTGATCTTCACGGCCAGGCCGAGGAAGGTATAGACAAAACCGGCCGCCATCACCCCGCCCATGGTCGCCGCGAGGCCGAACTGGCCCTTGGCAAGAATGATCGGGGTAATGAAGGCAAAGCTCGACGCCAGGAAGACCGGCACCTGCCGTCCTGTCACCAGTTGGAACAACAACGTGCCCAGGCCGGCGGTGAACAGGGCGACGTTTGGATCAAGACCTGTGATCAGTGGCATCAACACCAGCGCGCCAAATGCTACGAAGAGCATCTGTGCGCCAGACAGGATCTGGCGCCAAAGCGGGTCGTTGAACTCATCCTGCATGCTCACGCGTCCTTCTGCTTGGTGCCGAAGATCTTGTCACCGGCATCGCCCAGGCCTGGGATGATGTAACCGTGTTCGTTCAGGCGCTCGTCGATGGAGGCGGTGTAGATCTGTACATCCGGGTGGGCTTTCTCGACGGCGGCGATGCCTTCGGGCGCGGCCACCAGCACCATGGCACGGATGTCCCGGCAACCGGCTTTTTTCAGCAGGTCGATGGTGGCAACCATGGAGCTGCCGGTAGCGAGCATCGGGTCGATGATCATGGCCAGGCGCTCGTTGATTTCCGGTACGAGTTTTTCCAGGTAGGTGTGGGCCTGCAGGGTTTCTTCGTTGCGGGCGACGCCGACGGCGCTGACCTTGGCGCCCGGGATCAGGCTGAGCACGCCTTCGAGCATGCCGATACCGGCACGCAGGATCGGCACCACGGTAATTTTCTTACCGGCGATTTTCTCGACCTGGACGGTGCCAGCCCAACCTTCGATGTCGTAGGTTTCCAGGGGCAAATCTTTGGTGGCTTCGTAAGTGAGCAGCGCTCCAACTTCCTGAGCAAGCTCACGGAAATTCTTCGTGCTGATGTCGGCACGGCGCATAAGGCCGAGTTTGTGTCGGATCAGCGGGTGGCGGATCTCGCGAGTGGGCATGGGAAAGGCTCCGGCGGCGGGCAAAAAAACCGGCCTAGATTAATCTATCCGAGGGTGTTGTCCTATAGACATCTAGTACGTTAGTCCATTAAGGCTTGCTCGGAGCGCATGAGAAGCGTACCTTCGCCCGCTTTTCTTGCCACAGCACCCCTTGGAGAGCGCCATGTCCGCTGATCTCGAGCATATCCGTCAAATCATGCGCGAGGCTGACTGCCTGTACACCGAAGCGCAAGTCGAAGCAGCGATCGCCAAGGTCGGCGCACACATCACTCGCGAGATGGCCGACACCAACCCGGTGGTCTTCTGCGTGATGAACGGTGGCCTGATCTTCGCCGGCAAATTGCTGACTCACCTGCAGTTCCCGTTGGAAGCGTCCTACCTGCACGCCACTCGTTATCGCAACGAAACCAGCGGCGGCGACCTGTTCTGGAAAGCCAAGCCGGAAGTTTCGTTCATCGACCGCGACGTGCTGATCATCGACGACATCCTCGATGAGGGCCACACCCTGGGCGCGATCATCGACTTCTGCAAACACGCTGGCGCACGTAAGGTGCACACCGCCGTGCTGATCGACAAAGACCACGACCGCAAGGCCCGTCCCGAGTTGAAAGCCGATTTCGTCGGCCTGCCGTGCATCGATCGCTACATCTTCGGTTACGGTATGGATTACAAGGGCTACTGGCGCAACGCCAATGGAATCTACGCCGTCAAAGGTATGTAACCCATGACTCGCTTTCTTGATCAGACGCTGTTTGCCGAGTTGGCCGAGAAAGCGGGCGCCAGCCTCCGTGGCCGGCATCATCACAACTTTCATCAGATGGAAGAGCCGTGCCATCGCCTGGCCGTGGGCCTGCAGCCCAGCACCTACGTGCCGCCCCATCGGCACTTGAGCGCGGACAAGGCGGAAACCTTGCTGGTCCTCCAGGGGCGCTTGGGCTTGCTGGTGTTCAGCGACACCGGCGAGGTGCTTGCCAAGCGCGTGATGCAGGCCGGCGGCGAATGCTCGGGCGTCGACCTGCCGCCCGGCGTGTTCCATGGCCTGGTGGTGCTCGCCCCCGACACGGTGATGTTCGAGTGCAAGGCCGGGCCTTATCGGCCGGTGGGCGAAGGCGAACTGGCCGATTGGGCGCCCCGTGAAGGCGACGCCAACGTGGCCGAGTATCAACGCTGGATGCTTGCCCAGTTCGATTGAGCTACAGTGCTGGGCCACCTCTTGCGGAGCGGCCCATGAGCCTGTTGATACGCACCTGCGCCGCCCTGGCGTTGACCCTCAGTCTGCCGCTGGCTGCGGCGCCTGCGCCGATGCATGCGCAGTTCCTGCCGCCGGACGATCTGACCCTGCGCGCCGAAACCCCTGACCAGCAGCAACTGCTGCAAGTCACCGAGTATGCGGTGGTGGTGGGCAACCAGCGTCAATCCACGCAACAGCCGATCCCGGTGACCTCGCCGCTGATGATCCGTCTCAAGGGCAAGTCCCTGAACAAAGGCGCGACTATCAGCCAGGTGGTGCTCAACTTCGATGCCGAAAGCAAAAGCCTGAAAAAGCCGGTATACGATGACAAGAGCAAAACCTTGACCCTGTCCTACCCGGTGGCCCAGTACCGAGTGATTGTCGACCTGCTGCGCAATGACACGGTGTATGTGCAGTTCCTCAGTTACGCCAACGGGCATGTCTGGGCGGATGTGCATACCGGTGCTGTTCGTAGCAAATAGCAAAAACACTGAAGAACCAATGTGGGAAGGGCTTGCCCCCGGCCGCATTGGTTCTTCACCGCTTTCGAAGCCTGCGCCTCGCAGGTAGACTTCAAATCCCGTGTAAATGTCTGCTGGCTGGAGTCGGTAATGCGTAAAGATAAGAAACAGGTGATTGGTGACGAGATCGGCGACGACCAGATCAAGTTGTTCCTGGACTTCGAGCCGGTTGACGCGACGTCCCCGTCCCTGCACAAACTGATCAAGGCCTACCGTGGCCTGCGTATCGACGACTTCGAACGCTTCCTGGTTTTCTTCAAGGCGGCCGGTTTGGACCTGGATGGCAAGGATGAGCACGGCCAGACGTTTGTCGACCTGATCAAGGACCAGCGCAACGCCGCCGACTATATCGAGCTGATCGACAACGCCCGCGGCTGATTATTCCTGGGCATAAAAAAACGCCCCGTTCTCATCGCGAGAACGGGGCGTTTTTCATGGCCGCAATGCCTTAGGCGTAGCTCTCGGCCTCGTTGCTCTGCTCAACCAGTTCGAGGCTGATGTTGTTCTGCGCGTTGATCTTGCGATACAGCTCGGCATCAGTCTCCAGGACCTTCTCCCGCGCCGGGAAGATCTCGTGCAGCTTGGTCGCCCATTCACCGGCAGCTTTCTGCGGGAAGCAACGCTCGATCAATTCCAGCATGATCGACACCGTCACCGAGGCGCCCGGCGAGGCACCCAGCAGCGCAGCCAGCGAACCGTCCTTGGCCGCGACCAGCTCGGTGCCAAATTGCAGCACGCCGCCTTTCTTCGGGTCTTTCTTGATGATCTGCACCCGTTGGCCGGCCACTTCCAGGCGCCAGTCTTCGGCTTTCGCTTCAGGGTAGAAGCGACGCAGGGATTCCAGGCGCTGCTCCATGGACTGCATCACTTCGCTGACCAGGTACTTGGTCAGGTCCATGTTGTCGCGGGCCACGGCCAGCATCGGGCCAATGTTGCCGGCGCGAACCGACAGCGGCAGGTCGAGGAACGAGCCGTGCTTGAGGAACTTGGTGGTGAAGCCGGCGTAGGGCCCGAACAGCAGGGATTTCTTGCCGTCGACTACGCGGGTGTCCAGGTGCGGCACGGACATCGGCGGCGAGCCCACGGCAGCCTGGCTGTAGACCTTGGCCTGGTGGTGCTTGACCACTTCCGGGTTGTCGCAACGCAGCCACTGGCCGCTGACCGGGAAACCGCCAAACCCTTTGCTTTCTTCGATACCCGAGGCCTGCAGCAGCGGCAGGGCCGCGCCACCGGCGCCGAGGAACACGAACTTGGCGTCCACTTCGCGGCTGTTGCCGCTGTTGACGTCCTTGATGCTCACGGTCCAGCCCGCGCCGTTACGCTTGAGGCCGGTCACGCGCTTGCTGTACTTGACCTGGGCGTCCGGTGAGCTGGTCAGGTGAGTGAGCAACTGGTTGGTCAGGGCGCCGAAGTTGACGTCGGTGCCGTTCATCACGCGGGTGGCCGCGATTTTTTCGTCGAGCGGGCGCCCCGGCATCATCAGCGGCATCCACTCGGCCATTTCGCTGCGGTCTTCGGTGTAGTGCATGTCCGAGAACGCATGGTGCTGGCTGAGGGTTTCAAAGCGCTTCCTGAGGAACTCCACGCCTTTTTCGCCCTGCACGAAGCTCAGGTGCGGCACCGGGCTGATAAAGGACTTGGACGAGCCAAAGGTGCCCTTCCTGGTCAGGTAGGCCCAGAACTGCTTCGACACCTCGAACTGGGTGTTGATGTGCACGGCTTTCTTGATGTCGATGGAGCCATCGGCGGCCTGGGGCGTGTAGTTCAGCTCACACAGCCCGGCGTGGCCGGTACCGGCGTTGTTCCACGGGTTGGAACTTTCCGCGGCACCCGAGTCCATCAGCTCAACGACTTCCAGCTTGAGGCCGGGGTCGAGCTCTTTAAGCAGTACGGCCAGGGTGGCACTCATGATGCCGGCCCCTACCAGTACTACGTCGACTGCTTCGTTATGCGCCATTTAACGCGTCTCCAAAATCTGCAGCACCAAATTGACGGCATGGCTGCCAGGAGTGACGGGGCGTTTCACGTGTTGCCCCAGGTCACCCATGGCCAGGATCGCCATGTCCGTTTCGCAATTCCTTGCACATTCAGCACACGCTTCCTGCCCGGCCTGATCTGCCTATGAACGCATTCATGGGCGCCTGTGGCAATTCGACTTATGGTCAAAGCGTGGGATTCGTGCAATCAATCCGTAGCGGACAGGCTCAAGCTCCGGTGTTTGCGGAGTACTCGGTCCTGTGTGGTTGGGCTGTTCCAGACGCTGATGGTGCTTGTACAAACGCCAAACTATTCATTTGCTCGCCACACTCTTGTGAAGTTGTGAAAACCCGTTTTTTTCACGCTCTTTTGAAGACGTGAACCTCAAAAAAGGGCTGCCCCGGCCTGGCACCTGGCCCGCAAACCTCTGCCGACACGCGGCAAAACGGGCAAACAACTCAAGTGGCCGAGCGCAATGGCAGCTCTGGCAGATTCGGCAAAGGCGGGTGGTTTGCAAAGGAAACAGCAAGCTCGCCAGCTTCACTCGATCTGTGTGGGCGGCTCTCTGTGGGCGATTCTTGGGGTTAATACCGAGGCATTAACGATGCTGCGAGGCCCGATCAGGAGACGTCCTTATAATCGGGGGGAGATTGTAGCGAAGAACGCCGGGGAAATGGGCGGGTTTTATGACTTTTATTAGGCGTTCGGTCAGGCGGCCAACGCCTGGTGACGTGGCGACCGCGCAGGGCGTGGGTTTACACGGGCGCGGGCCGGCAACGGATGATGCATCCAGCTCAGGCGAATTTCTTCGATTTCCACCCAGCCTTCGCCGACGGGAGGCTGGCAGCACGCCTTGAACGCCTGGCAACGGCCTTGCGCATCGAGCAGGGCGAACTGGCGAAGGGCGGGCTTGCGCGTAAACAGCGACCAGAGAAAATGCATGGCGATCAACCTCCTGAGATTGAGGCCAAGCATGCCTGCTTCGGATGACGAGCCCATGTAACGGCTATGACATATCGGTGACATCGAACCGCAGGCGAAGCCCCGGGTCACAGGTTGTAACTGACGCTAGTTCCCTGCAGGGGCGCCCCGCTATACTGCCGGCCTGTCGGTACCTGATTTCTGGAGAGAAGCGCATGTTGCAACGCCTGTTGTTCGGTTTGATCACTGTGACCAGCTTGACCCTGGTTGGCTGCGCCAACAGCCCGCAGCAACTGACCCCGGAACCGAAAATCACCACGCAGCTGGCCCCGGTGGGCCACGGCCAGCCGGTGTCGGTACGGGTGGTGGACGGTCGTCCGTCGCCGACACTCGGTTCGCGCGGTGGCCTGTACCCGGAAACCGCCCTGGTGTCGGTGAACGCTCAAGACGTGCTGCCCAAGCTGCAGGCCCAGGCCGAAGCGGCGGTGCGGCTGCTGGGTTTCACCCCCAGCCCCAACGCGCCGGGCGCTCCGCAGTTGACGATCACCCTGGCCGAGTTGAAGTATCAGTCGCCTAAAGACGGTCTTTACGTGACCGAGGCGTCCATTGGCGCCACCTTCAAGTCCGACGTCACCGCCGGCACCCGTCGCTACAGCGGCCGTTACGGTGCGTCGCTGAACCAGCGCTTCGGCATGTCGCCTAACCAGGAAACCAACACCAGGCTGGTCAGCGACGTCCTGAGCGACGCCTTGACCCGCCTGTTCAAGGACCCAAGCATCGGTTCATTGCTCAGCGCGCAGTAATCGCTCAAACAAAAAACCGGGCTCAGCGATGAGCCCGGTTTTTTATGCCTTCAGTTTCACGCGGCCGTGTCGATACAAAAGTCCAGCATGCTCACCCCCGTCAACAGATCGGCCTCCGGCAAGTCCGCATGCTGGTGCCCGCCAAGGGCGCAATACACCAGCCAGTGGCGGTCCTGCACGTTGAACGCCAGGCCGCCGATCAGCGCCTCCTGCTCGTCGCTTTGGGCAATCAGATACAGCCGATCCTGGTTGTGCGCGTGCAGCATGACAAGCTCCTGAATGTTCGAAGGGCAACAGAGTGGCTTGTTAAGGTGACGTTCAGGTGACGGCGTAAATTACTGGATACATTAATCGTCCATGGGAGGCGGAGCGGTTTTGGCGCTCGAGGCCACTACGGTTCAGGTTTCTATCTGAACCGATACCCAGACACTGTTTCATCGAGGTTTGCGATGGCGCTGCCCGCACTATTGATCAATGCCGTGGCTTTATCAGTGGCCTGCCCAGGCGCTGCGCTGCTGTTCATCACCCGCCTGCGCGAGCAACGCGCCATGGCTGAACTGACGGCGCAAAGTGAAGATCGCGCAATCGACCAGCCCATGCTGTTCCTGGATGTGCGCACCGAGCGGGCGCACCGTGTGGCTTACCGCATCGGGTTCGCCTGCCTTGGGCTGGCGCTGGCTATTTCCTGGCTCAGCACCCGAATCTAAAAAACCGCAGAACCCATCATATGGGAGGGAGCTTGGCCCCTCCCATATTTTCTTGATCGGTGTTTACAGCGGGATTCCAGCCTTGACCCGATACTGATTGCGCACTGGCGTCGCGTATTGCACCACCAGGAACGGACGGTGCTCGGCCGGGCATTCGTTCAGGCGCCGCTCCCACTCCGCCTGTGCCTTGGCCAGTTCGTCCGCCGGGAACACGTCGGCCGCCTTCGGCACCTGCAACTGCGGGTCGGCATCGCTCCACTGGGCGTACGCCAGGTAGTGCACCGGGAACAGCCGGTAGCCGCCGAGAATCTGTCGATCCATTTCCACGGCCAGGACCTTGGTGTCTTCGAAACGCTCGGTAATCGGCGGCGCGAAGTTGATATGTACGCGGCCTTTGTAGCCGGTGATGCCCAGGGCAATGCTGACGTCATCCTCGCCTTGCGCCTTGACGTAGGTGCCGGTGGTGGCGCGGATATACAGTTCGCGGGCCTTGGCGGCATCGCACGGGTCGTACTCGTAGCTGATGGACACCGGCGTCAGGTTGAGTGACTGGATCACTTCGGCAAACGGCTCGTCCTTGCGGCTGACATGGAACATCTTGAGGATCGCCGACTCGGTGCGGTCATCCCCGTCCTTGGCGCGGCCTTCGGCCTGGGCGATCCAGATCGACTGGCAGTCGTTGCGGATCGAATGGTTGATATAGGCCGACAGCAGGTTGAACGCCGCCATCTTCTCCTTTCGCCCGGTGATCGAACGGTGCACGATGAAGCTCTTGTTCAGGCGCATCAGGTCACTGACAAACGGCTTTTGCAGCAGGTTGTCGCCGATGGCGATGCGTGGCGTCGGCAGGCCGGCGTGGTAGACGGCATAGTTGACGAAGGCCGGGTCCATCACGATGTCGCGATGGTTGGCCAGGAACAGGTAGGCGGTGCCGGATTTGAGCTGTTCGACGCCGGTGTAGGTCACGCCGTCGGTCGCCCGGTCAATGGTGTGGTCGACGTAATACTCGACTTTGTCCTGAAGCGTGGCCACGGTGGTGACACCGGCGAACTCGCGACGCAGTTTGCGCGCGATCATGGGCTTGAGCAGCCAGCCCAGGGCGCCGGCAAAGCGCGGGAAGCGGAAGTGGGTCAGGATGTCCAGAAAGGCCTTGTCACTGAACAGCCGGGCCAGCACTGCCGGGACTTCGCTGTCGTTGTAAGGTCGGATGGTATCGAATTCGCCCATCATGCTCTCTTGTTAGAAACGGCTAGGGTAAGTAAAGGAAATACCAGGGTGCGGTCCGGGGAATTGGCCCGGCCGGAAAATAGCCCTGTAAATAGACCGGCGATTATACGCACAAGTCACCTGGGAGACTGCGATGCTGGAAACTGCACTGTACGATTGTCCTTATTGTGGTGAAGCGGTAGAGACCGCGGTGGATTTATCCGGCGGTGATCAGACCTACATCGAGGACTGTCAGGTGTGTTGCCGACCGATCATTTTCAACCTGCAGGTCCATGGTGAAGAGTGGATGCTCGAAACCCGCAGTGAAAACGAATAGCAGGTACGCCCATGCAGCGAATCTACGAACCGGAAAACCTGATGGAAGGCGAGTTGCTGCAGCAAATGCTCGCCAGCGAGGGCATCGAGGCGCACCTGGTAGGGCGCCATTTGCTCGGCGGCACGGGGGAGTTGCCGATCTTCGGCCTGCTGGGGCTGGAAGTGGACAACGACCGGGCGGCTGAAGCCCGCGAGCTGATTACCGCCTATATCGGTGCGCAACCCCTGCCCGGCGACGAACCCGACAGCTTCCCCGACGTATTGGTCTGTTAGGCTGTCGGTCGGTTTACCCAAGAGTCGTGTTGCCCCATGTGTGGACGTTATGCCCTGTTTCGCTGGAACCCTACCTTTGCTGCCCTGCCGGGCTTTCCGGCCGACCAGCAGGCCCAGTGGAACATTTCCCCGAATGATTCGGTGCTGATCCAGCGCCTCAATGACGGCCAGCGCACCCTGGCACGGGCGCGCTGGGGCCTGACGCCGCCCTGGCTGACTGACCTTTCCCGCACCCCGGCCCATGCCCGTGCCGAAACCCTGGCCGAGCAACCGATGTTTCGCGAAGCGTTTCGCCAGCGTCGTTGCCTGCTGCCCGCCAACGGCTTTTACGAATGGCGCGGCACCCAGCGCAAGCGTCCGTACTGGCTGACGCCGGGGGAGGGCTCGACCCTGTTTTTTGCCGCGATCTGGGAGGCGTACCCGGTGCAGGAGCAGGTGTGGCTGAGTACGGCAGTGGTGACCCAGGCCGCCCAGAGTCAGCGCCGGCCGTTGATTCTGGACGCGGCGGGGCAGGCCGCCTGGCTCGATCCCGAGACGCCCTTGCATGTGTTGCAAGGCTTGCTGGCCAGTGAGCCGGCCCCATTGCGTGAGCGAGTCCTGGCCAACATGGTCAATGATCCCAAGCTCAACGGGCCGGAGTGCCTGACCCCGGCCTGAGCCTGAGGCCGGTTGCTCACTGACGTTGCCGGGCGTGTGAGATGTGTCCGAAATTCATCGGTTACACGTCTGTTGTATCTGGCGCCGATACAAATGAGCGCCTACGATACGCGCCATGTTTTCAGGGCGTCTTTTCAGGGAGAGTGTATTGATGAAGAAATCATTGGCCGTAAGTGTATTGGCGGCAGGCGTGTTGCTGGCCGGGTGTCAGTCGGTCAACACCACCAGCGGCGGCGCCGTCGGGGTTGAGCGCAAGCAATATATGTTCAGCATGCTGTCGAGCCAGGAAGTCGACCAGATGTACGCCCAGTCCTACCAGCAGACCCTGGGCGAGGCCAGCAGCAAAGGCCAGTTGGACAAGACCAGTGCCAATGCCAAGCGCGTGCAGGCGATCGCCAATCGCCTGATCGCCCAGGCGCCGACCTTCCGCCCGGATGCGGCGCAGTGGAAGTGGGAAGTGAACCTGATCAAGAGCGATGAGATGAACGCCAACTGCGGGCCTGGCGGCAAGATCTTCGTGTACAGCGCGTTGATCGACAACCTCAAGCTCACCGACGATGAACTCGCCGCGGTGATGGGCCATGAAATCGCCCACGCCTTGCGTGAGCACGGCCGCGAAGCCATGTCCAAGGCCTACGGCATCGAGATGGCCAAGCAGGGCGCCGGTGCGTTGTTCGGCCTGGGCCAGGACAGCCTGGCGCTGGCCGATACCGTGGCCAACTACGGCATGACCTTGCCCAACAGCCGCAGCAATGAAAACGAAGCGGACCTGATCGGCCTGGAACTGGCGGCCCGCGCCGGCTACAACCCGAACGCGGCGATCACCCTGTGGAATAAGATGGCCAAGGCTTCGGAGGGCGCACCGCCGGAGTTCATGAGCACTCACCCGGCCTCCGACAGCCGGATCGCCTCGTTGCAGGCGGCGATTCCGAAGGTGATGCCGCTCTATCAGCAGGCCAAGAAGTCCTAAGACTTCAACGACAAGTAGCAAGCTTCAAGCTGCAGGAAAAAGCACTGCTTCTTCCTGCAACTTGAGGCTTGAAGCTTGCAGCTAGATCCAGCCACTGCTCTGCATGGCCTTGTACACCGCCACAATCGCCAGGACAAAGAACGCCGTAGCCGCCAGTCGACGAATCAATGTCAGTGGCAGTTTCTCCGCCGCGAAATTCCCCGCCAGAACCACCGGTACGTTGGCAATCAACATGCCCAGGGTGGTGCCGATAATCACCAGCCACAGTTCCGGGTATTGCGCCGCCAGCATCACCGTGGCGATCTGGGTCTTGTCCCCGATTTCCGCCAGGAAGAAGGCAATCAGCGTGGTCAGGAACGGCCCGAACTTGCGCGTGGTGCTGGCTTCGTCGTCGTCGAGTTTGTCTGGCACCAGGGTCCACAGCGCGGTGGCGCAGAAGCTGGCCGCGAGAATCCAGTGCAATACCGCATCCGAGAAGAAACTCCCGAACCAGGCCCCCACGGCACCGGCGGCCGCATGGTTGGCCAGGGTCGCAGCGACGATGCCGGCGATGATCGGCCAGGGTTTGCGAAAGCGTGCGGCAAGGATGAGCGCGAGTAGTTGCGTCTTGTCGCCGATTTCGGCCAAGGCAACGATTGCGGTAGGAACGAGCAATGAATCCAGCATCAGGTAGGTTTCCAGGGGGCGGGTCGACACGGCTATGACACGTACAGCCTTCCCGCCCCGGGTAAGGTGTGCGTGTCATAGGTCTTGTCAAACCCCGGTCCGTCTGTGCGGACTCCTGGGTCGCATACGCCATGGCCTGTTGACCAAGTATGTTGACGTATGCCGGACGAGCGTGGCGCTCGTGGGAGACTACTCCCCTAGGACGGAGCGGATTCTGCCTAGGCAAAATCCATTCGGCAAGCGTTCTTTTTCAAACCGCCATCAGCCGCGCTTGGCACGGTAGATGCGAAAACCATTGCCTTCGGCCTTGACCGCACACACGCCCAGATGCTCTTCGATCAACGGCTGGTACTTGAGGAAGCTGTTAGCCACCAGGCGAAGTTCGCCACCTTTTGCCAGGTGTTTCGCCGCTTTTCGCAGCAGGTTCTCCGTGGCGAAATAGTCGGTGTGCACGCCGACATGGAACGGTGGGTTGCTCAAGATTGCATTCAACCCCATCGGCGCGGCGTCGATGCCGTCACCGGTCAATACCTCGGCTTCCAGACCGTTGGCGGCCAGGGTCAGGCGACTGCTGGCGGCGGCGAAAGCATCCACATCCAGCATCGTTACGCTGTTGTGCGGGTAGCGACGTTTGACCGCCGCTCCCAGCACACCGGCGCCGCAACCGAAGTCGAGCAAGTGGCCGCTCGGCAGTTTGTCCAAGTGCTCCAGCAACAGCTCGGTACCGCGATCCAGACGGCCGTGGCTGAATACACCCGGCAGGCTCACCACCTTGAGCGGGCCTTCGGCCAGCGGCACATCGAACACCTGCGCCAGGCTTTCCAGCTCGACCGCTTGCGGGGCGTTGGCCACGGTGATTTGCCACAGCTGGCAATGCCGCGCGCTGTCGAGCTTGCGCGGTTTGCCATACGGGGCCATCTGCTTGGCGGCGCTTTCGATACCGCCTTTTTTCTCCCCTACCAGGAACAGCTCTGCGCCGGGCAGTCGCGCTGCCACGGCGTTGAGCAGGTAATCGGTGAGGTCCTTGGACTTGGGCAGGAAGATCACCGCCGCCTCGAACCCGCGCTCGGGCGCATTCACCCCAAACTGGCTGCGCTCCGGGAAGCGCGCGTCGAGCGCCGCCTGGTCGCCGGCATGCCAGCACCAGCCGTGGGCGTTGGGCAGGCGACCCAGCAGGTCGTCGGCGGGCAAGCCCACCAGCAGCAGGTTGCCTTGAAAAAGTTCGGCCTGACGAAGCAGTACTTCACTGCGCGGATCCATGGTCTGCTCCTTGAAAAGGGGCGCAGTTTATCAACTGACGACGCGCAGCGGGGCGCCGCTGAAAAAGCCCCGGGCGTTTTCCGCCAGTTGGCCGACGATACGCTGCCGCGCTTCGCGGCTGCCCCAGGCATTGTGGGGCGTGACGATCAGTCGAGGAATATCGCCGGCCAGCAATGGGTTGCCATTGACCGGGGGCTCAACACTCAGCACATCGGTCGCCGCGCCGCCCAGATGGCCGCTGCGCAAGGCATCGGCCAGGGCCTGCTCGTTGATCAAGCCACCGCGCGCGGTGTTGACGATAAACGCGCCGGGCTTGAGCCGCGCCAATTCACGGGCGCCGATAAAGTCCCGGGTGTGTTCATTGAGCGGGCAGTGCAAGGTGAGTGCGTCCACCTGCGCCAGCAGTTCATCTAGGGGCACGCGGTCGGCACGGGCAGGGCGCCCGGGAATCGCGCCGAGTAGCACGCGCATGCCGAAGGCTTCGGCCAGGCGGGCCACGGCACTGCCCAGTTCGCCATGGCCCAGCAGGCCGAGGGTCTTGCCTTCCAGCTCGACAATCGGGTGGTCCAGCAGGCAGAACTGCTTGGCCTCCTGCCATTTGCCGGCGCTCACATCGCGCTGATAGTCCTGCAGCCGCGTCGCCAGGTTGAGCAACAGCATGATCGTGTGCTGCGCCACCGACGGTGTGCCGTAGCCCTGGCAGTTGCTCACGGTGATGCCGTGGGCGCGGGCGGCTTCCAGGTCAATGTTGTTGGTGCCGGTCGCCGAAACCAGGATCAACTTGAGTTCCGGGCAGGCCGCCAGGGTTTCGCGGTTGAGCGGGATTTTGTTACTGATCGCCACCTGCGCGCCTTGCAGGCGCTCGACCACATTCTGCGGCGTGGTGCCCGTCAACAACTGCAAGTCGCTGAAGCGGGCGTGCAACTCGCTGAGGTCGAGGTCGCCCAGATCCAGGGACGGGTGATCAAGGAAGACGGCGCGGCGATTGTTCGTCATCAACTGTACCTTTTGCGACAGGGTTCGAAGGCGTAATCTGCCGAGCCTATCAGATGAAATAATCCGTTACTTAATGGAGTGAGTATGTACGCCGCCGAGTTTTTGACCGTAGCCCTGATTCACCTGTTGGCGGTGGCCAGCCCCGGCCCGGATTTTGCGGTGGTGGTGCGTGAGAGCGTGACCCACGGCCGCCGCGCCGGAACCTGGACTGCGTTGGGCGTGGGCTCGGCGATTTTCCTGCACGTGGGCTATTCGTTGCTCGGCATCGGCCTGATCGTGTCCCAGTCCATCGTGTTGTTCAACGCACTGAAATGGGCGGCCGCCGCCTACCTGCTGTACATCGGCTTCAAGGCCCTGCGCGCCAAACCGGCCAAGCCTGCCGTCGAGGGCGAGTTGCACCGCGAAGCGGGCGAGCGCACCCCGCGCGGCGCGTTTACCGCAGGCTTCGTCACCAACGGCTTGAACCCCAAGGCGACGCTGTTCTTCCTGTCGCTGTTCACCGTGGTGATCAACCCGCACACACCGCTGGCGATCCAGGCCGGCTACGGCGTGTACCTGGCGGTGGCGACGGCGTTGTGGTTCTGCCTGGTGGCGATGTTGTTCAGCCAGCAGCGCGTGCGCGCCGGGTTTGCACGGATGGGGCATTGGTTTGATCGGACCATGGGAGCGGTGTTGATTGCGATTGGGGTGAAGTTGGCGTTTACCAGCGCGAAATAAACGCTGTTCTCAAGTAAACACAATCCAGTGTGGGAGGGGGCTTGCTCCCGATGGCGGTGCTTCAGTCGACACGTGTATTGACTGATTCACCGCCATCGGGAGCAAGCCCCCTCCCACATTTGACCTCCATTGTCCCTGAATAATGGCTCAAAGCTAGCATTCCCCAGCCTCTGCAAATCATTCCTTTGGCTGATTTGTCTGACACATAACGTCTCTACAGTGCAGGTCTTCAAGCCAAGACCGTGCAGTCATAAAAGGGATTCGTATGTTGCAGACCCGTGTTATTCCGCCCGCCGAAGGTGCGTATCAATACCCGCTGTTGATCAAGCGCCTGTTGATGTCCGGTACCCGTTACGAGAAGACCCGGGAAATCGTCTACCGCGACAAGCTGCGCTACACCTACCCGACCTTGATCGAGCGCGTCGCGCGCCTGGCCAACGTGCTCACCGCAGCCGGGGTCAAGGCCGGTGACACCGTGGCGGTGATGGATTGGGACAGTCATCGTTACCTGGAATGCATGTTCGCCATCCCGATGATCGGCGCGGTGATCCATACCATCAATGTGCGCCTGTCGCCGGAACAGATTCTCTACACCATGAACCACGCCGAAGACCGCTTCGTGCTGGTCAACAGCGAGTTCGTGGGGCTCTACCAGGCCATTGCCGGGCAGCTCACCACCGTCGACAGGACGCTGCTGCTCACCGACGGCGAAGCCAAGACCGCCGAGTTGCCCAACCTGGTCGGTGAGTATGAAACCCTGCTGGCCGCCGCCAGCCCGAAGTACGATTTCCAGGACTTCGACGAACACTCCGTCGCCACCACCTTCTACACCACCGGCACCACCGGCAACCCCAAGGGCGTGTACTTCACCCATCGCCAACTGGTGCTGCACACCATCGGCGTGGCGACCATCATGGGCAGCGTCGACAGTGTGCGCCTGCTGGGCACCAACGACGTGTACATGCCGATCACGCCGATGTTCCACGTGCATGCCTGGGGCCTGCCGTATGTGGCGACCATGCTTGGCCTGAAGCAGGTCTACCCCGGCCGCTACGACCCGGAATACCTGGTGGAGCTGTGGCGCAAGGAGAAGGTCACCTTTTCCCACTGCGTGCCGACCATCCTGCAAATGGTGCTCAACGCCAAGGCTGCCCAAGGCGTCGATTTTGGCGGCTGGAAAATCGTCATCGGCGGCAGTGCGCTCAACCGCACGCTGTATGAGGCGGCGAAGGCCCGTGGGATTCAGCTGACCGCCGCGTACGGCATGTCCGAGACCGGCCCGCTGGTGTCCTGCGCCCACCTCAACGAAGAACTGATGGCCGGCACCGAGGACGAGCGCATCAGCTATCGCATCAAGGCCGGCGTGCCCGGGCCGTTGGTGGAAGCGGCGATCATGGACACTGAGGGGAATTTCCTGCCCGCCGACGGCGAGTCCCAGGGTGAGTTGGTGCTGCGCGCGCCGTGGCTGACCGAGGGGTATTACAACGAGCCGCAGAAGGGCGCCGAGCTGTGGGCGGGTGGCTGGATGCACACCGGCGACGTGGCCACCCTCGATGCATTTGGGGTGATCGATATCCGCGACCGCATCAAGGACGTGATCAAGACCGGCGGCGAGTGGATCTCCTCCCTGGCCCTCGAAGACCTGGTCAGCCGTCACCCGGCGGTACGCGAAGTAGCGGTGGTGGGCATCGCCGACCCGCAGTGGGGCGAGCGCCCGTTTGCGTTGCTGGTGGTGCGTGATGGCCATGAGATTGGGGCCCGCGAGCTCAAGGAACACCTCAAGCCTTTTGTCGAACTGGGCCATCTGAGCAAGTGGGCGATTCCGAGCCAGATCGCCGTTGTTACGGAAATTCCCAAGACCAGTGTCGGCAAGCTCGACAAAAAACGTATCCGTATTGACATCATTGAATGGCAGGCCAACAACAGCACCTTCCTGTCCACCCTCTGAGCCGATTTGCCGTGCCCTTGTGGCACGGCGATGCTCTATCTCGCGCCTTCACTTGTGATTTGCCAATTTTCAGCCATCCTTGCCGCGTCGGCCTTCGCCGACATGGCGAAAGGGCTGTGGCAGACGGGTTGGTGATGCAAATCACACTTTAGAGGGATCAAGCGGTACCCCCTGCTGGCTATAGTCCCACCCAGAGTTTTTCAAGGATGCATCGCTTCGGGCCATGGAGGTTCAGTTGCCAGGCGGCATTGGAATCGTTGTATTCCGGCCGTTACAAGCATCACAGAACAAACTCACTGCCATAACAATAATGCACATGGAGTAGCGTCGATGACCTCAGTAAACCAGTTCTGGCGCCGGGCAAGACTGCCCCTGGCCGTCAGTCTCGCCTCTACGCTCGCCGGGCCCGCATTCGGCGTCAGTTTCAATATCGGTGAAATCGAAGGGAGTTTTGACTCGTCGCTGTCTGTGGGGGCGAGCTGGTCGACGGCCAAGCCGAACCAGGATCTGATCGGTGCCAACAACGGTGGCAAAGGTCTGTCCCAGACCTCCGATGATGGGCACTTGAACTTCAAGCGCGGTGAAACGTTCTCGAAGATCTTCAAGGGCATCCATGACCTGGAATTGAAATACGGCGATACCGGCGTATTTGTGCGCGGCAAGTACTGGTATGACTTCGAACTCAAGGACGAAAGCCGTGAGTTCAAGGACATCAGCGACAACAACCGCAAGGAGGGCGCCAAGTCCTCCGGTGGGCAGATTCTCGACGCCTTCGTCTATCACAACTATGCCATTGCCGATCAGCCGGGCAGCGTGCGGTTCGGTAAGCAGGTGGTGAGTTGGGGCGAAAGTACCTTCATCGGCGGTGGTATCAACTCCATCAACCCGATCGACGTGTCTGCGTTCCGTCGTCCGGGGGCCGAAATCAAGGAAGGCTTGATTCCGGTCAACATGTTCTATGTGTCGCAAACGCTGACCGATAACTTGTCGGCGGAAGCCTTTTATCAGTTGGAGTGGGACCAGACGGTTACCGATAATTGCGGGACGTTCTTTTCGCAGCCGGACGTTATCTCTGATGGCTGCGATAACAACCTGCGGGTCTTGAGCAAGCGCTCGCGCATTTCGCCTCTGGCGTATCCAACCCTCAACGCTGCTGGTGTTGATGTGAATGAGGAGGGCGTATTGGTGCGCCGTGGTCCTGACCGCGATGCTCGTGACAGTGGCCAGTTTGGCGTGGCGATGCACTACAACTTTGAGCCGCTGGACACCGAATTCGGCGCGTACTTCATGAACTATCACAGCCGTGCGCCGATTTTCAGTGCACAAGGTGCGCCAGCTTCGGCATACACGCGGCCTCTGGGGCCCTTGGCGGCATTGCGTCCAGTGATTGTGGCGGGTAGCTCTAACTACTTCGTCGAATACCCAGAAGATATCCGCCTCTACGGCTTGAGCTTTTCCACCACCCTGCCTACGGGGACCGCCTGGAGCGGTGAGTTGAGCTATCGGCCAAATGCGCCCGTGCAGTTAAGTACCACCGACATCCTTTACGCCGGTGTTACGCCCATTATTGGTTTTGGCAATGCCTCTGTGCTCAAGGGCTCGGCCGGTCAAGACTTGCATGGTTACAACCGTAAGGAGGTCACGCAGTTCCAGACCACGTTCACGCACTTCTTTGATCAGGTAATGGGCGCAAGCCGCTTGACTACGGTGGGTGAGATCGGTGTGACTCACGTGGGCGGCCTGGAAAGCAAATCCGAGGCGCGTTATGGGCGCGACCCGGTGTTTGGTCCAGGCACATTGCCCGGTGGTTTCTGTAACACGCTCAATAACTCGACCGCTGTGGGCGCCGGCCTGGGTAACGCCAACGGGCTGAATACCAACTGCAACAATGATGGCTTTACCACGGCTACTTCCTGGGGTTATCGCGCCCGTGCTATCTGGGAATATCCGGACGTTTTCGCCGGCGTAAACCTTAAGCCAAACGTGGCATGGTCCCATGACGTCAAGGGGTACTCCCCAGGTCCTGGCGCCAACTTCGAAGAGGGCCGCAAAGCCGTCAGCCTGGGCCTGGATGCCGAGTACCAGAACACCTACACCGCCAGCCTCAACTACACCAACTTTTTCGGTGGTGATTTCAGCACGGTGAATGACCGCGACTTCGTCGCCCTGAGCTTCGGCGCCAACTTCTAAGCACACTGTATTTTCAGGAAGACCAGAACATGAAAATAACCAAAAGTCTGTTGCACGTGGGTGTGCTTGGGCTGTCGATCCTGGCGAGCAATGTCATGGCGGCAGTGTCGGCGGATGAAGCCGCCAAGCTGGGCACGACGCTGACACCGATGGGCGCGGAAATGGCCGGTAACGCGGCCGGCACCATCCCGAAATGGTCGCCGATGCCGACCAACGCCGGCGCTGTGGATACCAAAGGTTTCCTCGCCAACCCGTACGCCAGTGAGCAACCGCAGTTCACCATCACCGCGCAGAACGTCGAGCAGTACAAGGACAAGCTGGCACCGGGGCAGTACGCGATGTTCAAGCGTTACCCGGAGACCTTCAAGATGCCGGTCTACCCGACCCATCGCGGCGCTACCGTGCCGGCCGATGTGTTCGCCTCCATCAAGAAGAACGCCACCACCACCAACCTGGTGTCTGGCGGCAACGGCCTGGAGAACTTCGAAACCGCCATACCGTTCCCGATCCCGAAAAGCGGCGTGGAAGTCATCTGGAACCACATCACCCGTTATCGCGGCGGCAGCGTGACCCGCCTGGTGACCCAGGCCACGCCGCAAACCAACGGCTCCTACAGCCTGGTGTACTTCCGCGACCAGTTCGTGTTCCGTGACAAGATGAAGGACTTCGACCCGAAAAACCCGGGCAACATCCTGTTCTACTTCAAGCAGCAAGTGACCGCGCCGGCACGTCTGGCCGGTGGTGTGCTGCTGGTGCACGAAACCCTGGACCAGGTGAAGGAACCGCGTTCGGCGTGGGTCTACAACGCCGGCCAGCGCCGCGTGCGCCGGGCGCCGCAAGTGTCCTATGACGGGCCGGGTACCGCCGCCGACGGCTTGCGTACCTCCGACAACCTTGACATGTACAACGGTGCGCCGGACCGCTACGACTGGAAACTGGAAGGCAAGAAGGAAATCTACATCGCCTCCAACAGCTACAAGATCGACGATCCGAAGCTCAAGTACGCCGACATCATCAAGGCCGGCCACATCAACCAGGACCTGGCACGCTACGAGCTGCGCCGTGTCTGGCACGTGGTCGCGACCTTGAAGGAAGGCCAGCGCCACATCTACGCCAAGCGTGACTTCTACATCGACGAAGACACCTGGCAAGCCGCAGTGATCGACCACTACGACGGCCGTGGCCAACTGTGGCGTGTCGCCGAAGCCCATGCCGAGAACTACTACGACAAGCAAGTGCCGTGGTACGCCCTGGAAACCCTCTACGACCTGCAGTCCGGCCGCTACCTGGCCCTGGGCATGAAGAACGAAGAGAAGCAGGCCTATGACTTCGGCTTCACCGCCACCACCAGCGACTTCACCCCGGCGGCCCTGCGCCAGGACGGTGTTCGCTAAGCTGCACGAGTAACTCAAGGTGGGAGGGGGCTTGCCCCGATAGCGATGTGACAGTCAGCGCAGCATTGACTGATCCGCCTCTATCGGGAGCAAGCCCCCTTCCACTTTTTGTTTGCGGTGATATTTCTTGTCTCAGTTCTTTTTCAGGCAAATGTTGCAAATATCTACAAACCCGCCGCTTTTACCGCTAGTCTGCGGACATCTGCAATGCCGACAACAGCCTTCTACAAGAGCCCGGCGATGACTGATCTGTCCCGAATCCAAGGGCCTGCCAGCCGGATAATCCCGACCCTGGAAGGTCGCTTCTACAGGCCCCCGCTGCCTGATGGCTACGTGCTGCGCCCGCGCCTGTGTGAACGGCTGGGCGCCGGCCTGGAGGGGCGGTTGCTGCTGGTCTGCGCACCGGCCGGGTTCGGCAAGAGTTCGTTGGCGGTGGAGTTCTGCCAGGGCCTGCCGGCTCACTGGCACAGCCTGTGGCTGGGCCTGAGCCCACGGGACAACGACCCGGGGCGTTTTCTTGAGCGCCTGCTCGAAGGGTTGCAGCACTACTTCCCGGCACTCGGCGCCCAATCCCTGGGCTTGCTGAAAATGCGCCAGCGTCACCAACCCTTTGCGTTTGAAGAGTGGCTCGACGGCCTGCTCGATGAGCTGACCGTGCACCTGTCCACCCGTGCGCCATTATTGCTGGTGCTGGATGACTACCATCTGGCCCAGGGACCGGTGCTGGATCGTTGCCTGCAATTCTTCCTCAACCATTTGCCCGATGGCCTGGTGGTGCTGGTCACCAGCCGCCAGCGCCCGGACTGGCATCTGGCGCGATTGCGGTTGTCACGGCATTTGCTGGAGTTGCACGAGCAAGACCTGCGCCTGACCCATGCCGAATCCCAGGCGTTGCTGGATCGCCACAGCAGCTCCTTGAGTGGTGAAGCCCTCGACAACCTCATCCGCCGCAGCGAAGGCTGGGTGGCCGGCCTGCGCTTTTGGCTGCTGGCGGCTTCCGAAGCCGGCAGCGAGGACGCCTTGCCACAAAGCCTGCACGGTGGGGAAGGGCTGATCCGCGACTACCTGCTGGAAGAAGTGATCGACTGCCTGCCACCCGAAGTGCAGGCGTTCCTGTTCGACACCGCGCCCCAGGAGCGTTTTTGCAGCGAGTTGTGCGATGCCGTGCGCGAAGCCCATGACAGCGCCGAGATCCTGCGTTACCTGCAAGCCCACCAGGTGTTCCTGGTGCCCCTGGACGAGCAGGGGCACTGGTACCGTTATCACCATTTGTTCTCCGACCTGCTGCGCACCCGTCGCGCGAGCAGCAATGTCTTGCCGGCCGCCAGCCTGCATCTGCGCGCGTGCCGTTGGTTCAACGCCCAGGGCTTGATCGACGAGGCGGTGGAGCAGGCGTTGCGTGCCGGGCACCTCGACGTGGCGGCCAACCTGGTGCAGAACCTGTCCGAAGAACAACTGCTGGCCGAGCAGAATGTCGGCATGTTGCTGCGCTGGAAAATGGACTTGCCCGACAGCCTGCTGATCAGCACGCCGCGCCTGATTGTGCTGTACAGCTGGGCGTTGGCACTGGCCTGCCAGTTGGATGCGGCGCAGGAGCTGTCCGCGTACCTCAGTCGCTTCCTGCCGGCGCCCTCGGCCACCGCACAGCGCTCGATGCTGGCCCAGTGGCTGGCGCTGAGCGGGATTATCGCCCGCGGTCGAGGTGACCGTGAATTGACGCAGCGCTATTGCAGCGAGGCGTTGGACAGCCTGCCGCAACGGCGTTACGGCCAGCGCCTGGTGTGCCTGTCGACCCTGTCCAACCTGGCCATTGCCGATGGCGATTTGTGGCGCGCCCGTGGCCTGAACCGTGAATCCCTGGAACTGGCGCAGCGCGTCGGCAACCCGCTGTTCGAAGCCCTGGCCCATTACGACCGTGCACGGGTGCTGCAGGCCCGTGGCGAAATCCTGCGCGCCCTCGACGAGGTGCGCCAGGGCCTGCAGCGCCTACACGGCCTGGCACCGCAGCGACTGTATGCGGTGCGTGCGCGGCTGTCGCTCTACGAAGGCTATTTGCTGTTGGTGCGCAACCAGCCCGAAACCGGCATTGCCCTCCTGCGCGCAGGCCTGGCCGAGGCGCGGGCCTGTCGCGATATCAGCGTGCTGATCGGCCATTGCGTGATCGCCAGCTTCGAAGGGCGGCGCCATGACTTTCCCAAAGCCTTCGCCGAACTCGCCGAAGCCGAGCGCCTGATGCATATCTGGGATGTGCCGCCGATCTACTACCTGGCGATGATTACCCTGATCAAATGCGAACTGTGGCTGGCCCAGGGCCGCACCGACCTGGCGGATGCCTGGCTGACGCGCCTGGGGCAGACTTACCACGGCGAACAGGCCGCCGCTGCACCGGAATTCCACCCGCACTTGCCGCAACATATCGGGCTGCAACAAGCCGCCCTCGATGCCGTGCGCCATCAGCCCCTGGCGGCGCTGGAGCGGCTCGAAGCACTGGCGCAACAGGCCCACGACAGTGGGCGCCAGATGATTGCCCTGATGGCGCTGACCCAGCAGGCGCAGTTGCTGCTGGAGTGCGGTCAGGAAGCCAGGGCGCGGCCGGTGCTGGCCCAGGCGCTTGAGTCGGGCGCCGGGGGCGCGTTACAGCCGTTCCAGCGCTTGTTGGACGGGTATCCGGACTGGATGCGCGAGCAATTGGGCAAAGACCCGCAAGGTGTGTTGCACCAGAGCCTGCTCGCGCTTCTCCCGGCGGCCGTGACGCCCGAGGTCACGACTGGCCACGAAACCCTGAGCACGCGCGAGCTGGCGGTCCTGCAACTGATCGCCCAAGGCTGCTCCAACCAGGAAATCAGCAACCAGCTGTTTATCTCCCTGCACACCGTCAAGACCCACGCCAGCCACATCAACAGCAAACTTGGGGTGGAGCGACGCACCCAGGCCGTGGCGCGAGCCAAGGCCATGGGCTTGCTGGCGTAAGTGCCGGGCGGTTTACGGTGCCGTCGGGCACTGGCCGGCTGACCTGTCGACCGTCTGGCTGACCTGCGCGGCAAAGCGCTTGAGATTGTTTTGATGGGCGAGCACCACGTTGTCGATGCTCGGCCCGGCGGGCGACTGCAACGTGGTCCGGCAGGTCAGCGGTGGGCGCTCGGTGCCCCCGGCCGGGCGCAGGCGCCATTTGACGTCGAGCAGCGCGTACTGGCCGGGCACTGAGTCAAAGCGCTGCACTTCAAGACGCAACAACATCGATTGCCGAGGGTTGCTGTTGGCCAGTTGGTCCACCAGCGCACTCCTCAGCTCATCCGCGAGGCTCGCGGCCCACCACTGGGTTTCCAGGATCGCCACGCCGCTGTCGCCCTGGCGAATCACAATCTGCGGTCGGTCGACCTGGGGGGGAACGGTGATGCTTTCAATCCGGATGCTGCCTGCCTCGGCTCCCGTGGCCGCATTCCAGTGCGCCGGTGTCAGCGTATGAAAGGTAATCGGCGTACTGCTGCACGCCGCCAGCAACAGCAGCATGCCGACCACTGTGATTTTCAACGGAAACGTCATGGCGCTTGCTCCAGGGGTCATTTGCGTGGAGGTCCTTGCAGGTCCAGGGGCGCGGCGTTGTCGGGACGGCCGCGAATCAGCGATTCCGGATGACGGCCCAGGTAGTCCGACAGTTCGCGCAGGGAACGCGACATGCGCCCCAGTTCATCCAGGGTCTGGGTCAGCTGCTCACGCTGCGGTGAGTCCTCGGCCAGGGTCGAACTGGCCGATTGCAGCGTCTTGCTCACGTCAGCCAGGGTGTTCTGCACGCCGGGCAGGGTCTTGGCATTGAATTGGGTCAGGCCTTTGCGCAGCTCGACCAGGTTGCTGTCGAGGTTGCCGGCAATGCGTTCGATCGGCAGTTGGTTGATCTTGTTGACGATGCTCTCGAGTTTTTCCTGCAGTTGCTCGAGGTTGCCGGGAATGGTTGGAATGCTGACCGGGCGCAGGCTGGGGTCAAATTTGACCTTCTCGGCTTTCGGGTAGAAGTCCAGCGCGATGTATAACTGGCCGGTCAACAGGTTGCCGCTGCGCGCCTGGGCGCGCAGGCCATTTTCGATGAACGAGCCGATCAGCCGTACGCCGGCGGCCTCATCGTTGGGGTCATGGTTCATGACCTTGAGCAGTTTGGTGTGGGCCTGCCCGAGCAACTGTGGATAGATCACGATACCGACGTTGAGTGGGAAGCTGCGTTTACTGGCATCGAAGTCCAGGTTGATCGACACCACCTTGCCAAACTCGACGCCGAGGAACTCCACCGGCGCCCCGACCTTGAGCCCGCGCAATGCCTGGTCGAAGCGCAGGGCCATGTATTGCCCCTCGCCATTGGGTGGGGCGAGGGCGCTGTCCTGGTCGTCGAAGAGCTCAAAGGTACGTGCCTCGTCGGCCGGTTTGTCGTTGGGGCTGTACGGCGGTGCCCGAAAGGCGATGCCGCCGACCAGCATGGACGAAAGCGATTCGGTCTTCAGCGCGAAGCCATTGGCGCCGACGCTCAGGTCAACCCCGCTGGCGTTCCAGAAACGCGTGTTTTCGGTGACATAGGCATCATTGGGCGCATGCACGAACACCTCGACGTTGACACCCTTGCCTTCGGCATCCAACTCGTAGGCCACCACCTGGCCGACCTCGATTTTGCGGTAGTACACCGGTGAGCCGATATCCAGCGAACCAAGGGTCTGCGTGTGCAGCGTGAAACGCTTGCCCGGTTCGCCGTAGGTGATGGGCGGCGGGTTTTCCAGGCCTTTGAACTGCTTGGCACGGGTCTCCGATTGGCCGATGTCGGCACCGATGTAGTCGCCGGAGAGCAGGGTGTCGATGCCGGATACGCCGCCGGCGCCGATACGCGGGCGCACCACCCAGAACTGCGAATCGGCGCGGGTGAAGCTTTCGGCCTGCTTGGCCAGTTGAACCGTGGCGTTGACGCTTTTCTGGTCGTCGCTCAAGGCGACGTCGGTCACCTGGCCGATCACCACGTTGCGGTACTTGACCTCGGTTTTGTTCGCGGTCAGACCGCTGCCGGTCTTGAAATTGAGGGTGATGGTCGGGCCCTGCTGGAGGACGCTGTGTACCACCAGCGAAATCCCCACCAGCACCGCGACGATCGGCACGATCCACACCAGCGAAACGCTGAAGCGCCGTGTCTTGATCGCAGGCGATCCTGGGGCTTGCGGGGTGTCAGTGGGATGTGACGTCATCCGCGGTCTCCTTGTTGTGTGGGGTTTCCCAGATCAGCCTCGGGTCGAAGCTCATGGCGGCCAGCATGGTAAACACCACCACCAGGCCGAAAAACAGGATACCCAGGCGCGGCTCGATGGTGCCCAGGGCCTGGAACTTCACCAGTGCGGCCACCAGCGCGACCACGATGACATCCAGCATCGACCAGTAGCCAATCAGTTCGACGAAGCGGAACAGCTTCGAACGTTCCTTGCGTGCCCAAAGGCTATTGCGCTGCACGGTGACCAGCAGCAGGGCCAGGGACACAAACTTGATGCCGGGCACTGCGATGCTGGCGATGAAAATAATCAGCGCGATGTCCCACGCGCCGTGCTGCCAGAACTCCAGCACCCCGCTCATGATGGTGCTGTCCGCCCCCGAGCCGAGCATGCTGGTGTTCATCACGGGCAGGAGATTGGCCGGCACATAGAACGCCAGCGCGGTGAGCATGTAGGCCCAGGTGCGCGTCAGGGAATTGACCTTGCGCCGGTGCAAGGGCGCGCCGCAGCGCTCGCATTCGGTCGGCCCGGCGCGCAGGTCGCAGGACAATCCGCAGCTGTGACAGAGGCACAGGCCGAGCTCGCTGGCCGTCGGCGGTGTGCTCATACGCTGTCCCACAGGTCGCGCACATCACGCCCGGCAATGCGGATCAGCAACAGGCTGAGCACGGCCAGGGCAAACAGGCCGGTGCCGGGGATCACATCAAGCATGCCGGCCAGCTTGAACACCGCCACCATTGCCCCGAGCAGGCACACCTCCAGCATGCTCCAGGGCCTGAGTGCCTCCAGCCAACGCATGCACAATCGGAACGCCGGTGAGCGCTTGCCCGCGAGGGCGAAACTCAAGACCCACATCAGCAGCAGCAACTGGAACACCGGCGCGATGATGATGGAAATGGCCGCCACCAAGGCGATAAACGTGATCGGCCCCAGGCTCAGCGCTACCACCGAATCCCATAGCGTGGCGCTGCTTTTCAGGCCTTGCAGGCTGATACTCATCACGGGATAGAAATTGGCGAACGTCCACAGCACCGCAGCCGTCAGCGTCAGGGCGAGACGCTGTTGCACGGTCAGGCCGTTGTAGCGCTGGAGCACGCCTGCGCAACGTATGCAGTGGGCTTTTTGATGTTTGGCGAGCGTGACTTTTTCGTACACACAGTCGCAGTGCTCGCAGATGATCAGTTGATTCGCCATGGGGATCGCTCCAACGCGGCACGGTGGCGGGGGCCTGGGTTGTTTTTCGATGGCGTGGGCAAGCTTAGCAGTCGCTGCTCTTCAGGTCTGGCAGCGCGTCAACCATACTGTGCGGAATATGCCATAGCGCCCGCAGGAGCATCGATGAATATTGAAAAAGCCGCGCTGATCCGCGAAACCTTCCCGGTCGGCCCGTTGCAGTGCAACTGCACGATCATTGGCGACCCCATTACCAAGAAGGCCATCGTGGTCGACCCGGGTGGCAATCATGAACTGATCCTGGCGCGCCTCGATGCCCTGGGCCTGAAAGTGGTGAGCATCATCCACACCCATGCCCATCTCGATCACTTCCTGGCCTCGGGGCAATTGAAGGAAAAGACCGGTGCAACCCTGCACCTGCACAAGGAAGACCAGTTTCTCTGGGACAACCTGGAGATGCAGTGCCAGATGTTTGGTGTGCCCTACACGCCGGTGCCGTCGCCGGATCGCTGGCTGGCCGATGATGAGGGGTTGGCCTGCGGGTGCGGTGTGGCGCTGCATACACCGGGGCACACGCCCGGCTCGATGAGCTTCTGGTTTGCCGATGCCAAGCTGCTGATTGCCGGGGACACGCTGTTTCGGCGCGGTGTTGGGCGTACGGATTTGTGGGGGGGGGACCAGGCGACGATCGTGCGTTCGATCAAGCAACGGCTCTACACGCTGGACGAGGGCGCTACGGTGGTGACCGGCCATGGCCCGGACACGCGCCTGGGTGACGAGATGCGTGAGAACCCATTTGTGCGGGCGTGAAGCAATGGTTCGAACGGCAATCCGCTGTAGCAAAAACTCAGGCCGCGTTCAGCATGTGTCTGCTACGGTTTCTGTAGCAACGCAAGCCCCGAATGTTTTGTTACAGCTCGGGGCGTGCACACGGAATTTTTACCGTTTGTCGCGTTCCAAACTCGGCACGGGTCCATTGCCAATGTCCTTTGCACCACAGAATGCAAAAGTAGGAGCTCCCTTCATGTTCACTCCGCGTCGTCTGCTTGTTGTCGCTACCGCCGTAGCCCTGTTGTCCGGCTGCGCTTCACCTAATCCTTATGGCGGTGGCAGCCAGGGACAGGCGAATAATGAATCCAGCGGTATGAGCAAGACCGCCAAGTACGGTGGCCTGGGTGCCCTGGCCGGTGCATTGGCGGGTGCTGCCATCGACCATAACAACCGTGGCAAGGGCGCGCTGATCGGTGCCGTGGTTGCAGGTGCTGGCGCCGCGGGTTACGGCTACTACGCTGACCAGCAGGAAAAGAAACTGCGTGAGAGCATGGCCAATACCGGGGTTGAAGTTCAGCGCCAGGGCGACCAGATCAAGCTGATCATGCCGGGTAACATCACCTTCGCCACCAACTCGGACGCGATCTCCAGCAGCTTCTACCAGCCGCTGAACAACCTGGCCAACTCCCTCAAGCAGTTCAACCAGAACACCATCCAGATCGTCGGTTACACCGACAGCACCGGCAGCCGCCAACTGAACATGGACCTGTCCCAGCGCCGTGCCCAGAGCGTGGCCAACTACCTGACGTCCCAAGGCGTCAATGGTGCCAACCTCAGTGCACGCGGTGCCGGCCCGGATAACCCGATAGCCAGCAACGCCGACGTGAACGGTCGTGCGCAGAACCGTCGCGTAGAAGTGAACCTCGGCCCGATCCCCGGCCAGCAGTACGGCCAGCCTGGCGCGCAGCAGCAAGCGCCGCAGCAGAACAACCAGTTCCAGGGCAACCCGTACCAGCAATACCAATAAACGCTGGTCACTAAAAAGGGCGCCATGCAGTGAATGCATGGCGCCCTTTTTTATGGCCGCTTACATCAATCGATGTACTCGAACACCTTGACGATCTTCTGCACGCCGGATACGCCCTGCACCAGGTTGGCTGCGCGCGTGGCTTCCGCCTGGGTCAGCAGGCCCATCAGGTAGACGATGCCGTTATCGGTGACCACTTTGATCCGCGAGCCGGGAATCGCGTTGTCGGTCAGCATCTGCGCCTTGATCTTGGTCGTCAGCAGGGCATCGTTGCTGATGGCCAGCAGGGTGATCGGGTCCATGACCTGCAATTCGTTGTGGACCTTCTTGACCCGCTGTACGGCCGAGGCCGCCTGTTCGGCCTGGGCCTTGAGATCGGCGCGTGGCGTTTGGCCTGCGAGCAGTACCACGCCGTTGAAGCTGGTCACGACGATGCGTGAAGCACCGTTGCCCAGGTCCGTGGCGGCTTTGGCAATGTTGACTTCGACCTTGGTTTCGATCAGCGAGTCATCAATCTTGCTGCCGAAGGTGCGGGTGCCCTTGTCATCCTGAATAGGGGTGTCACGTGTCGCAGTGATTGCCGTGCTGCAGCCGCTGATGCCGAGGCACAACGTAATGGCCAAAAGGCCGAGGCGGTTAACGGTCATTCTTCACTCCCAAACAGTTGGCTGTCGATCAGATCGCACAGGCAATGGATCGCCAGCAGGTGGACTTCCTGAATACGTGCGGTGACATTGGCCGGGACGCGAATCTCCACATCTTCGGGCAGCAGCAGCGAGGCCATGCCGCCGCCGTCGCGTCCGGTCAATGCTACGACAATCATTTCGCGATCATGTGCGGCCTGGATCGCTTGAATAATATTCGCCGAGTTGCCGCTGGTGGAGATCGCCAGCAGCACATCGCCTGGTTGGCCCAGGGCGCGGATCTGCTTGGAGAAGATTTCGTTGTAGCTGTAGTCGTTGGCGATCGAGGTGATCGTCGACGAATCGGTGGTCAAGGCGATGGCCGGCAGGCTCGGGCGCTCACGTTCGAAGCGGTTGAGCAGTTCGGACGAAAAATGCTGGGCATCGCCGGCCGAACCGCCGTTGCCGCACGAAAGCATTTTGCCTTCGTTGAGCAAGGCATTGACCATGACCTGACTGGCTTGCTCGATGTGCGGTGCAAGTACGTCCATCGCCTGTTGCTTGGTGTCGATGCTGGCCTGGAAAAGCTGGCGAATTCTGGATTGCATGTCCATCTGTGTGACCTTAAGTAGCGCGGCTGTTTGGCACAGGAATGTGCAGCCCGCAAAGCAAAGAGCAAAAGTGTGTGGTGAAGATGTCCGGTGAATCAGCTGTCGAAGGCATTTTGCAGCCAGTTCAGATCAACCTGACCAGACGGTGTGCTTTCCATGGCAACCACATCGAAACGGCAGGGGGCGTCGGCCCAGCGATGCTCTTGTTGCAGGAAAAACTGCGCAGCGAGTATCAGCTTCTGACGCTTGCGCCCGTCGATACTGGCGAGCGCGCCACCCCATTGTGCGTGTTTTCTGTAGCGGACTTCGACGAATACTACTGTATCGCCGTCAAGCATGACCAGATCAAGCTCGCCGCGTTTACACAACCAGTTCTGCGCCAGCAGGCGCAGACCCTGTTGTTGCAAGTGTTTCAATGCTTGAAGTTCGGCATCCTTGCCGCTTTGTGCAGTAGACCGCTCCGGCATCAGCGCGGGGTGTCCGGCAGGCGCTGGATCTCGCCGCCGACGAACTTCGCCCATGGCATCTGGCGATCGACGCGCTGGTTGGTGCTGATGCCCAGGTTGCCCGAGAGGCCGTCAATGCGTGTATCCGGCAGTGCCTTCAACTGGCCCAGGCGCGGGGCCAGGCGGTAGGCGTCGACGCCCATCGCATACAGGCGGCCAAGGCTGCCATTGGCTTGCGGCCATTGTGCGGCAACCTGGTTACGCAGCGGGTCGGTGGTGTTGAGCAGCCAAGGGGTTTCGCAGAACATCACGTTGGTCATGTCCAGGTACTGGTTCTTGTCACCGCTGGCGCTGAATACGTGGGACGTGGCGTACACCGGCACATCACCGGCGTACTGGAAGTTCAGGGTCGGCTTGATCTGCTGGGCCAGTTGCGGGGTAACGGCCAGGAAGATGAACTCGATGTCCTGGCGACGTGACGGCTGTGCCGCTACGTCTGTGCCCACTGTGCTTTGCAGGCTCTTGGCGCGACCTTCGCTTTTACGCAGTTGGAACAGGTCGGCAATTTGCTGGGCGAGGGCGACCGGCTGGTCGACATACTCGACACCGACAACCGTGCCACCGTTGGCTTCCCAATCCTGGCGGAAGGCCTTGTAGACACGCTCGCCCCACTCGCCACGGGGCACCATGGCAGCGGCGCGGTGCAGGCCATCGGCACGGGCGCGGCGCGACACCTCGCGGGCTTCGTCTTCAGCGGCCAGGCCGAACTGGAACAATTGCGCCGGGCCCTGATCGGTCTCGCTGTAGTTCAACGCCAGCGTGGTGATCGGTAGCTGAGGGCGCGTGCTGAGCTGCTTGACCAATGGCTTCTCCAGCGGACCAACTACCAATTGCACGCCTGCAGCCTGGGCCTTGGCATAGAAGTCGTCGATGGAGGCCAGGCGCGAGCTGTCATAGAACTCGATGACCGGTGGCTTCTGCCCGGCTTGTTCAGCCTGGTAGTGCGCCGCCATGAAACCTTCGCGCAGGGCCTTGCCGACGGAGGCCAGCGGGCCTTCCTGGGGCAGCAGCAGGGCGATCTTGTTCAAGGGCTGGCTGGCCAGCTCCTTGAGCTTGGTCAGCGGGGTTGGCAGTTGCACGGCGGCCGGGTGGCCCGGGTTTTGTGCGCGCCAAGTGTCGATAGCGGCCTGCTGTTGCTCAAGCGTACCGGCGCCCTTGACGGCTTGGGCCAGGGTAATCCAGCCGTCCAGGGTCGGGTTGCCGCTGGCTTGCAGTTGTTCTGCAGGCAGTGCGGCAATCAAGGTCCAGATGGCTTCGTGATTGCTTTTGGCGGCATCGCCGCTGAGCAATGGCGCCATGGCAACGCGCTCGCGGGCAGCGGCCAGGGTCTGGCCATCGGCTTCATAAGCGCGGGCGTGCACGGTGCCGGTGCGGATCTGCTGTTCGGTCGGCAGCTCCTTCAGGCTTTGCAGGCTCGGATGGTTCAAGGCGGTCAACGCGGCCTTGGGCTGGTTGCGCGTCATGGCCAATTCGGCAGCCAGGGTGCTGGCAAAGACTTGCGCGGCTGGCTTGAGGACATCCGGGGACACTTGCGCAAGAATCTGCGACGAGCGGCCAGGGTTGTTCTGGCGGTAGGCCATGTCTGCCGCACTCAGGCGCAGCAACGCGGCCTTTTCTGGCGTCTTGGCGGTGGTGGCCTGTTCGAGCAGTTGCTCGATACTGGCGTCCGGGGTCCGTGGAAGGTCGCCAAGGCTGGACGAGGGCGAGCTGGCGCAAGCGGCCAGTAAGGCAGCGAGGCAGAGGGCGGAGAGCAGCCGCAGGCAAGCGATCATGTAAGTGTTCCTGATACCGATCAAATTAGCGTGGAATTGTACCCAAGCACTGGCCCAGGCGCGATGTTACTGGCGTGAAACCGTCGATTTAGGTCGTGCAAGTGGTGCGATCAGCCATGCACGGCTGAAAAGCCATCGGCCGTGATGGCATATTTTCAAGGCGCCTACGCGCTACAATATGGCTTTTGCCAACCATCGAGGTGTGCGCTTTGACTGCTCCAGGTCCTTTGAATTCCACTGCAGGCTCGCTTTTTGTCGTGGCGACGCCCATTGGCAACCTGGACGACATCAGTGCCCGGGCGCTGAAAGTGTTGCGCGAGGTTAAATTGATTGCGGCGGAAGACACTCGACACTCCCAGCGTTTGATGCAGCATTTTGGTATCAGCACGCCATTGGCGGCTTGTCACGAGCATAACGAGCGCGAAGAAGGCAGTCGCTTTATCGTGCGGTTGTTGGCGGGCGACGATGTGGCGCTGATCTCGGACGCGGGTACGCCGCTGATCTCCGACCCTGGGTACCATCTGGTCCGCCAGGCGCGTGCCGCAGGTATCAATGTAGTGCCTGTTCCAGGCGCGTGCGCGCTGATCGCTGCATTGTCGGCGGCAGGCCTGCCGTCGGACCGTTTTATTTTCGAAGGTTTCCTGCCGGCCAAGGCCGTGGGGCGTCGTGCGCGTCTACAGGCATTGAAAGAAGAGCCGCGCACGCTGATCTTCTACGAAGCGCCTCATCGTATTCTTGAATGCCTGCAGGATATGGAACTGGTGTTCGGCGGCGAGCGCCTGGCCCTGCTGGCCCGTGAGCTGACCAAAACCTTCGAAACCCTCAAGGGCCTGCCGCTGGAAGCGCTGCGCGCGTTCGTCGAGGGCGACAGTAATCAGCAGCGCGGCGAGTGCGTGGTGTTGGTGGCGGGCTGGACCGCGCCGGAAAATGAAGAGGCCGTCGGCAGCGAGGCCATGCGTATCCTCGACCTGCTGCTCAAGGAGATGCCCCTCAAGCGCGCTGCGGCGTTGGCGGCGGAAATTACCGGCGTGCGCAAGAATGTGTTGTATCAAGTCGCGCTGGATAAACAGAAAGCCGAATAGTTCCGGGGGTAAACCGGTATTCCGTCCGAACGTGATGGCAATGCTGCACTTTTAATACTTGTCCTGAAGCCGTCGTGCCGTTAACCTGCGCGGCGGAGAGTCGATTGGACAGTCGCTGCCCTCTATGAAAATTAGGGGGGGGAGGAAAGTCCGGGCTCCATAGGGCGAAGTGCCAGGTAATGCCTGGGAGGCGTGAGCCTACGGAAAGTGCCACAGAAAATAACCGCCTAAGCACTTCGGTGCCGGTAAGGGTGAAAAGGTGCGGTAAGAGCGCACCGCACGACTGGCAACAGTTCGTGGCTAGGTAAACCCCACTTGGAGCAAGACCAAATAGGGTCCCAAGGCGTGGCCCGCGCTGGGACCGGGTAGGTTGCTAAAGATGTCCAGTGATGGCCATCGTAGACGAATGACTGTTCAAGACAGAACCCGGCTTACAGATCGACTCTCCACCTTTTTCCTTCTGTCCGAATCTCGGGCAGAAAACCGGTAGTAGCGCAAGAATCCCTCCCTGCCAAATCATTGGCAGATGCATCTTCGTAATACCAAAAAAATCTTACTCTTAATAAATCACTTTAACTTTGATCTGTAGCTCTTTGAGCTATCTGTGCTTGTCGAGCCAAAAACACCGCCGAACTCTGGTTTCTCCTCCTTTTACGCTCCTAAATCTCCGATCTGTAAGGCTTTTCCTTGAATCCGCGCCTTGACGGTGTGGTGGGCGCATTCCTATAGTGTGCGCAAGTGGCGGAAAGTGGCACAAAGTGGGTTTTTTGAACGTAAAACGCTAAAATTTGGAGAAACGCATCTGTGTTTCGCGGAGCTAACGCTATCAGTCTCGATGCAAAAGGCCGTCTCGCCATGCCGAGCCGGTATCGTGACGAGCTGATTTCGCGAAGTTCCGGACAGTTGATCATCACAATCGATGCCGTTGACCCTTGTTTATGTGTTTACCCCCTCGATGAGTGGGAGTTGATTGAGACCAAGTTGCGTGCCTTGCCTTCATTGCGTGAAGAAAACCGCCGTCTGCAGCGTTTGCTGATTGGTAATGCCGTCGACCTCGAACTCGATGGCAGTGGTCGTTTCCTGGTGCCCCCGCGTTTGCGCGAGTACGCCAAGCTGGATAAGCGCGCAATGCTGGTCGGCCAACTGAACAAGTTCCAATTGTGGGACGAAGATGCCTGGGATGCTGTTTCTGCAGCTGACCTGGCTGCTATTCAACAACCGGGCGCCATGCCTGATGAACTGCGTGATTTGATCCTGTGACTATTGATAGCGGCTTTAACCACATCACCGTACTGCTTGACGAAGCCGTTGAGGCTCTCGCCGTACGCGCGGATGGCTGCTATCTGGACGGTACCTTTGGCAGGGGCGGGCATAGCCGGTTGATCCTCAGCCAGCTCGGGCCCGACGGCAAACTCCTCGGGTTCGACAAAGACCCCCAAGCGATTGCCACCGGGCAAGCGCTAGCGGCCGAAGACGGCCGCTTTGTCGTTGTGCAGCGCAGCTTTGCCGAGCTGGGTGCCGAAGTCGCCGAGCGTGGCATGGCGGGCAAGGTAGCCGGGGTTTTGCTCGACCTGGGCGTGTCTTCGCCGCAGCTCGATGACCCGGAGCGCGGCTTCAGCTTCATGAACGACGGCCCCCTCGACATGCGCATGGACCCTACCCGTGGCGTCAGTGCCGCGCAGTTCATTGCCACCGCGCCGGTGGAAGAAATCGCCCGTGTGTTCAAGGAATACGGTGAAGAACGCTTCGCCGGCCGCATGGCCCGTGCCGTGGTGGAGCGCCGCGAAATCCAGCCGTTCGAGCGCACCGCCGACCTGGCCGAAGTGCTGAAAGTCGCCAACCCCGCGTGGGAAAAGGGCAAGAACCCGGCGACCCGCGCGTTCCAGGGCCTGCGTATCCACGTCAACAACGAATTGGGCGACCTGGAGGCTGGCCTCGAGGCCGCCCTCGAGGCGCTGGAAGTAGGCGGTCGCCTGGTGGTGATCAGTTTCCACTCCCTGGAAGACCGCATCGTCAAGCTGTTCATGCGCCGCCTGGTCAAGGGCGAGTCCGACAACCTGCCGCGCAACCTGCCGGTACGTTTCGAAGCCTTTGTGCCGAAAATCAAAATCCATGGCAAAGCGCAGTTCGCTTCCGAAGCCGAACTCAAGGCCAACCCACGTTCCCGTAGCGCCGTCATGCGCGTCGCGGAGAAGCTGCGGTGAGCAAGCTTTTCGCCAAGCCCCTCCCGGGCGGCAGCTTCTTTATGTTGCTGCTGTTTGTCGGCGTGCTGGTGTCCGCAATTGCGGTGTCCTACAGCGCCCATTACAACCGCCAACTGCTCAACACCCTCTATGGGGAATTGAGCGTGCGTGACAAGGCGCAGGCGGAGTGGGGCCGTTTGATCCTCGAGCAAAGCACCTGGACGGCCCATAGCCGTATCGAAGTGCTGGCCACCGAACAGCTGAAAATGCACATCCCGGGCGCGGCCGAAGTGCGCATGGTGGCGCCATGATGAAACTCGAAGGCGCACTCTACCCATGGCGCTTCCGCCTGATGCTCGGCTTGCTGGCATTGATGGTGGGTGCGATTGCCTGGCGGATCATCGACCTGCAAGTGGTCGACCGTGACTTCCTGATCGGCCAGGGCGATGCCCGTAGCCTGCGTCATATCCAGATCCCTGCGCACCGTGGCCTGATCACCGACCGTAACGGCGAGCCGTTGGCGGTGAGTACCCCGGTGACCACCCTGTGGGCCAACGCCAAGGAATTGCAGGTTGCCAAGGACAAGTGGCCGCAGTTGGCTGCCGCCCTGGGCCAGGATCCGAAAGCCTTGGCTGAGCGCCTCGAGGCCCAGGCAAATAAAGAATTTATCTACCTCGTTCGCGGCCTTACCCCCGAACAAGGCCAGCAGGTGCTCGACCTTAAAGTCCCCGGTGTCTACGGCATCGAGGAGTTCCGTCGTTTCTACCCGGCCGGTGAAACCACTGCCCATATGGTCGGCTTTACCGACATTGACGATCATGGTCGTGAAGGTGTGGAACTCGCCTACGATGAATGGCTGGCTGGGGTGCCGGGGAAACGACAGGTCATCAAGGATCGGCGCGGCAGGTTGATCAAGGATGTCCAAGTCACCAAAAACGCCAAGGCCGGAAAGCCCTTGGCGTTGTCGATTGACCTGCGCCTGCAATACCTGGCCAACCGTGAGCTGCGTAACGCGATCATCGAGAACGGCGCCAAGGCCGGCAGCCTGGTGATCATGGACGTGAAGACCGGCGAGATCCTCGCCATGGTCAACCAGCCGACCTACAACCCGAACAACCGTCGCAACCTGCAACCGGCGATGATGCGTAACCGCGCGATGATCGACGTGTTCGAGCCGGGCTCGACCATGAAAGCCATCTCCATGAGTGCCGCCCTGGAAACCGGACGCTGGAAGCCCAGCGACAAGGTCGAGGTGTATCCGGGTACGTTGCAGCTGGGCAAATACACCATTCGCGACGTGTCCCGTACTGAAGGTCCGGTGCTGGATTTGACAGGTATCCTGATCAACTCCAGTAACGTGGGCATGAGTAAGGTCGCCTTCGATATCGGTGGTGAAACCATCTACCACCTGGCGCAGAAGATCGGCCTGGGGCAACCCACCGGCCTGGATTTCCCGGGTGAGCGCGTCGGCAACCTGCCCAACTACCGCGACTGGAAAAAAGCCGAGACCGCCACGCTTTCCTACGGCTACGGTCTGTCGGTGACCGCCATCCAGCTGGCCCATGCCTTCTCCGTGCTGGCGAATAACGGGCGCATGGTGCCGCTGAGCCTGATCCACGTCGATGAAGCGCCGAAAGCCACCCAGGTGATCCCGGAAAATGTCGCCAAGACCATGCAGGGCATGCTGCAACAAGTGATCGAAGCACCGCGCGGCGTATTTCGTGCCCAGGTGCCGGCGTATCACGTGGCCGGCAAGTCCGGTACCGCGCGTAAGACGTCGGTGGGCACCAAGGGCTACGCCGAAAACTCCTACCGCTCGCTGTTCGCCGGCTTCGGCCCGATGAGCGATCCGCGCTACGCCATCGTCGTTGTGATCGATGAGCCGAGCAAAGCCGGTTACTTCGGTGGCCTGGTATCGGCGCCGGTGTTCAGCAAAGTGATGTCCGGCACCCTGCGCCTGATGAACATCACCCCGGATAACCTGCCGCCGACCCAACAAGCGAATGCCGGACCACCGGCCGCTGCAGTAAAAGCCAATGGAGGGCGCGGCTGATGTCTCTTAGCCTGAACAAGATTTTTGCCCACGCCGGCCGCGATCTGCTGATTCGCGAGTTGACCCTGGACAGCCGTAACGTGCGCGCTGGCGACCTGTTCCTGGCGGTGCCGGGCGGCAAGTACGATGGCCGTGCGCACATCGCCGACGCTCTGCAGCGCGGCGCGGCTGCCGTGGCCTATGAAGTCGAAGGCGCCACGGTGCTGCCGATCACCGACGTGCCGCTGATCCCGGTCAAGGGGCTGGCCAAGCAACTGTCCGATATTGCCGGGCGTTTTTACGGCGACCCGAGCCGCCACCTCAATCTGGTGGGCGTGACGGGTACCAACGGCAAGACCAGCGTGACCCAATTGGTCGCCCAGGCCCTTGACCTGCTGGGCCAGCACTGCGGCATCGTCGGCACCCTGGGTACCGGTTTTTATGGCGCGCTGCAAAGCGGCCTGCATACCACGCCGAACCCCATCGCCGTGCAAGCGACCCTGGCCGACCTGAAAAAGGCCGGTGCCAAGGCGATTGCCATGGAAGTGTCGTCCCACGGTCTGGACCAGGGCCGCGTCACCGCCCTGGCCTTTGATGTGGCAGTGATGACCAACCTGTCCCGCGATCACCTGGATTATCACGGCACCATGGAGGCGTACGCCGCCGCCAAGGCCAAGCTGTTTGCCTGGAATGACCTCAAGTGCCGGGTGATCAACCTGGACGACGCTTTTGGTCGCCAACTGGCGGCCCAAGACAGCGAAGCGCGCCTGATCACCTACAGCCTGGAAGACGCCGGCGCGTACCTGTATTGCCGCGAAGCCCAATTCAATGACGAAGGCGTGCGCGCCACACTGGTCACGCCTCAGGGCGAGCACCACTTGCGCAGCACCCTGCTCGGGCGTTTCAACCTGAGTAATGTGCTTGCCGCCATCGGCGCGCTGCTCGGCCTGGATTACGCACTGGACGAGATTCTCAAGGTGCTGCCGAAGCTGGAAGGCCCGGCCGGTCGCATGCAACGCCTGGGTGGCGGTACGCAGCCGCTGGTGGTGGTTGACTACGCCCATACCCCGGATGCGCTGGAAAAAGTCCTCGAAGCCCTGCGCCCTCACGCCAAGGGCAAGTTGCTCTGCCTGTTCGGCTGTGGCGGTGATCGTGATCGCGGCAAGCGGCCGTTGATGGCCGAGATCGTCGAACGCCTGGCCGATGGTGTGCTCGTCACCGACGACAACCCGCGCAGCGAAGACCCAGGCCGGATTTTCGATGACATTCGCACCGGCTTCAAAGATGCATCCAAGGCCACCTTCGTCGCCGGTCGCGGCGCGGCAATCGCCCGGTTGATCGCCAGCGCCAGTGCTGACGACGTGGTCGTGCTGGCCGGTAAGGGGCATGAGGATTACCAGGAAATCAACGGCGAGCGTCATGCCTTCTCCGATCTGGTCGAGGCCGATCATGCCTTGACCGCCTGGGAGGTTGCCCATGCTTAAGGCGATGACGTTCAGCGAACTGACCCAGGCCCTGTCGGCACGCGTACTGTCGAGCGATTGCAGCTTCAGCGGCGTGAGCATCGACAGCCGCGCGATCCAGCCGGGGCAACTGTTTGTCGCCCTGGCCGGCCCGCGTTTCGACGGTCACGACTACCTGAACGAAGTCGCCGCCAAAGGCGCCGCAGGTGCCTTGGTGCAGCGCGAAGTGGCTGATTCCACCTTGCCGCAACTGCTGGTCGCCGACACCCGCCTGGCCCTCGGCCAATTGGGGGCGCTGAACCGTGCCGCTTTCGACAAGCCCGTTGCCGCCATCACCGGCTCCAGCGGCAAGACCACGGTCAAGGAACTGCTCGCCGGTATCCTGCGTACGCGCGGCCCCGTGCTGGCCACCCGTGGCAACCTGAACAATGATTTCGGCGCTCCGCTGACCCTGCTCGAACTCGCCCCGGAACACACGGCGGCAGTGATCGAACTGGGTGCCTCGCGCATCGGCGAAATTGCCTACACCGTGGCGCTGACCAAGCCCCACGTCGCCATTATCAATAACGCCGGTACGGCCCACGTCGGCGAGTTCGGCGGCCCGGAAAAAATCGTCGAGGCCAAGGGTGAAATCCTCGAGGGCCTCGCTGCATCGGGCACCGCAGTCCTGAACCTGGACGACAAGGCCTTCGAGACCTGGCGTGTACGCGCCGCCGGTCGCAAGGTCCTGACGTTTGCCGTGCTTAACGCCGCGGCTGATTTCCATGCCTCCGACATCACCGTCGATGCCCGTGGCTGCCCGTCCTTCACGTTGCACACACCGCAAGGTAGCGAGCACGTGCAACTGAATTTGCTCGGCAACCATAACGTCGCCAATGCCCTGGCCGCTGCGGCTGCGGCTGGCGCCTTGGGCGTGTCGCTGTTCGGTATCGCCACGGGCCTGGGCGCGGTGCAGCCGGTCAAGGGCCGCACTGTTGCGCAACTGGCGAGCAACGGCATGCGTGTGATCGATGACACCTATAACGCCAATCCATCGTCCGTCAACGCCGCTGTCGACCTGCTCAAAGGCTTCGATGGGCGCAAGGTACTGGTGTTGGGCGATATCGGCGAGTTGGGCGACTGGGCTGAACAAGGTCATCGTGAAGTCGGGGCCTATGCCACCGGTAAAGTCGACGCCCTCTACGCCGTCGGCCCGAACATGGCCCATGCCGTGGCTGCCTTCGGCCCCGGTGCGCGACATTTCGCCACCCAGGCCGAGTTGATCCAGGCACTGGGCGTGGCAGAACAAGACAAACACACAACCATTTTGATCAAGGGATCGCGCAGCGCGGTGATGGAAAACGTCGTCGCGGCCTTGTGTGGCTCAAGTACGGAGAAACATTAATGCTGCTGCTGCTGGCTGAGTATCTGCAACAGTTCCACAAAGGCTTCGCGGTCTTTCAGTACCTGACCCTGCGCGGGATCCTGGGTGTGCTGACCGCGCTGTCTTTGTCGCTGTTTTTAGGGCCGTGGATGATCCGCACCCTGCAGAACCTGCAAATTGGTCAATCGGTTCGTAATGACGGCCCGCAGTCGCACCTGTCCAAGTCCGGCACCCCGACCATGGGCGGTGCGCTGATCCTGTCGTCCATCGGTATCAGCACCTTGCTGTGGGCCGACCTGCACAACCGCTACGTATGGGTGGTGCTGCTGGTGACCCTGCTGTTCGGCGCCATCGGCTGGGTCGATGACTACCGCAAAGTGATCGAGAAAAACTCCAAGGGGCTGCCAAGCCGCTGGAAGTATTTCTGGCAGTCGGTGTTCGGCCTTGCCGCCGCGATCTTCCTCTACACCACGGCGCCAAGCGCAGTGGAAACCACCTTGATCATCCCGATGCTCAAGGACGCCAGCATCCCGTTGGGCATCGGCTTCGTGGTGCTGACCTACTTCGTGATCGTCGGCTCCAGCAACGCGGTGAACCTGACCGACGGCCTCGACGGCCTGGCGATCATGCCGACGGTGATGGTGGGCGGCGCCCTGGGTATCTTCTGCTACCTGTCGGGTAACGTGAAATTCGCTGAATACCTGCTGATCCCCTACGTACCGGGCGCGGGTGAACTGATCGTGTTCTGCGGCGCCTTGATCGGTGCCGGCCTGGGGTTCCTGTGGTTCAACACCTACCCCGCACAAGTCTTCATGGGCGACGTCGGCGCACTGGCGCTGGGCGCGGCCCTGGGCACCATCGCGGTGATCGTTCGCCAGGAAATCGTGTTGTTCATCATGGGCGGTGTGTTCGTGATGGAAACCCTGTCGGTGGTCATCCAGGTGGCGTCCTTCAAGTTGACCGGGCGCCGCGTGTTCCGCATGGCGCCGATTCACCACCACTTTGAACTCAAGGGCTGGCCTGAGCCGCGTGTGATTGTCCGTTTCTGGATCATCACCGTGATTCTGGTCCTGGTCGGCCTTGCCACCCTGAAACTGAGGTAGAAACGAGTGTCCCTGATCGCTTCAGACCACTTCCGCATCGTTGTCGGCCTCGGCAAGAGCGGCATGTCCCTGGTTCGCTTCCTGGCGAACCGGGGCACGTCGTTTGCCGTGGCCGATACGCGGGAAAATCCACCGGAGCTGGTCACGCTGCGCCGTGACTACCCGCACGTGGAAGTGCGTTGTGGCGAGCTGGATGTCGAGTTTCTGTGCCGCGCCGATGAGCTCTACGTGAGCCCCGGCCTGGCCCTGGCGACACCGGCCCTGCAAGCCGCAGCGGCCCGTGGCGTGAAGCTGTCCGGCGACATCGACCTGTTTGCACGCAATGCGAAGGCGCCGATCGTGGCCATCAGCGGTTCCAACGCGAAAAGCACCGTGACCACCCTGGTCGGCGAGATGGCGATGGCGGCCGGCAAGCGCGTGGCCGTGGGCGGCAACCTCGGCACGCCGGCGCTGGACCTGCTCAGCGACGACGTCGAGTTGTACGTGATGGAACTGTCGAGCTTCCAGCTGGAAACCACCCACGACCTGGGCGCTGAAGTGGCCACCGTGTTGAACGTCAGCGAAGACCACATGGACCGCTACAGCGGCCTGCCGGCGTACCACCTGGCCAAGCACCGGATCTTCCGCGGCGCCAAGCAATTTGTGGTCAATCGCCAGGATGCGCTGAGCCGTCCGCTGATGGGCGAGGGCATGCCGTGCTGGACCTTCGGCCTGGGCAAACCCGACTTCAAGGCCTTCGGCATTCGTGAAGAGAACGGCGAGAAGTACCTGGCCTTCGAATTCCAGAACCTGATGCCGGTGCGCGAGCTGAAAATCCGTGGCGCCCATAACCAATCCAACGCCTTGGCCGCGTTGGCCTTGGGGCACGCCGTGGGCTTGCCGTTCGACGCCATGCTGTCGAGCCTGCGCACCTTCGGCGGCCTTGAACATCGCTGCCAGTGGGTCCGCGACCTTGATGGTGTCAGTTACTACAACGACTCCAAGGCCACCAACGTGGGGGCCGCATTGGCCGCCATCGAAGGCCTGGGCGCCGATATCGAAGGCAAACTGGTGCTGATCGCCGGTGGCGATGGCAAGGGTGCCGATTTCAAGGACCTCAAGGCACCGGTGGCTGCCCATTGCCGCGCCGTGGTGTTGATGGGCCGCGACGCCGATTTGATCGCCGCCGCGCTTGGCGATGCCGTGCCACAGGTGCGTGCCACCTCCCTGGACGACGCTATTGCCCAGTGCCAAGCCCTGGCCCAGCCAGGCGATGCGGTACTGCTGTCGCCGGCGTGCGCCAGTTTCGACATGTTCAAGAACTACGAAGAGCGCGGCCAGTTGTTCGCCCGCACCGTGGAGGGCTTGGCATGAGCATTGACTTCAGAAACATCATCAAGCCGTACCCGTCGCCGATCATTACCGGGCGCGGCATCGACCTTGATTTCCCGATGCTCGCCGGTTGCCTCGCGCTGCTGGGCCTGGGCCTGGTGATGATCACCTCGGCTTCTTCCGAAGTGGCCGCCGTGCAATCGGGCAATACCCTGTACATGATGATCCGTCACCTGGTGTACCTGATTATCGGCCTGGGCGCGTGCATCGTTACGATGATGATCCCCATCGCCACCTGGCAGCGCCTGGGCTGGCTGATGCTGATCGGCGCGTTCGGCTTGCTGGTCATGGTGATCCTGCCCGGCATCGGCCGCGAGGTGAACGGCTCGATGCGCTGGATTGGCTTCGGTGCGTTCAACGTGCAGCCGTCGGAAATCGCCAAGGTGTTCGTGGTGATCTACCTGGCCGGTTACCTGGTGCGTCGCCAGAAGGAAGTGCGCGAAAGCTGGATGGGCTTCTTCAAGCCATTCATCGTGCTGCTGCCCATGGCCGGCCTGTTGCTGATGGAACCTGACTTCGGCGCCACCGTGGTGATGATGGGCGCGGCCGCGGCGATGCTGTTCCTCGGCGGCGTGGGCTTGTTCCGCTTCAGCTTGATGGTGGTGCTGGCGGTGGCGGCGGTGACCATCCTGGTACAGGCACAACCGTACCGGATGGCGCGTCTGATCACCTTTACCGACCCCTGGTCCGACCAGTTCGGTTCCGGCTACCAATTGACCCAGGCCTTGATCGCCTTCGGTCGCGGCGAATGGCTGGGCGTGGGCCTGGGCAACAGCGTGCAGAAGCAGTTCTACCTGCCGGAAGCGCACACCGACTTCGTGTTCTCCGTACTCGCCGAAGAACTCGGCGTGGTCGGCTCGCTGTGCACCGTCGCCCTGTTCGTGTTCGTGTGTGTCCGCGGCATGTACATCGGCCTGTGGGCCGAGAAGGCCAAACAGTATTTCGCCGCCTATGTGGCCTACGGCTTGTCGTTCCTGTGGATCGGCCAGTTCCTGATCAACATCGGGGTGAACGTCGGCCTGCTGCCGACCAAGGGCCTGACCTTGCCGTTCCTCAGCTATGGCGGCAGTTCGTTGGTGATCTGCTGCGCCTGTCTTGGCTTGTTGCTGCGCATCGAGTGGGAGAGTCGAACCCACCTGGGCAGCGAAGAGATGGAGTTCAGCGAAAGCGACTTCGCCGAGGAGCCGACCCATGGGCGCTAACGTGCTGATCATGGCCGGCGGCACCGGGGGCCATGTGTTCCCGGCCCTGGCGTGCGCGCGGGAATTCCAGAACCGTGGCTACACCGTGCACTGGCTGGGTACACCGCGCGGCATCGAAAACGAGTTGGTGCCGAATGCGGGATTGCCGTTGCACCTGATCAACGTCACGGGCCTGCGCGGCAAGGGCACGTTGTCCCTGCTCAAGGCACCGTTCGTGTTGCTCAAGGCGGTGTGGCAGGCGCGCAAGGTCATCCGTGAATTGCAGCCGGTGTGTGTGCTCGGCTTCGGTGGTTATGTGACCGGCCCCGGTGGCGTCGCCGCCAGACTTGCCGGCGTGCCGGTGATCGTGCACGAGCAGAACGCCGTGGCCGGTACCGCCAACCGTTTGCTGGTGCCGCTGGCTGCGCGGGTGTGCGAGGCGTTCCCCAACACCTTCAGTGTGTCGGATAAGCGCCGTACCACCGGCAACCCGGTGCGCACCGAGCTGTTTATGGATATCGCCCGCGAAGCACTGGCGGGGCGCAAGGCGCACCTGCTGATCCTGGGCGGAAGCCTGGGTGCCGAGCCGCTGAATAAATTGCTGCCGGAAGCCGTGGCGCAACTCCCCGTGGAATTGCGCCCGGAGATCTTCCACCAGGCCGGCAAGAACCACGATGAAGTCACCGCCACGCGTTATCGCGAAGCCGGTGTGGCGGCCAATGTGCAGCCCTTTATCAAAGACATGGCCCATGCCTATGGCTGGGCCGACCTGGTGGTCTGTCGCGCGGGTGCGCTGACCGTCAGTGAACTGGCTGCTGCCGGTCTGCCGTCCTTGCTGGTGCCCTTGCCCCACGCCATCGACGATCACCAGACCCGCAACGCCGAATATTTGGCCGGGGAGGGCGCTGCCTTCCTGCTGCCGCAAAGAACGACTGGCGCCGCCGATTTGGCCGCACGCCTGACCGAGGTTTTGATGCAACCGGAACGACTCAACAACATGGCGAGCACCGCAAGCCGCCTGGCCAAACCTGACGCAACCCGCACCGTGGTCGATATCTGCCTAGAGGTGGCCCATGGTTGAGAATCAGAAAGCCATGCCACAACCGGAAATGCGCCGCATCCGTCGCATCCACTTCGTCGGTATCGGCGGCGTGGGCATGTGCGGCATCGCCGAAGTGTTGCTGAACCTGGGCTACCAGGTGTCCGGCTCGGATTTGAAAGAGTCGCCGGTTACCGAGCGCCTGAAGTCCTTTGGCGCGCAGATCTTTATCGGTCACCGCGCCGAGAACGCTGCCGAGGCTGACGTGCTGGTGGTGTCCAGCGCCGTGAACACCTCCAACCCGGAAGTGGCCACTGCCCTTGAGCGCCGCATTCCCGTGGTGCCACGCGCCGAGATGCTCGCCGAGCTGATGCGCTATCGCCACGGCATCGCCGTCGCCGGTACCCATGGCAAGACCACCACCACCAGCCTGATTGCCTCGGTGTTCGCCGCCGGTGGCCTGGACCCGACCTTCGTCATCGGTGGCCGCCTGAATGCGGCCGGTACCAATGCCCAGCTCGGCACCAGCCGCTACCTGATCGCCGAAGCCGATGAAAGCGACGCCAGTTTCCTGCACCTGCAACCGCTGGTCGCTGTGGTCACCAACATCGACGAAGATCACATGGCCACCTACGACGGTGACTTCAACAAGTTGAAGAAAACCTTCGTCGAGTTCCTGCACAACCTGCCGTTCTACGGTCTGGCCGTGCTTTGCCTGGACGACCCGGTGGCGCGTGAAATCCTGCCCCAGGTCAAGCGTCCGACCGTGACCTACGGCTTCAGCGAAGACGCCGACGTGCGCGCGATCAATGTGCGCCAGGAAGGCATGCAGACCTACTTCACCGTGCTGCGTCCCGACCGCGAGCCGCTGGATGTGTCGGTGAACATGCCGGGCAACCACAACGTATTGAATTCCCTGGCGACCATCTGCATCGCCTCCGACGAGGGCGTCAGCGATGAAGCCATCGTCGAGGGCCTGTCGCGCTTTGCCGGTGTCGGCCGACGCTTCCAGGTCTACGGCCAACTGCCGGTGGAAGGCGGTGACGTGATGCTGGTGGATGACTATGGCCACCACCCGACCGAAGTTGCCGCGGTGATCAAGGCCGTGCGCGGTGGCTGGCCGGAGCGTCGCCTGGTGATGGTCTACCAGCCGCACCGCTACAGCCGCACCCGCGATTTGTACGACGATTTCGTCAATGTATTGGCCGATGCCAACGTGCTGCTGCTGATGGAAGTCTACCCGGCCGGTGAAGAACCGATCCCCGGCGCCGACAGCCGCAAGCTGTGCAACAGCATCCGCCAGCGCGGCCAGTTGGACCCGATCTACATCGAGCGCGGTGTGGACCTGGCGCCGATCGTCAAGCCGCTGCTGCGCGCCGGCGACATCCTGCTGTGCCAGGGTGCCGGTGATATCGGTGGCCTTGCGCCTAAGTTGCTGGCGAGCCCGCTGTTTGCGGCCGCCAAGAAGGGGGCGTCGAAATGACTGCTGACTACGGCTCCCTGTTTTCGACAATCGCGCCAGCCGACTTCGGCCGCGTGGCCGTGCTGTTCGGCGGCAAGAGCGCCGAGCGCGAAGTGTCGCTCAAGTCCGGCAACGCCGTGCTCGAAGCGCTGCAAAGTGCCGGCGTGAATGCGTTCGGGATCGACGTGGGCGATGACTTCCTCGCCCGCCTGCAGGCCGAGAAGATCGACCGTGCCTTCATCATCCTGCACGGCCGTGGCGGTGAAGACGGCAGCATGCAGGGCCTGTTGGAGTGTGCCGGTATCCCTTACACCGGCAGCGGCATCCTCGCTTCGGCACTGGCCATGGACAAGTTGCGCACCAAGCAGGTGTGGCACAGCCTGGGTATTCCAACCCCGCGTCACAGTGTTCTGTGCAGCGAAGACGATTGTATTTCTGCAGCCAAGGAACTGGGCCTGCCTTTGATCGTCAAACCTGCCCATGAAGGCTCCAGTATCGGCATGGCTAAAGTGAACTCGGCCGCCGAATTGATCGACGCATGGAAAGCGGCAAGTACCTACGATTCGCAAGTGTTGGTGGAACAGTGGATCCAGGGTCCCGAGTACACCATCGCCACCCTGCGTGGCCAGGTATTGCCGCCCATCGCATTGGGCACGCCCCACACCTTTTACGACTACGACGCCAAGTACCTGGCCTCCGATACCCAGTACCGGATCCCGTGCGGCCTTGACGCAACCAAAGAACAGGAATTGATGGACCTCACGGCGAAAGCCTGTGAGGCGTTGGGTATTGCCGGTTGGGCACGGGCAGACGTGATGCAGGATGACCAAGGGAATTTCTGGTTCCTGGAAGTCAACACCGCACCGGGCATGACCGACCACAGCCTGGTACCGATGGCCGCTCGCGCAGCCGGCCTGGATTTCCAGCAGTTAGTGCTGGCGATTCTGGCCGCCAGCATCGAGCCAAGAGGCTAAGGACATGAAAGGCGCATCGCTTCGTCATCAGCCCCCACAAGCACCGAGCCGCAAGCCGGTGCCACGGGGTGCCAGTCGAATGGTGGCTAAAGAGCCGATGTCGGCGCGCCTGCCGAAAGCCAACTTTGGTTTCCTCAAGGCGCTGTTCTGGCCGGTGATGCTGGTGGTTTTGGGCTTCGGCACTTACGAGGGCGCGCAGCGTCTATTGCCGTACGCCGACCGGCCGATCACCAAGATCAGCGTGCAGGGCGACCTGAGCTACATCAGCCAGCAAGCGGTGCAGCAGCGTATCGGCCCGTTCCTGGCCGCGAGCTTCTTCACCATTGACCTGGCCGGTATGCGTCGGGAGCTGGAGCAGATGCCGTGGATCGCCCACGCCGAAGTCCGCCGCGTCTGGCCGGACCAGGTGACGATCCGCCTGGAAGAGCAACTGCCCGTGGCCCGTTGGGGCGATGAGGCGCTGTTGAACAACCAGGGCCAGGCGTTCACTCCGCGTGAGCTGGCCAACTACGAGCACCTGCCGCAGCTGTTCGGGCCGCAGCGGGCGCAGCAGCAAGTGATGCAGCAGTACCAGGCCCTGAGCCAGATGCTGCGGCCAATGGGCTTCTCCATTGCACGCCTGGAACTGCGTGAACGGGGCAGCTGGTTTTTGACGACCGGGGCAGGCAGTTCCGGCCCGGGCATCCAGTTGTTGCTGGGACGCGACCGCCTGGTGGAAAAGATGCGCCGTTTCATCGCCATCTATGACAAGACCTTGAAAGAACAGATTACGAACATTGCGAGCGTCGACCTGCGTTACGCCAACGGCCTTGCCGTCGGCTGGCGTGAACCGGCTGCGCCCACGGCAGCGCAACCCGCTGTCGCGAAGAATTAAGAAGAGGCAGGACCCATGGCAAACGTGCAAAGCGGCAAAATGATCGTCGGTCTCGATATCGGCACCTCCAAGGTGGTGGCGCTGGTGGGCGAGGTCGGGGAAGACGGCACGATCGAAATCGTCGGTATTGGCACGCATCCGTCCCGTGGCCTGAAGAAGGGCGTGGTGGTCAACATCGAGTCCACCGTGCAATCGATCCAGCGCGCCATCGAAGAAGCGCAGCTGATGGCCGGTTGCCGGATTCACTCGGCGTTCGTCGGCGTGGCGGGCAACCATATCCGCAGCCTGAACTCCCACGGCATCGTGGCGATTCGCGACCGTGAAGTCAGCGCCGCCGACCTTGAGCGCGTCCTCGACGCCGCCCAGGCCGTGGCGATCCCGGCTGACCAGCGCGTGCTGCACACCCTGCCGCAGGACTACGTGATCGATAACCAGGAAGGCGTCCGCGAGCCCCTGGGCATGTCGGGCGTACGTCTGGAAGCCAAGGTCCACGTGGTGACCTGTGCCGTCAACGCCGCGCAGAACATTGAAAAATGCGTGCGCCGCTGCGGCCTGGAAATCGACGACATCATTCTCGAGCAGCTTGCCTCCGCGTATTCGGTACTGACCGACGACGAAAAAGAACTGGGCGTATGCCTGGTGGACATCGGCGGCGGCACCACCGACATCGCGATCTTCACCGAGGGTGCGATCCGTCACACCGCCGTGATCCCGATTGCCGGCGACCAGGTGACCAACGACATCGCCATGGCGCTGCGTACACCGACCCAGTACGCCGAAGAAATCAAGATCCGCTACGCCTGCGCCCTGGCCAAGCTGGCCGGTGCCGGTGAAACCATCAAGGTGCCAAGCGTGGGCGACCGTCCACCGCGTGAGTTGTCGCGCCAGGCCCTGGCCGAAGTGGTCGAGCCGCGCTACGACGAGCTGTTCACCCTGATCCAGGCTGAACTGCGCCGCAGCGGCTACGAAGATTTGATCCCGGCCGGCATCGTGCTGACCGGTGGCACCTCGAAGATGGAAGGCGCGGTCGAACTGGCCGAGGAAATCTTCCACATGCCGGTCCGCCTGGGTGTTCCCCATGGCGTCAAAGGCCTGGGCGACGTGGTGCGCAACCCGATTTATTCCACCGGTGTGGGCTTGCTGTTGTACGGGCTGCAAAAGCAGACCGACGGCATTTCCCTGTCGGGCCCGAGCAACCGTGACAGCTACCGCAGCGACGACGAGGCCAAGGCGCCGTTGTTCGAGCGGCTGCAGGCGTGGGTCAAAGGCAATTTCTAAAGATTTACCGCAACACCGCAGCACCGAAACAAGCAGTAGGCGAAAAAACTAGAGAAAACGAAAGGAGAGGGAACATGTTCGAACTCGTAGACAACATCCCCGCCAGCCCGGTCATCAAAGTGATCGGTGTCGGCGGTGGCGGCGGCAACGCTGTCAACCATATGGTCAAGAGCAACATTGAAGGCGTTGAATTCATCTGCGCCAACACTGACGCCCAGGCGCTGAAAAGCATCGGCGCGCGGACCATCCTGCAATTGGGCACAGCCGTGACCAAGGGCCTCGGCGCCGGCGCCAATCCGGAAGTCGGCCGTCAAGCCGCCCTGGAAGACCGCGAGCGTATTGCCGAAGTGCTGCAGGGCACCAACATGGTGTTCATCACCACGGGCATGGGCGGCGGTACCGGTACCGGTGCAGCGCCGATCATTGCCGAAGTGGCCAAGGAAATGGGGATTCTGACGGTCGCGGTCGTGACCCGTCCGTTCCCATTCGAAGGCCGCAAGCGCATGCAGATCGCCGACGAAGGTATCCGTCTGCTGTCTGAAAGCGTCGACTCGTTGATCACCATTCCCAACGAGAAGCTGCTGACCATCCTGGGCAAGGACGCGAGCCTGCTGTCCGCATTCGCCAAGGCTGACGATGTACTGGCCGGTGCCGTTCGCGGTATCTCCGACATCATCAAGCGCCCGGGCATGATCAACGTCGACTTTGCCGACGTCCGTACTGTCATGAGCGAAATGGGCATGGCGATGATGGGCACTGGCTGCGCCAGCGGTCCGAACCGTGCACGCGAAGCCACCGAAGCGGCCATCCGCAACCCGTTGCTGGAAGACGTGAACCTGCAAGGCGCACGCGGCATCCTGGTGAATATCACCGCCGGTCCTGACCTGTCCCTGGGTGAGTACTCCGATGTGGGTAGCATCATCGAAGCCTTCGCTTCCGAGCACGCCATGGTCAAGGTCGGTACCGTTATCGATCCGGACATGCGCGACGAGCTGCACGTGACCGTGGTTGCCACCGGCCTGGGCGCGAAAATCGAGAAGCCTGTGAAGGTCATCGACAACACCCTGCATAACAGCCAGGCCAGCCACGCGAGCCAAGCGGCTGCCGCTCCAGCGCCTTCGCGCCAGGAACTGCCGTCGGTGAACTACCGTGACCTGGATCGTCCGACCGTGATGCGCAACCAGGCTCAGGCCGGTGCTGCGGCGTCCCGTAGCCCGAATCCGCAAGATGATCTGGACTACCTGGACATCCCGGCATTCCTGCGTCGTCAGGCCGATTAATGGAATGTATCAGGGCTATGAAGGTGATTGGTGTTCAGCAAAGGTCTGGTCTGCTATTATCGCCAGCCTTTGTTGATACCAGTTCGCAATTTGCGCTGAAGCGGTCCAAGCCATGATTAAACAACGCACCCTGAAGAATATTATTCGTGCCACAGGTGTAGGTCTGCACTCCGGGGAGAAGGTATACCTGACCCTCAAGCCTGCACCTGTCGACACCGGCATCGTGTTTGTGCGTGCCGACCTGGACCCTGTGGTGCAGATTCCTGCTCGCGCGGAAAATGTTGGCGAAACCACGATGTCGACCACGTTGGTCAACGGTGACGTCAAAGTGGACACGGTGGAGCACTTGCTCTCGGCCATGGCCGGTTTGGGCATCGATAACGCCTACGTCGAGCTCTCCGCGTCCGAAGTCCCGATCATGGATGGCAGCGCTGGACCCTTCGTATTCTTGATTCAATCTGCCGGCCTGGAAGAACAGGACGCAGCCAAGAAGTTCATACGCATTCTGCGGGAAGTGACAGTAGAAGACGGCGACAAGCGCGCCACCTTCGTCCCGTTCGAAGGCTTTAAAGTGAGCTTTGAGATCGATTTCGATCACCCGGTATTCCGTGACCGCACCCAGAGTGCAAGCGTGGATTTTTCCAGCACTTCGTTCGTAAAAGAAGTCAGCCGCGCCCGTACCTTTGGTTTCATGAGTGACATCGAGTACCTGCGCAAGCACAACCTCGCACTCGGCGGCAGCGTTGAAAACGCCATTGTGGTCGACGCGGATGGTGTACTGAACGAAGACGGCCTTCGCTATGAAGACGAATTCGTGAAGCACAAGATCCTCGATGCAATCGGTGACCTCTACCTGCTGGGCAATAGCCTGATAGGCGAGTTCAAAGGCTTCAAGTCGGGCCACGCCCTTAACAACCAGCTGCTGCGCAAGTTGATTGAGCAGACAGACGCTTGGGAAGTCGTGACCTTCGAAGATGCCAGCACCGCACCGATCTCTTACATGCGTCCCGTTGCGGCGGTGTAAGTAACAACTCTCTTTCTTTAGTTTTTAAAGGCTGCCTTCGGGTGGCCTTTTTTTATGTGCCTGTGACGCGCCTCCCTCGTTCCCATGCGCAGCGTGGTGGCGATCATCACCCCTCACTGGCATCCAATCCGATTGCGCCCCGTGTGCTTGGCCTCATACAACGCCCGGTCCGCACTGAGCAGCAAGCCCTCCAGGGACATCCGGCTGCGCTTGTCCCGGGTGCTCATGCCGATGCTCGCCGTGATCGGCTGCTCATCCCCCGCCACCCGCGGCAAATGTTCGATGCTGCTGCGGATATGCTCGGCGATGACCCACGCGCCCTTGGCGTCCGTATTGGGCAGCACCACCGCGAACTCCTCGCCGCCGTAACGCGCTGCGAGGTCGGCAGGGCGGCGGATATTGGCGCTGATAACCTGGGCCACCGTGCGCAGTGCTGCATCGCCACCATGATGGCCGTGGCGGTCGTTGAAGGCCTTGAAGTGGTCCACGTCGATCATCAGCACAGTCAGTGGTTCGAGCGAACGTTGCGCCCGGTCCCATTCAAGGCGCAGGCGTTCGTCGAGGATGCGGCGGTTGGCCAGGCCGGTCAGGGCGTCGGTGGCTGCCAGTTCTGACAGGACGCGCTCTGCGCGATAACGGCGGCGCAGTTCCCGGCGCAGCATCCAGGTCAGCCATAACAAGCCGATACACAGGATACCCGTGGCGCCACTGGTCAGCAGTGCGGCGCGCTTCCAGGGGGCGAATACATCTTCACTGGACAGGGCCACCACCACAATCAGCGGCAGCTCTCCGACATTGGTGAAGGTGTACAGGCGCTCCTTGCCGCTGATGGCAGAGATGGCCTGGAAGCTGCCACTGCCTTCGCGCAGCATGCGCTTGAAGTTGGGACGTTCGCTCAGGTCCTTGTCGATCATGTCGCGCTCCAGCAGCGGTTGCTGGGCGAGCAAAATGCCTCGGTTGCTCAGCAGGTTGACGCTGCTGCCGTTGCCGATGGTGAGCGTACTGAAAAGCTGATCGAAGTACGCCAGGCGCATGGTTGCGACGGCAACGCCGGCAAATTCACCATTGGGGCCTGATACGCGCCGACTGAACGCCATGCGCCAGACCTGGTCGCAATCGCAGTGGATCTTGAACGGTCGGCTGATGAACAAACCGGCCTGGGCGTCTTTGGCATGCACCTGGAAGTAATCGCGGCTGGCAAAGTTGCGCGGGGTGGGCTGCAGGGTGGAAGAGTCCGCGATCACCGCGCCGTCGGCGTCCAACAACAGCACTTCACCCTTGAAAGGTGCGGCAGTGGACAAGTCAAACTGCACCAGGTGCTGGATATTCGCCGTAACCTGGGACAGGTCTTCGCGTTGTTTGGCGGCAATCAACCCTTTGAGTGCCAGGTCGTAGAGCTCGACGTTCCGTAGCACGTCGGCGTTGATCAACTGGGCGATATTGGTGGTTGAGCGCGTAGCGGCCTGCAGGGTGCTGGCGTGTTCGCGGATCAGCAACGCGGCGACGATGACCACGATCAAGACAACAGTGATACCGCTGCCCAGAACCATTAACAGTTCTGGGCGTGCGGCCAGGGTACGGACACGGCGTTGACTCATCGGGCAGACTTCAGCGATGTGGATGCTGGCAGTTTAGTTCTACCCGATGAAAATTAAATACTCGGTTAAAAAGAAAGATCTGCGCGTTAGAACACGTTGATCGGGTAGTCGACGATCACTCGGTACTCATCCACATCCCGGTCCACCGCCGAGTAGCCATGACTGCCACGATTGGTTGCCCATTGCAGGCGCATCGCCAGATCCTTGGCCTTGCCGCCCTGCACCACATACTTCACATCGATATCCCGTTCCCAGTGTCTGGCGTCCTTGCCATCGGCGCTGTACCAGGCACTGTAGCCACGGCTTTGCGGGTCGACTTTGGTCAGGTCGGTCTTACCGCTGATGTAGGACACCGCCGAGGTCAGGCCAGGCATGCCGAGGCCCGCGAAGTCGTAGGCGTACTTGAGCTTCCATGAGCGCTCATTGGGGCCGTTGAAGTCCGAGTATTGCTGGGAGTTGTCCAGGTACACGCTGTCGCCCTGGCTGATGTAGTCGAACGGCGTGTTGCCGTTGACCCGCTGGTAGGCGGCGGTGACGCTGTGGTGGCCCACGCCGACGGTGAAGTGCAGGCTGTAGGTGTTGTTGTCGATATCCCCGAGCAGCGACTGGCCGGTGTCCTGGGTGTGGTAGTAGTGCAGGCCCGGGTTGAGGCTGACCAGGTCGTTCAGCGCGTAGGTGTAGTCCAGGTCGTAGTAGTACTGGTGCCACACGTCCTTGAGTTCGGAAGCGTACAGGTTGCTGGTCACTCCCGGGATGCCGCTGAACGACACGCCCGCCCAATTCATGTGCTGGCTGTCAGCGTTGCTGGGCAATGCGCCATAGCTGGTGCCGATGCGTCGGTGACCACTCTGGTTGTAGAGCTTGGTGAAGCTGGCCTGGCCGCCTTCGAGCATCCAGCCGTCGAAACTGTGGTTGCTCAGGCTCACGCCACGGAAAGTCTGCGGCAGCATGCGCGTCATGCCGCCGGCGATCACCGGGTTGTTGAGGAACAGGTCACCGGCCTTCAGCTCGGTGTCGAAGGCGCGCATCTTCAAGGTGCCCCCTGCGGTGGAGAACGCACCGGGCGCTTTGCCGCTGCCGTCAGCACTGCCGTAGGGAAGGATGCTGGAACCGTCGGTGCCGCCACCGCCGTCGAGCTTGAGGCCAAGCATGGCGTGGGCGTCCAGGCCGAAGCCGACAGTGCCCTGGGTGTAGCCGGATTCGAAGGTGCCAATAAAACCTTGGCCCCATTCCTTGCTGTCATCGGTGTGGAGGTCGCGACGGTCGCGGTTCATGTAGTAGTTGCGGGTGTTGATGTCGAGGTGCGAGCCTTCGACGAATCCGTCGGCGGGGGTGGTGTCTGCCGCGTGGGCAAGGGGAACGATCGTTGCTGCAATCGCGAGGAATAACGGGGTGAACGTCAGCGAGTTCTTCACCGGTGGAGCTCCTTTGGTCAATCGAAAACGGCCAGTGTCGTGGGGGTGTGCCTGGCCTTTTTTTACCGCAAAAAAAAGCCGCTGAAGTCAGCGGCTTTAAGACAGATTCCCAGTGTAGAGCCCTGGAAATAAGTCGAGGGAAATTCGGGTAAGCGGGTCAGCTGCCTTTGCCGTCGCGCTCATCGATGCGTCAAATTAACGCAGGCGAGCGCTGCGATACAGAGTGTAACAAGATAATGACTGTTGCCAAAACAGCAACAGTGATGCTGAGGGCCATGGGGGAGATGTCTAGACCGGCAGGGTAATGCCAAAGGTATTGCCGCTGACATCGCTGCGCACGAACACATCACCGCCGTGCATCAAGGCAATCGCCTTGACGATGGCCAGCCCCAAGCCGTGATTCGCCCCGCTGTTGCTGCGCGACGCGTCCACCCGATAGAAGCGTTCGAACAGCCGGGGCAGGTGTTCGCTGGCAATCACGTCACCAGGGTTGGTCACGCCGATTGCCACCTGATGCTCCAGCACGTCGATGTTCACATCGATCACCTGCCCCGGCGCGGTGTGCTGCACCGCATTGCTCAGCAGGTTGATCAGGGCGCGGCGCAGGTGGGCTTTTTCGATCTGCACCCGGGCGTCACCATGCACGCGTACCTGAACCTGGGCGTCTTCAAGGATGAAGTCCAGGTAGTCGAGAGTGGTCGCCACTTCATCGGCCAGGGAGCTTTCGCTCAGCTTGGTGGCCTTGCTGCCCTGGTCGGCGCTGGCGAGGAACAGCATGTCGTTGATGATCGAACGCAGGCGTTCCAATTCCTCGAGATTGGATTGCAGCACCTCGAAGTAGTGCTCGGCCGAGCGCCCGCGTGTCAGGGCAACCTGGGTCTGGCCGATCAGGTTGGTCAGCGGCGAGCGCAGTTCGTGGGCGACGTCGGCGTTGAACGACTCCAGGCGCGAGTAGGCCTGTTCCACGCGGTCCAGAGTGGCGTTGAACGAGTTGACGAACTGACTCAGCTCCGGCGGCAGCGGCGACAGTTGCAGGCGCCCGGAGAGCTTCGGTGGCGCCAGTTTCTGTGCTTCATCCGAGAGTTTGCCCAGCGGCTTGAGGCCAATGCGCGACACCCAGAACCCCAGCAGCGCCGCCAGCACCACGCCGACCAGCGCCAGGCTGACCAGCGCCACCAGCAGGTGGTGCTGGGTGGCGCGGAAGTTTTCGGTGTCGATGGCAATCATGAAGCGCAGCGGCGGGCGTTGGTCCTTGGCCGGGAACTGGCTCACCAGCACCTTGAACGGGTACTCGCGCCCCGGCAGGCGCAGATCCCGCTTGCCGGTCGGGCCCTCGGCGAAGGCGCGGATCTGCGCATCGGGGTTGCCATACTCGTAGGTCGGATCGCTGCTGACGACCCAGAAGCGGATGCGCTTGTCTTCCTCGCCGAGTAATTTGAGCTTGGCTTGAATCTTCACCCAATGGTCCGGCGTGCCGAAGCGGTTCACAGAGGATTCCAACACGCTGTAGCGCGCGTCCAGCTCCGCCCCTGGCAGCAAGCCCAGGCTGCGGTCCACCTGCTGATACAGCGCGCCGCCGATCAACAGGAATATCAGCGCCGCCACCAGGGTGAACATGCTGCTGAGACGCAGGGCAATGGAGTTAGCCGACACTGCGATTCTCCAGCACATAACCCATGCCGCGAATGGTGTGCAGCAGCTTGTGTTCGAACGGCCCGTCAAGCTTGGCGCGCAGGCGCTTGATGGCCACCTCGACCACGTTGGCGTCGCTGTCGAAATTGATGTCCCAGACCATTTCCGCAATCGAGGTCTTGGAGAGGATTTCGCCCTGGCGCCGCGCCAATACGCTGAGCAGCGAGAACTCCTTGGCGGTCAGGTCCAGGCGCACGCCATTGCGGCTGGCCTTGCGGCTGATCAGGTCGATCCACAGGTCGGCGACCGTGACCTGCACCGGTTCATGGCCGCCGCTGCGGCGGGTCAGGGCTTGCAGGCGCGCCACCAGTTCGAGGAAGGAAAACGGTTTGCCGAGGTAATCGTCGGCGCCTTCGCGCAGGCCGCGGATACGGTCTTCCACGCGCTCGCGGGCGGTGAGCATGATCACCGGCGTCTGTTTGCGCGCGCGTAATGCACGCAGCACGCCAAAGCCATCGAGGCCGGGCAGCATCACGTCGAGCACGATCACCGCGTAATCGTTCTCCAGCGCCAGGTGCAGGCCCTCGACACCCTCGCGCGCCACATCGACGGCGTAGCCTTGCTCCGTCAGGCCGCGGTGCAGGTAATCGGCGGTTTTTTCTTCATCTTCAACAATCAGTACGCGCATGAGCCTTTTGCTCCAGGACGGTGCCTTGGCCTCAATGTGTGGTTGCCAGCTCAGCCGCTGGTTTGGGCCGGTGGAAAAATTTCTCAAGGTACAAGTATATGACCGGTGTGGTGAACAGCGTCAGCGCCTGGCTCACCAGCAAGCCGCCGACTACCGCGATGCCCAGGGGCTGGCGCATTTCCGCGCCAGGGCCGGCGCCGAGCATCAGCGGTACCGCGCCCAGCAGGGCGGCGAGGGTGGTCATGATGATCGGCCGGAACCGCGTGATGCAGGCTTCATAGATCGCCTCCTCCGGCGGTAGCCCGCGCACCCGCTGGGCGTCCAGGGCAAAGTCGATCATCAGGATGCCGTTCTTCTTCACGATGCCGATCAGCAACACCAGGCCGATCAGCGCCATGATCGAAAAGTCCTGGCCCATCAGCGACAGCATGATAAGCGCGCCCAGCCCCGCCGAGGGCAAGGTGGAGATAATCGTCAGCGGGTGCACGAAGCTCTCATACAACACACCCAGAATGATGTAGACCGCCACCAGCGCCGCGAGGATCAGCCACGGCTGGCTGGCCAGCGAACTCTGGAACGCCTGGGCCGCGCCCTGGAAGTTGCCGATGATGGTGGTCGGCATGCCGATTTCATTCTTGGCCTGGTTGAGCATGATCACCGCGTCACCCAGCGCCACACCGGGTGCCAGGTTGAACGACAGGTTGGCGGCGGGGAACATGCCGTCATGGCTGATGGACAGAGGCCCCACGGTCGGTGGGTCGACCTTGGCCACTGCCGACAACGGCACCATCTCATTGGTCAGTGGCGAGCGCAGGTAGAAGTAGTTCAGGCTTTCGGCCTTGCCGCGCTGTTGGCTGTCCAGCTCCAGCACCACCTGGTACTGGTTGATCTCGGTCTGGAACTCGTTGATCTGGCGCTGGCCGAAGGCGTCGTAGAGCGCCTGGTCGACATCGGTGGCGGTCAGGCCAAAGCGCGCGGCGGCCTGGCGATCAATGCTGATATGGGTGATGCTGCCGCCCAGTTGCAGGTCGTTGGACAGGTCGCGAAACGCCGGGTTGGCGCGCAGTTTTTCGGTCAGGCGCTGGGTCCAGGTGTTGAGTGTCGGGCCGTCGTTGCTCTTGAGCACGTACTGGTACTGGGCACGGCTGGGGCCGGAGCTGAGGTTGATGTCCTGGCCCGCGCGCAGGTACAGCACGATGCCCGGCACTTTCGCGAGCTTGGGCCGGATGCGGTCGATGAACTGGCTGGCGGACACGTCGCGATCACCGCGGTCTTTCAAGGCGATCCAGAAGCGCCCGTTGGCGATGGTCTGGTTGCTGCCGGTCACCCCCACCGAATGGGAAAAAGCCTGCACCGCCGGGTCATCCTTGACGATCTCGGCCAGGGCCTTGTGCTTGGCGACCATGTCCGGGTACGACACATCCGCCGCCGCCTCACTGGTGCCGAGCACAAAACCGGTGTCCTGTACCGGAAAGAAGCCCTTGGGGATAAACACGTAGCCGGCCACGGCCAGGGCCAGGGTCACCACGAATAGCGCGGCCATGCTGCGCTGATGGGCCAGCGCGCGACGCAGGTTGCGCGCGTAGCCGGCCAGCAGGCGTTCGCTGAAGCCGGGTTTGTCGTGGGCCGGATGGGTCGGGGCGCGCATGAACAGCGCGGCCAATGTCGGTGCCAGGGTCAAGGAGACCACCACCGAAATCAGGATGGTCGAAGTGGCCGTCAGCGCGAACTCCTTGAACAACCGTCCGACCACACCGCCCATGAACAGCAGCGGAATAAACGCCGCCACCAGCGAGAAGCTGATGGACACCACGGTAAAGCCAATCTCGCCGGCGCCCTTGATCGCCGCTTCGCGCTTGTCGAGCCCCGCTTCGAGGTGGCGGTGAATGTTCTCCACCACCACGATGGCATCGTCGACCACAAAGCCCACGGCGATCACGATCGCCACCAGTGTGAGGTTGTTCAGGCTGAAGCCCATCAGGTACATCAGGGCAAAACTGGCGACCAGCGACACGCCGAGCACGCTGGACACAATCAGCGTCGCCGACAACTGGCGCAGGAACAGCGCCATCACCGCCACCACCAGCAGGATGGCGATCAGCAGGGTGACTTCCACTTCATGCAGGGACGCGCGGATGGTCTTGGTGCGGTCGGTCAATACGCTGACCTGCACCGAAGCCGGCAGCATGCCTTGTAGGCGCGGCAGTTCGGCCTGGATGCGGTCCACCGTCTCGACAATGTTGGCGCCGGGCTGGCGCGAGATCACCAGGTTGACCCCCGGAGTGTCGCCGGACCAGGCCTGCACGTAGGCGTTTTCCGAACCGTTGATGACTTTGGCGATATCGCGCAGTTGAACGGGGGCGCCATCCTTGTAGGACACGATCAGTCGGGCGTAGTCCTCCGGGTGAAACAGCTGGTCGTTGGTCGACAGGGTCGACACGCTGTTCTCGCCGTAGATCGCACCCTTGGCCAGGTTGAGGCTCGATTGCTGGATGGCCAGGCGGATATCGGCCAGGGTCAGGCCGATGGCCGCGAGTTTGTCGGGGGACGCCTGCACGCGGATCGCCGGGCGCTGCTGGCCGGTAATGTTGATCTGGCCGACGCCGTCGATCTGGCTGATCTGCCGCGCCAGCAGGGTTTCCACATAGTCGCTCAACTCGGTGCTGGGCATGCTGTCGGAGCTGACACTGAGGATCAGTACCGGGCTGTCCGCCGGGTTGACCTTCTTCCAGGTGGGCAGGCTCGGCATGTCGCTGGGCAGCTTGCCGGATGCGGTGTTGATCGCTGCCTGCACTTCCTGCGCGGCGGTGTCGATGCTCTTGTCGAGGGTGAATTGCAGGGTCAACATGCTTGAGCCCAAGGCACTGCTGGAGGTCATCTGGGTCATGCCGGGGATGGCGCTGAACTGCACTTCCAGCGGCGTCGCCACCGAGGAGGCCATGGTGTCCGGGCTGGCGCCAGGCAATTGTGCGGTGACCTGGATCGTCGGAAATTCCGCCTCCGGCAGTGGCGCGATGGCCAGGCGCGGAAAGGCAATGATCCCGAGCAGCACCAGGGCGAAGGTCAACAACAGGGTGGCGACCGGGTGGTCGACGCACCAGGCCGAGGGCGAACGGCTGCCGTTCATGGCTGCACCTTGGCATCGACGGTCTGGATCACCTGCGGGGGTTCCTTGAGCACCTCCACCTGGGCACCGGCCTTGAGCCGCGACTGGCCATCACTGACCAGTAGATCACCGGCCTGCACGCCCTTGATGATGTTGATATCGCTGTTTTGATAGGTGACTTGCACCGGCACCACGTCGACCTTGTCACCGTTGACCCGGTACACGAAGTGCGAATCCAGGCCGCGTTGCACCACGGTCGGCGGCACCACCAAGGCATTTTTGTCGAGGGCGGTCTGGATCTTGATGGTCACCAGTTGCCCCGGCCACAGGCGTTGCAAGGCGTTGTTGAACTCGGCCTTGGCGCGCAGGGTGCCGGTGGTGGAGCTGATCTGGTTGTCGATCAGGCTCAAGTGGCCTTCGCCGAGCAGGTCACCGGTCTGGCCGTCGGTGTCGGCACCCAGGTAGGCGTCGACGCTGGCCTTGGCAGGCGCGGCGATCAGGCCTTGCAGGGTCGGCAGCATCTGTTGCGGCAAAGAGAACTCAACGGCAATCGGGTCGATCTGGGTCACGGAGAACAGGCCCTGGGTATCGCTGGTGCGCAGGAAGTTGCCTTCATCCACATTGCGAATACCGACGCGGCCACTGACCGGTGAGCGAATCTGGGTGTAGGACAGCTGGACCTGGGCTGCATCGATGGCGGCCTGGTTACCTTGGACGGTGGCCTTGAGCTGGTTGACCAGGGCTTGTTGCTGGTCGTAGGTCTGCTTGGATACGCCGTCGTCGACGCTCAATTCCTTGTAGCGCTTGAGGTTGACCAGCGCCACCTGCAACTGCGCCTGGCTTTCGCCCAGTTGCGCCCTGGCCTGGTCGAGACTGGCGCGGATCGAGCGATCATCGATTCTGGCCAGTAGGTCACCGGCCTTGACCCACTGGCCTTCCTTGACCGGCAATTGGGTGAGAATGCCGTCGACCTGCGGGCGAATGACCACACTGTGCAGGGACAACACCGTACCGATGCCGCTGACAAAGCGTGGAATGTCCTGCTGCGCTACGCTCACCACCCGCACCGGGATCGCGGTGGGTGCTGCCAGTCTGGCCTTGGCTGGGCGGGTCAGCGCCCAGGCTGCAACCGCCACGACCACGAGGACACCCACGATCAGGGCAGTTTTTCGTTGAATGTGCATGGGTGAGGCGCCGGGGCAAAGGATGGGGAGAGTGAGCGGTCTTTATAGCCCTTCAACCCGGTCAGCACGGTGACGGCTAACTGACAGCGCTGTCAGCAAACTCCGACCATTCGTACCGGTGGTGGTTAAAGATCTGAAGCTCGCAGGTATACTGCGCGCCAGTGTGGCCCGCAAGCCGGCCCCGCATCATTTTTTGCACGCCCCGGAGCTTTCATGACTTCCCCGACACAACCCCCTGTTGAAGCGACCGACATCGTCGATCCGGCCAGCGCCGAAGGCGTTGAAAAAGCCGAGATCCCGGCGTTCAAGTTTCCGTTCAAGCCGGGTGAGCTGGCTGGGGCCAGGAATGCGGCCCAACCGTGGTACAAAAACGGCGCCAAGAACGGCCATACCAAGTCGCCAGGCATGGCACCGCCGGGTACTCGTCGTTCGATGGGTAAACGCTGAGATTAACAAGTCGCACATCGTGTCGATTATTGCCTACAGCCTCTGCTGAAATTTCTGATTGTAGGCCTACGACCGTTTCTTGAAAGCTTGCACAGCCTTTGCTCTGCCCCTGTGATTTCAGGGGGAAGCAGGGCGATGCTGGTCTTTCCGGAAAAGGACGTCTCCCTTGGCTCTGATACACATCTGTGTAGTGTTTGCCCTGTTGCTTGCGGTGGATGCCTCTGCGGCCGATGATCCACCGCAGCGTGAAATCCGTTTCGCCGTTGCTGCACAGTTCCCCCCGTTCCAGAGCCGCGACCCGCAAGGGCAGTTGGTCGGCTTGAATATCGAGTTGGGCAACGCCCTGTGCGTGCAGTTGAATGCACGCTGCATCTGGGTCGACCAGGTGCTTGCCGAAGATTTCATCTCCCTTGAAGCCAGGAAGTTCGACGCGATCATGGGGATAGCGCCGACGTCGCAACGACAACGCTGGGTGGGCTTCACCGATAACCTCTACCCCTTCACCACGCGCCTGGTGGCGCGCCGGATGTCCAACTTGCAGCCGCGGGTAAAGTCGCTCAAGGGCAAGCGTATCGGCGTGTTGCTGGGAAGTAGCCGTGAGGCGTTTGCCCGCTCGATGTGGGCGCCGAATGGCGTCATCGTCAAGAGTTTCTGGCTCAACAATGAATTGGTCAGCAGCCTTAAAACCGGCGAGATTGATGCGACCCTGCAAGGCACGGTAGAAATTCGTGAAGCCTTGCTCGACACCGAAGACGGCCACGATTTCGACTTCGTCGGCCCTGCCATTTCGTCCGAGCTTTTGGGCGATGGTGTGGCCATCGCGGTGCGCAAACCTGACACCGCATTGCGCAACGAACTCAACTGCGCCCTTGAACAACTGAAGCAGAGCGGCGAGTACCAGCGGATCATCCAGCCCTACCGCCTTGACGCCGTTCCTGCAGAGCACTGATCGGCGGCCTTCAAGGTCTACGCCGCCCGCAGCGAGATAAACGCATAGTTGGCCGGCACCTCGGTGGCAATCTGCGCGCCGGCATCCAGCAACTGTTCGGCGATATCCATCCCCGATACATGAAACACCCACTCATTGGCCACGGCCGGCCGGTCCACCGCCAGCTCAATCGCCTGGGCAAACGCGCCCATGTCCGGCAGGTACGCGGTAAACCCATCACCCTTGAGGGCCGTGGTGCGGATGCCCAGCAAGGCGCACACCGCCTCCTTGGTCTGCACATCGTCTCGGTCGGCCTGGCGCGAGCGTTGGATCAGTTCCACCAGCTCCGGGTCCATCAATTCACCCCCGACGATCAACGCCGGGCCCTGTTCCCAGGATTCCGGCGGGCAATCCTTGGCGGCGGGGTTGAGCGGGATATGGGGGTTGATCTCCATCGGGTAGATGCGGCACACCAACGGGCGGCGCTCGTAGATGCGGCATCGGTTGTCTGCGTCAAGATTCCGGCAGCGCCCGGCGTTGTAGGCGGCAAAGGTGATTGCCACAAACGCCTCGGTGTTGCCGCTGGGCACCACCACCGAACGGCGCTCGGCATGTTCGCGCTGCAGTTGAGGCAGGCCCAGGCCATTGCTCAGGAAACCCTCCACCAGAACGATGACGTTACCGCCGTCAGCCGCCCATTGGCGGGCTTCTTGCAGGGTCAGGGGGACGTGATGATCGCTGCAGCATTTGCCGCAACCGACGCAGGAAAAATGGGTGTTCATGGCGGATCTGTCACCAGGCTAGGTCAGAGGGCACGCAGGAACAGTGACGGGTTTTTACCTCTATCCACCGTTGTGCTGCTCTGGAAGCAAGTTATGCGCCAGCGCCTGTCAGTCGTCGGCGACCACATCCCGCAGCACAAAGACCATGCCCGCGCTTTCGTACAGTTGTCGGGCGCGCCGGTTGCTCTCCAGCACCTTGAGGTCGACATAGGGTTCGCCACGCTGCTTGAACACCTGGAAGCAGTGCAGCAACAACGCGCGGCCCAGGCCTTGGCCTTGAGCGCAAGGATGCACGGACAGGTTCTTGATAAACGCGCTGGTCCAGCACTGCGCCACGCCGAGAATGCCATCGCCATTGCTGGCCACCAGGCACAGCGTGGGGTCGAATTCGGCGTCGCTGACGAACAGATGCTGCCAGGCGTGCAGATGGGGAACGCGGCCACCCCCTTGCTCCTGGGTCATGCGCAGCACCGCATGGATCGCCGGGGCCAGCTCGTCGCGGTAGTGATCCAACTGTGTATGGGCCGGCCATTGCGGTGCAGGCAGGCTGCCGGTGAGGTCGCGGCGCAGCAGTTGGAAATACTCCGCCACCGGTTACAGCCCCTGTTGCGCCACGGTCTGGGCGGCGACCACCAGGCACTTGGTCAGTTCGGGCGAGGAGAACTTGGTCAGCACCGCGTTGGCACCGGCCAGGCGCGCCTTTTCGCTGTTCATCGCGCTGTCCAGGGAGGTATGCAGCAGTACGTAGAGATCCTGGAAGTCCGGGGTTTCACGCAGGGTACGGGTCAGGGCATAACCGTCCATTTCGGACATCTCGATGTCCGACACCACCACATTGATCTGCGCGGCGGTGCCTTGCAGTTCCAGCAGCACATCGATGGCCTCCTTGGCGCTGCGCGCGGTGTGGCAGGTCAGGCCGAGGTTGCGCAGGGTGTGCACCGACTGTTGCAAGGCGACCTGGCTGTCATCCACCACCAGGATCCGCGCATTGCCGAGCACTTCCGCCTCTTCCATGGTCAGGTCGGTAGGCGCCGCTTCAATCGGCGCCGGGGCGATGCCGTGGATGACTTTTTCGATGTCCAGCACCTGCACCAGGCCGCCTTCCACCTGGGTCACCCCGGTGATGAACGCACGGTTGCCGCCGGAGCCGTAGGGCGGTGGACGAATATCGGTGGTCAGGCAGTGCACGATCTTGCTCACGGCCTGCACATGCAGGCCCTGCTTGGAACGGCTCACGTCGGTGACGATCAGGCAGCCGCCGTTCGGGTCTTCCAGGGGCATTTCCCCCAGGGCGCGACTCAGGTCGATCACCGCCAACGAATTGCCACGCAGGGTGGCGATGCCTTTGACGTGGGGATGGGACTCCGGCAGCTTGGTCAGCGGCGGGCAAGGGATGATCTCGCTGACTTTCAGCAGGTTGATGGCCATCAGCTTGCCGCTGCGCAAGGTAAAGAGCAGAAGCGAGAGTGAGTCTGCGCGGGCTTTGGTGGTGGACATAAAAACCTTCTGTGGATCAGGGATGACGAACTTCTATTGAAGGTTATCGACTCGGGAGAGCCAGGCTTTAACCCGATTTTGTGTCGGGCTGGGCCCGTGTCAGCCCTTCCACACCTGCGGGTTCACCAGGTCCTGCGGGCGCTGGCCGAGCAGGGCGCTGCGCAGGTTGTCCAACGCGCGGTTGGCCATGGCTTCGCGGGTTTCATGGGTCGCCGAGCCGATGTGCGGCAGGGTCACCGCGTTGCTCAACTGGAACAGCGGCGACTCGGCCAACGGCTCCTGCTCATACACATCCAGGCCGGCACCGCGAATGGTGTGGTTTTGCAGGGCCTGGATCAACGCCGGTTCGTCCACCACCGGGCCACGGGAGATATTGATCAGGATCGCGCTGGACTTCATCAGCCCCAACTCGCGGGCGCTGATCAGGTGACGGGTCTTGTCGCTCAACGGCACCACCAGGCAGACGAAATCCGCCTCGGCCAGCAGTTGGTCCAGGCTGCGGAACTGCGCGCCCAGTTCCTGTTCCAGCGCGGCCTTGCGGCTGTTGCCGCTGTACAGGATCGGCATATTGAAGCCCAGGCGCCCACGCCGGGCCACGGCCGCGCCGATATTGCCCATGCCAACGATACCGAGGGTCTTGCCATGCACGTCACAGCCAAACAGCGGCGCGCCGACGCTGGCTTTCCACTGGCCAGCCTTGGTCCAGGCGTCCAGCTCGGCCACTCGGCGCGCGCTGCTCATCAGCAGGGCGAAGGCCAGGTCGGCGGTGCTTTCGGTCAGTACGTCCGGGGTGTTGGTGAGCATGATCCCGCGCTCGTTGAAGTACGGCACATCGTAGTTGTCGTAGCCCACCGACACGCTGGACACCACCTCCAGCTTGCTCGCGCCTTCGAGCTGCGCGCGGCCCAGCTTGCGACCCACGCCGATCAAACCGTGGGCGTGGGGCAGGGCTTCATTGAATTGAGTGTTGATATCGCCCAGCTTGGGGTTGGGCGCAATCACGTCGAAATCCTGTTGCAGGCGTTCGATCATTTGCGGGGTGACACGGCTGAAGGCGAGGACGGTCTTTTTCATTGCAGGCGGGCTCATCGACTACGGAAGAATGCCAAGCACGCTAACATTCCTGCCGGCAATTGTCAGGACACCGCCCCTCCCACATTTAAAGACTTGTATCGCCTGGTAGAAATCAGTTCGCCAGCCGTGCACCGCTGAGGCTGCCGCTCAACTCATACGCCACCAGCTCCGCCTGGTGCGCCGCCAGGATCTCCGGCAACGAGCCGCGCAGGTATTCCACCCAGGTCTTGATCTTCGCATCCAGGTACTGGCGCGACGGGTAGATGGCGTACAGGTTCAACTCCTGGGAACGATAGGTGGGCATGACCCGCACCAATGTGCCGTTGCGCAGGCCTTCGATGGCCGCATACACCGGCAACAGGCCGACGCCCATGCCGCTGGTGATCGCGGTTTTCATCGCGTCGGCGGAGTTGACCAGGAACGGCGACGTATTGATCGCCACGCTTTCCTGGCCTTCGGGGCCGTTGAAGGTCCACTTGTCCAACTGGATCACCGGGCTGACCAGGCGCAGGCAGGCGTGGTTGAGCAAATCCTGGGGCCGTTGCGCGCAGCCCTTGGCCTTGACGTAGTCCGGCGAGGCGCAGGCGATGCTGTAGGTGATGCCCAGGCGCTGGGAGACGAAGCCCGAGTCCGGCAGCTCGCTGGCCAGCACGATGGATACGTCGTAGCCCTCGTCCAACAGGTCCGGCACGCGGTTGGCCAGGGTCAGGTCGAAGGTCACGTCCGGGTGGGTGCGGCGGTAGCGGGCGATCGCGTCGATGACGAAGTGCTGGCCGATGCCGGTCATGGTGTGCACTTTCAGCTGTCCGGCGGGGCGGGCGTGGGCGTCGCTGGCTTCGGCCTCGGCTTCTTCGACGTAGGCCAGGATCTGCTCGCAACGCAGCAGGTAGCGTTTACCAGCCTCGGTGAGGGCAATGCGGCGGGTGGTGCGGTTGAGCAAGCGGGTTTGCAGGTGGGCCTCAAGATTGGAGACCGCGCGCGAGACGTTGGCGGTGGTTGTATCCAGTTGCGCGGCGGCGGCGGTGAAGCTGCCGGCTTCGGCCACGCAACTGAAGGCGCGCATGTTTTGCAAAGTGTCCATGGAGAGTTCTCAGGGGAGATGCCAAATTGTGACAGAAAGTTACGCCGTCCAGTGATCCCTACCAACGGATTATCGCTTGAACGGTAACAAAGATTCACAGGAATGCCAGCTTATCGCCCTCCATGGCGCCGCCTAGAATTGCGCCACCTCTCCCCGCAATACCACCTCAGGAATTCGTTCGCCGTGCCGCGTCGCATCAGCAGAGAGCTGAAGACTCTCATTAACCGAGCGCTGAAGGCTCTCAGTGTTTGCGCTTTATCGTTAGCAATCAGCGGCTGCATCGGAACCGGAGGAATCGCCCCCCAAGGCCAGCCCCTAAACGCCACTACCCTGGCCACCGACGAAGCGATCCGCAGCGCCGCCCAGGACGCCCATTGGCCCACCGCACAATGGTGGCAGGCCTACGGCGACCCCCAGCTCAACCGCTGGGTCGAACTCGCCACCCAAAACAGCCCGAGCATGGCCATGGCGGCCGCGCGGGTGCGGGAAGCGCGGGCCATGGCCGGGGTTGCCGAGTCGGCCGAGTCACTGCAGATCAACGCTGATACCACCCTCAAACGCCACAATTGGCCCAAGGATCAGTTCTACGGCCCGGGGGAATTGAGCGGTGCCAACACCTGGGACAACAATGCGTCCCTGGGGTTGAGCTACGCCCTCGACCTGTGGGGTCGCGAAAGCAACGCCACCGAGCGTGCCGTCGACCTGGCCCACATGAGCGCCGCCGAAGCCCGCCAGGCCCAGCTTGAACTGCAGAACAACGTGGTGCGCGCCTATATCCAGCTGTCGTTGCATTACGCCAACCGCGATATCGTCGTGGCGACCCTGGCCCAGCAACAGCAGATCCTCGACTTGGCCAACAAACGCCTGGACGCCGGGATCGGCACCCATTTCGACGTGAGCCAGGCCGAAACGCCGCTGCCGGAAACCCATCGCCAGTTGGATGCCCTGGACGAGGAAATCGCCCTGAGTCGCAACCAGTTGGCGGCGCTCGCCGGTAAAGGCCCGGGGGAGGGGGCCACGTTACAGCGTCCGACGCTGTCCCTTGCCGCACCACTGAAACTGCCCTCGAGCCTGCCCGCGCAATTGCTCGGCCAGCGCCCGGATGTGGTTGCCAGCCGTTGGCAGGTCGCGGCGCAAGCCCGTGGCATCGATGTTGCCCACGCCGGTTTCTACCCCAACGTCGACCTGGTCGGCAGCCTCGGCTACATGGCCACCGGCGGCGGCATGCTGGCGTTTCTCGCCGGCAAGAAATTCAACTACAACGTCGGCCCGGCCATCACCTTGCCGATCTTTGACGGCGGCCGCCTGCGTGCCGAGCTGGGGGAAGCCAGCGCCGGCTATGACATCGCCGTGGCGCGCTACAACCAGACCCTGGTCAATGCGCTCAAGGGCATCAGCGACCAGTTGATCCGCCGCGAGTCCATGGACAAGCAAGCCTCATTTGCGGCGCAGTCGGTGGCCTCGGCGCAGAAGACCTACGATATCGCGATGATCGCCTACCAGCGCGGCCTCACCGATTACCTCAATGTGCTCAACGCCCAGACCCTGCTGTTTCGCCAGCAACAGGTCGAGCAGCAGGTCCAGGCCGCGCGGCTTGGCGCCCATGCCGAACTGGTGACCGCACTGGGTGGCGGCCTCGACGCCGGCAAAGACGTACCGCAGGACGCCAGGACCCTCCCGAGCAAGACCCCGGCGGCGCTTGCCGTGTTTGATCACTGAGTAGGATTTGATGACTCCCTTGCCTGCACCGCTGCGCTGGCTGCATTCCCTTGAGTGGCGCCGTGGTTTTTTCGACTGGGCACGCAGCGACGGCGTGACCTGGGTGTACATCTTCAAGGTGCTGATCGCCGCGTTCCTCACGCTGTGGCTGGCCATGCGCCTGGAACTGCCGCAACCACGTACCGCGATGATCACCGTATTTATCGTGATGCAACCCCAGAGCGGCCAGGTGTTCGCCAAGAGCTTCTATCGCTTCCTCGGCACCCTGGCGGGGTCGGCGGTGATGGTGGTGTTGATCGCGTTATTTGCGCAGAACACCGAGTTGTTCCTCGGGGCGCTGGCGATCTGGGTCGGCATTTGCACCGCTGGCGCGACACGCAACCGTAACTTTCGCGCCTACGGGTTTGTACTCGCGGGTTATACGGCGGCGATGGTCGGCCTGCCGGCCCTGGCCCATCCGGACGGCGCCTTTATGGCGGCGGTGTGGCGGGTGCTGGAAATCTCCCTGGGGATCCTGTGTTCCACCCTGGTCAGCACGGCGATCCTGCCGCAGACCTCCAGCGCCGCGATGCGCAACGCGCTCTATCAGCGCTTTGGCGTGTTCGCGCTGTTCGTCACCGACGGCCTGCGCGGGCGTAGCCAGCGCGAAGGGTTCGAGGCCAGCAATGTGCGCTTTATCGCCGAGGCCGTGGGCCTGGAAGGTCTGCGCAGCCTCACGGTGTTCGAAGACCCGCATATGCGCCGGCGCAACGGTCGGCTCAGCCGCCTCAACAGCGAGTTCATGAGCATCACCACCCGCTTCAATGCCTTGCACCAGTTGCTCGAACGCCTGCGCACGGACGCCGCGGATCACGTGGTGGCGGCGATCAAGCCGGGCCTGCAGGACCTCGCCGAAGTCCTCGACGGCTTCTCCGGCCGCGCCCTCACCAGCCCCGACGCCGCGCGCCTGGTCAACCAGCTCAGCGCCTACAAGGACAGCCTGCCCGCCAAAGTCCGCAGCCTGCGTGCGACCTTCCAGGAGGGCAACCCGAGTGAGGCCGAACAGCTGGATTTTCACACCGCTTATGAACTGCTCTACCGCTTCGTCGATGACCTGCACAACTACGCGCAAACCCATGCGTCCCTGGCCGATCACAGCCATGCACGGGAGCAATGGGACGAAGCCTTCAGCCCCAAGACCAACTGGCTGGCCTGTGCCGCCTCGGGGATTCGCGCGTCGTTCATCCTGATTGTGCTGGGCAGTTACTGGGTGGCCACGGCCTGGCCCAGCGGCGCCACCATGACCCTGATCGCCGCTGCCACCGTCGGCCTGTCCGCCGCCACGCCCAATCCCAAGCGCATGGCGTTCCAGATGGCCTGCGGCACCTTGATCGGCGCGTTGGTGGGCTTTGTGGAAATGTTCTTCGTGTTCCCGTGGATCGACGGCTTCCCGCTGCTATGCGTGATGCTCGCCCCGGTGATCATCCTCGGCGCGTTCCTCGCCTCACGCCCGCAATACGCCGGTGTGGGCGTGGGCCTGCTGATTTTCTTCAGCACCGGTTCGGTGCCGGACAACCTCACGGTCTACAACCCCTACACCTTTATCAACGACTACATCGCCATGATCATTGGCATGCTGGTGTGCGCGGCGGCAGGGGCGATCATCCTGCCGCCCAACAGCCGCTGGCTGTGGCGCCGCCTGGAGCAGGACCTGCGCGAGCAGGTGGTGTATGCCATCAGCGGCAAGCTCAAGGGGCTGGCATCGAGTTTCGAAAGTCGCACCCGAGACCTGCTGCACCAGGCCTATGGCCTCGCTGTCGGCCAGCCGCAAGTGCAACGCGACCTGCTGCGCTGGATGTTCGTGGTGCTGGAAGTCGGCCACGCGATCATCGAGTTGCGCAAGGAACAGGCGATCCTGCCGGTACACCCGGCCTATGCCGAGTCCCAGCCGTGGCGCCAGGCGATCCGGGTCATGGGCCGCTCGTTGGTGCGCCTGTTCCTGCAACCCAGCGCCAGCAACCTGGAGCGTGGCCTGATCGCCGTCGACCACGCGATCAGCCGCGTGCAGGCCACCGACGAACCCTTCGCCCCGCACTTCGATACCTCGGCCCTGCGCCGGGTGAAAAGCTACCTGCACTTTATCCGCACCTCGTTGCTGGACCCGCAATCACCGCTGGCGGCCCTCAAAGGAACCCCGAATGCCTCGTGAAATCGCATTCCACGGCATCTATATGCCGACCATGACCCTGATGTTCCTGATCGCGGCCGCGTTGGCCTGGGCCCTGGACCGCTTCCTGGCCGGCTTCGACCTGTACCGGTTTTTCTGGCACCCGGCGCTGCTGCGCCTGAGCCTGTTCGTTTGCCTGTTCGGCGCCCTGGCGCTGACCGTCTACCGTTGAGAATGCCCCGATGAAAAAGTTTTTCAGCCTGCTCGCGACCTTGCTGGTACTGGCCTTGGCGATCTGGATTGGCCGCACGTTGTGGGTGCACTACATGCAAACGCCGTGGACCCGCGACGGCCGCGTGCGCGCCGACATCATCAACGTGGCCGCCGACGTCACCGGTGAAGTGGTCGACGTGCCCGTGCGCGATAACCAGTTGGTGAAAAAGGGCGACCTGCTGATGCAGATCGACCCCGAGCACTACCGCATCGCCGTCAAACAGGCGCAATCCCTGGTCGCCTCGCGCAAAGCCACCTGGGAAATGCGCAAGGTCAACGCCCACCGCCGCGCCGACCTCGACGCCCTGGTGATCTCCAGGGAAAACCGCGACGACGCCAGCAACATCGCCGACTCGGCCCTGGCGGATTACCAGCACGCACTGGCACAACTCGAAGCGGCCGAACTCAACTTGAAACGCACCCAGGTCGTGGCGGCAGTGGACGGCTACGTCACCAACCTCAACGTGCATCGCGGCGACTACGCACGCATCGGCGAAGCCAAGATGGCCGTGGTGGATATGAACTCGTTCTGGGTCTATGGCTTCTTCGAAGAAACCAAACTGCCCCATGTGAAAGTCGGTGACAAAGCTGACATGCAACTGATGAGCGGCGAGACATTGAAGGGGCACGTAGAAAGCATCTCGCGCGGCATCTACGACCGCGACAACCCGGAGAGTCGCGAGCTGATCGCCGATGTGAATCCGACCTTCAACTGGGTGCGCCTGGCCCAGCGGGTGCCGGTGCGGATTCATATTGATGAAGTGCCGCAGGGGGTGTTATTGGCGGCGGGGATTACCTGCACGGTGATTGTCGATAGCGTGCCCCTGGCCGAATAAGCACCTTAGCTGGCCTACACCCTTATCATCGATACCCGAGACGTTCGCACCGGCAATGATTCGCTGGTCACCCCGTTCGGTCAGCAGCACAGGGGGGGATCTGGGTTCGGACTGCATGTCGTTGTAACCCTGGTTGTTGAAGGCCAGATCCAGCACGCCGTGGGTTTTGAATTGAGCGATGTAGATCCAGTTGCCGGTTGACGCCGTCACCAGGTTGCCTGTGCTGGTTTGCATGATGCATTGCCAGCCATTGTCGTGGTTGCTGTCGAATTGGCTGACCAGGGGTTTACCGTTGTTGAACAGTTGGTGCACGGCGCCGTTTGGGGTAATCGCCTGCATGAGACCTTTTGTGCTTTCGGCGCCGCCCTGCCCAATTTGGCCGGCGCCAACAAGACTGTTGTCCGCGCGCTCGGTCAGAGCGTTGAAGGTGGTGTGATCCTTGATACTGTCCATGGGATGAAACCCCGGCGTCTTGGGACTGCCAAAGCCGGCGTCCGGGCTGCCGTCAGGGTTGAGGCGGGCAAACAGGGCGGTCTTGAGGGTGGGGATAAACCGGGCATGTCCAACAAACACTATTTTGTGATCACTGCCCTGGCTGATACACGCGTTGACCGCCGTGGCCACATTGGAGCCGGCAAGTTTGAACTCCAGCCTGCCAGTTTTGTTGAAGCTTTCGTCCAGTGCACCATTGGGCTGCAGGCGAAACAGCACACCCACTGTCTGGTCCTGATTGTCGTGGGCTACATAGTTGGCGCTCACTAAAATACGTCCGTCACTCTGGACGTGTACTGTCGCTGATTCTCCTATGAGTTCTTCGTAGTCCTTGGTGGGCAGAATGCACCGCCCTTGCTCGGCAAAATTCGTGTCGGGCTCACCTTCGCTGTTGAAACGTGCAATCACCAAGTTCGCCCAGCCATTGGATGCACTGCGCCATGTCCAGCCCAGCATCAGGATGTTGCCGGCCGATTGTACGGCCAGCCTTGAACCACCGGCCGGCAGCGAGGGTAAAAAATCACCGATGACCAGCCCGTTCGTTCCAAACGATTTATCCAGGCTGCCGTCGGCGTTCAGGCGGCCCAAGCCGTATAGGTACTGGTCGTCGTGGTTTCTATACACGCTGGCGCTGAACAAAAGCTTGCCATCCTTCGCGGTTGCAAGTCCTCCGAAGCGAAAGCGAACGTTCAGATCACCATGATCTTCGAGAATTTTTTCCAGGGCTTGCACCCCTCCAATACCGAAGTCGGGATCCAGCGTGCCGGGTTGCGTCTTTGAGGGTTTTTTTGACTTACGCATCAACGCATCCCTTCTTTGGTTGGAGAGGAAAGTCTGCCCCCTGGATACAACGTGTGCTCAAACCCGGCGACGTTTTCAGTCTGGTCTTGGTGTGATACCGCGTCTACTGTCAAATCTGACAGGTGCTAGTTGGCCATTATTGGCTGCGCGCCTGAGGCACAAAAGTCTCATGCAGATGACGCCACAGCAACGCACCGCTGGCCTGCTTTTCAAACACCACCGTGGCGCGGCGATCTGTCTGCGTGCCGCTGGCATCGATCTGATGCTCGCGATAAGTCACCGTTGCGCCGCGCGCATGCCGGTCAATCCCAGCCATTTCACTCAAGGTGATCTTCAACCCCGGGCGCATACCACCCAGGCGAGTGAACAGCGCGTTGACCCCGGCTGCATTGACGCGTGTGCCGGTGGCGGGGGCGATCATGCTGAACTCGGGGGAGAAGCGCGCAAGCAGGCTTTGCAGGGTGCCTTCCGGCGCAACCCCGGCAAACCATTGCTCGATCTCGACGTGGGTCTGGATCACTTCTTCAAAAAAATCGCTGTAGTCGATCATTTACAAACTCCCATTCAAACCAAAGCGTTTTTTCAACACGGCTTCCAATAATCCCTTGGGCAACAACGCGGCCATCAACGGCAACGCCCGGCTGCCATTGCCCGAGCGCAACAGGCGCGGCGGCTGTGGTTGTTGCACCGCCTTGAGCACATCCGCTGCAAACACGCCGGCCGGGGTGGGCTTGTCCTGAGAGGCCTGGCTGCGTGCGCGAATGCCCTCGCGCAACGGCCACCACGGCGATTTTTCGTTGATTAACAGCTCGGCCTGGGCGCCGGCGTTTTTGGCAAAACTCGTATTGATGGCGCCGGGCTGGACTTCCATCACCCTCACCCCAAATGGTGCCAGCTCCATGCGCAGTGCATCACTCAATGCATGCACCGCCGCCTTGGACGCGCAGTAGGCGCCGGCAAACGGCGTGACCAGCACGCCGGAAACGCTGCCGATATTCACCACCAGCCCTTTGCGCCTGCGCAGGGCCGGGAACAGCGCCTGGGTCACGCCGACGATGGAAAATACGTTGGTCTCGAACTGGCGCTGCATCGCCTCGGTGCCGCCATCGAGCAGCGGGCCCATGGCGCCGTAGCCGGCGTTGTTGATCAGTACATCCAGCTCTCCCAGTTGTTCGGCCAGGCGCTGTAAAGCGGCACTGTCGTTGACGTCGAGTTCGACGGCATTGAAACCCGCAGCGGCGAGGGCGGTGACGTCTTGCGGGCGGCGGGCGCTGGCCCACACGTCGAAACCGGCGGATTTGAAGGCCTCGGCCAGGGCGCGGCCAATACCGCTGGAGCAACCGGTGATGAGTACGTTGGGCATGGATCAGTCCTTTGTCAGTCCGAGAAGCTGCCTTGCAGATGCTCGGCGCGAAATTCCAGGGTTTGCGCGCGGTAGCCGGGGCGCAGGGGCGGGGTGGGCAGGCAGTCGTCCCAAGTGGCGCCGGCCTGCAACTCGCCGGGCCCACGATAGCGCGGGGCGGCGTAGACGTTGTCGGCCAGGTTGACCGTATCGCCCGGCGCATAGGCGGCGACGCGCCAGCGCAGTTCGGTGAGGGGGACGTCGTTGCCGTTGTTCAGGGTCAGCTTGAGCGGGCGGTCAGCCGGGCATTCCTGCGGGGCGTAGGTGATGCGCAGTTCAAGGCGCGCCAGTTGCGAGGCTTCGCGGTTGTCCAGCCACACCACCCACACCGCGACAAGACCCAGGCCGACGGCAGCGGCCAACGACACCGGCAATGCCTTGGCCGGGTAGCGCAGCAGGAGGATCAGCCAGGTGATGATCAGTAGAACGCCGAAGAACATGGAGACCACCTCGAGTAGGGAACGAGCATCCTAACTTAAGCGTAGGTGGGATTGGCTACCTTGAGTGCTGTGGTGGGTGTGCCGGCCTCATCGGGGGCAAGCCCCCTCCCACATTTGAATGTATTCGCAGATCAAAGGTGGGAGGGGGCTTGCCCCCGATGAGGCCCGCCCAGCCAGCGTAAATCCCAAACAAAAAGCCCCCACCCAACCCACTGCGGATAGGGGACGCAATGGGCTGGGCGAGGGCTTCTTGTACGACTGTTTTACTGCGCGATAGTTTTCACCGACACGCCACGTTCAACCGGCGTCGAGCGCCCGTAGATATCTTCGAAGCGCTCGATATCGTCTTCGCCCAGGTAGCTGCCCGATTGCACTTCGATGATCTCCAACGGGATCTTGCCCGGGTTGCGCAGGCGGTGCACCGAGGCGATCGGGATGTAGGTGGACTGGTTCTCGCAGAGCAGGAACACGTTCTCGTCACAGGTGACTTCGGCGGTGCCGCTGACCACGATCCAGTGTTCGGCGCGGTGGTGGTGCATCTGCAACGACAGGCACGCGCCCGGCTTGACCGAGATGTGCTTGACCTGGAAGCGGCCGCCCATGTCCACCGAGTCGTAGGAGCCCCACGGACGATAGACTTCGCAGTGGTTCTGGGTTTCGCTGCGGCCCTGTTCGTTGAGGGTGTTGACCATCTGCTTGACGCCCTGGACCTTGTCCTTGTGGGCAATCATCATCGCGTCCTTGGTTTCCACCACCACGATGTTTTCCAGGCCGATTACCGACACCAGCTTGCCGTTGCCGTGGATCATGCAGTTCTTGCTGTCCTGGATCACCACGTCGCCCTTGGTGACGTTGCCGTTGGCGTCTTTATCGTTGACCGCCCACAGCGAAGCCCAGCAACCCACGTCGCTCCAGCCGGCGCTCAACGGCACCACGCAGGCGCGCTGGGTTTTTTCCATCACGGCGTAGTCGATGGAGTTGTCCGGGCAGCAGGCGAAAGTGGCTTCGTCGAAGGTCACGGTATCGGCGTCTTGCTGGCTGCGCTCCAGGGTCAGCACGCAGGTGTCGTAGATGTCCGGATCGTGCTTTTTCAGCTCTTCCAGGAAGCGGCTGGCGCGGAACAGGAACATGCCGCTGTTCCAGAAGTAACCGCCGCTTTTGACGAATTCGACGGCGCGTTTTTCATCGGGTTTTTCCACGAACTGCTGTACGCGGCTCACGCCTTCGGGCAGCAGCGAATCGTTGGTGGACTTGATGTAGCCGTAGCCGGTTTCCGGACGGGTCGCCGGCACGCCGAATAGCACCATCTCGCCACGCTCGGCGGCCACGGTGGCCAGGGCCAGGGCGCGTTGCAGGGCTTTCTGGTCGTCGATCACGTGGTCGGCCGGCAGCACCAGCATCAGTTCGTCACGGCCTTCGTTGACCAGCATCATCGCGGTGAGGGCCACGGCCGGCGCGGTGTTGCGGCCGAAGGGTTCCATCAGGATGCGTTGGCACTCCAGTTTACGGTTGGCCAGTTGCTCGTTGACGATGAAGCGATGGTCCTTGTTGCAGACCACGATCGGGGAGTCCATGCCTTCGAACACCAGGCGTTCCAGGGTTTGCTGGAACAGCGTGTGCTCGCCGGTCAGGGCCAGGAATTGTTTGGGGAACTGTTTGCGGGAAAGCGGCCAAAGACGTGAGCCGCTACCACCGGAAAGGATTACTGGGATCATGTGTTTCTCCTTGAATCAATTTGGGTCAGAGCTACGAAGGTTTGTCGTTTCACTCTTGTTTTTGTCTCGTGTCCGGGCCGGCCGCAGCCGACCCGGAAAATTCATTCAGCGGGTCGACACCGGGCGTTTTACCCAGACTGGCGAAATGCTCGAACCCGAACCGGTGACGTACAGCACCGCTGCCTCACCACGCTCCAGGGCCACTGGCTTGACGTCGCCAACTTTCTTGTCGCCGTCATACAGCGCCAGGCTCACCTTCACCGGGTTGATCTCACGTTCGCCACGGCCTTTGGCGGCCACCGACTTGACCACGTCGGTCTTGCCGTCGGCGGTTTTCAGGGTCAGGGCCTTGTCGCTGAGGTTCTGCACGCGCACCAGGGATTTCTGCTTGTTCTTGAACGGTGGCTCTTCGATCAGCTGCGGCTGGCCGCTGTTGTTGTTGACCAGAGTGTAGTAGTGGTCCGGGGCGAGCTTGACCGGCACGGTCTGGCTGCCGACCTTGGCGCTGTAGTCGCCGCCGGGCATGAAGCTGAAGTCGCTGCTGGCCAGAGGGGCCACGTCGCTGAGGTTGGTGCTGCCGACAGTGGCGCTGACTTCCTGGTTGGAGGCGTTGTAGATCCGCACGAAGCTTGAGCCTTTCGGTGCGACTGGGCCGTACAAGGCAGCGTCACCGGCGAAGGCGGACAGGGATACCAAGCTCATACCGGCAGCCAGGGCCAGAGTCTTAGCGAGACGACGCGGAGTAGTAGTGAAAGTCATGTGAGTTACCTCTCTTTCAGTTTTGCGCCCGGTCGGGCGTCTCGGATTTTGGGTTTTTAGCTGGGGTGTTCAGTGCCATGTTTTGTTGGCGCGAACCGGCTTGTTTAAGTTGCGCAACCCACGATGGGTCGGCATCACCGATTTCGTTGTTCACGGGCAGATAGCGTTCAGGAAACTCCCAGATCAGCACCTGTGGCGGGCTGTTCTTGAAGTCGTCACTTTTCAGGTAGCTGAGCATCGGCAGGATCGGGCCATGGCCGTCTTCGGCGTAGCTGACCACGTCGCTGCCCAGGGCTTGCTTGAGGGCGCCGACGAAGTTCCAGTTGGGGTTGGCGCTGTAGCTGGTGCCCACCAGGGCCACCGGGGTTTCGCTGTCGCTGAACAGCGCGTCGTCGCCTTTGGTTTCGGCCAGGTGCGTGACGCGTTTTTCCAGCGGCTCTTTCGGTGGCATCAGGTTTTCGAACAGCGGGTCCAGGGGCAGGAACAGACGCAGGTCGCCTTTATGCGGCTCGGTCTTCTCGGCCTCGGTGACAAAACGCTGCGGCTCGCCGTGGAGCGGGGTCTTATCGGCGATGGTTTTAGCCAATTGCTTGGCAGCGATTTCGGCGCCGTCCGGGGTCCAGTGAGTGTCGGTGCGCAGGAACACCTGCTTGCCGCCCAGCTTGGCCTGTTGCAGCGGGCCGAGCAGGTCCGGGGCGATGATCTTGTCGGCGGCCACACGGGCGTGGAAGTCCTGGTACAGGTTGGCGTGGATGCTCGCCGGTTTCACTTCACCCAGGTGCTCCGGGTACAGGCGCACCTTGGCCGGCACGATCGCCATCACCAGTTGGATGCCCTGGGCCTTGAGTTTCTGGCGTACGCCTTCGACCAGCGCGTAGTTGCCTTGAAGGTTCTGGTCTTCGTTGACGGCGGGGTTGAACTCCTCGTCGCTGTACAACCAGTGATCGCGGCCCAGCACCACGCCAGGGCGGCCTTCATTGAACAGCTTGTAGTCCAGCGCGGCCCAGAGGTTGGTGCCCAATCGCTTGATCGGGAACTCCTCGTCGTAATGGGTCTCGACGGCCTTGGTCCAGCGACCGTTGAGCACGGTCGCGTCGGCGTTGGTACTGAAGCCCAGGAAGCTGCGCAGCGACCAGGCGCCCAGGGCCAGCAGCAGCACCAGGAACAGGCCGATATAGAGGACGCGTAATGAACGGGTCATGGTCGGCTCCCTCAGAATTGGAAGTAAAGGAACGGCGAGAAACTCTGCGCCGACAGTTTGAGAATCGACGCCACGAACAGCAGCAGCACCGCCGCGCGCATGGCGTAGCGTGGCCAGTCAGCGGTCCAGTAGGCCGGTTGCACGGCAGCGTCACGACCTACGGTGAAACCTGGCTCGTGGATGCTGCCCGGGTTGTCGCCCGGCACGGCCTTGATCAGGCTCGGGTCGGCCGGCTTGGTTTTCTCGGCAGGGCGGTTGGTGTAGAAGTCGCGCAGGCCGAAGAACGCCAATGTTGCGTACGCCACCACCAGGGTCGCGACTTGCAGGCCGGTGAGGCTGGCGCGGTTGAGTTCCGACAGCGACCACTCGCCGAAGCTGAACATCGCACCGTACATACGGCCCGCGACGTGGAGGTTTTCGGCGCGGAAGATCACCCAGCCCATCACCACCAGCAGGAAGGTGAAGGCCCAGCGCAGTACGTTGAAACTGCGCGGTGCGGTGTTGAGGCCGATGGCTTTTTCAATCGCCAGCCACATGCCGTGCCAGGCACCCCACACGATGTAGGTGATGTTCGCACCGTGCCACAGGCCACCGAGCAGCATGGTCAGGAACAGGTTGCGGTAGGTGGTCAGCGTGCCTTTACGGTTGCCGCCCAAGGTGATGTACAGGTAGTCACGCAGCCAGGTGGACAGGCTGATGTGCCAGCGCCGCCAGAACTCGGTGATCGACTGGCTGATGTACGGCTGCTTGAAGTTTTCCATGAAGCGGAAACCCATCATCAAGCCCAGGCCGATGGCCATGTCGCTGTAGCCGGAGAAGTCGAAGTACAACTGCGCGGTGTAGGCCAGCGCCCCCAGCCAGGCATCGCCGGTGGTGGGGTTTTGCAGGGCGAAGCAATGGTCGGCCACCACCGCCAGGGTGTCGGCGATGAAGACCTTCTTGATGAAACCCTGCATGAACCGCGTGCAGCCCTCGGAGAACTTGTCGAGGGTGTGGGTGCGGTTATTGAACTGGTCGGCCAGGTCGCGGAAACGCAGGACCGGGCCGGCGATCAGGTGCGGGAAGATCGCCACGAACGCCGCGAAGTCGATGAGATTGCGGGTCGCCGGGGTATCGCCACGGTACACGTCGATGATGTAGCTGATGGACTCGAAGATGTAGAACGAGATCCCGATCGGCAGCAGCACGTGGGTGAGGATGAAAGGCTCCAGGCCGGCCGACTTCATCATGACGTTGATGCTGTCGACGCCGAAGTTGGCGTACTTGAAGTAGCCGAGGATGCACAGGTCGACCGCCACGCCCAGCAGCAGCCAGCGTTGGGCCGGCTTGGTGCGCACGCCGGCGGCACCGACCTTGAGGCCGATCCAGTAGTTCCACAGCGTGACGGCGGCGAACAGCGCCAGGAAGTCCACTCGCCACCAGGCGTAGAACACGTAGCTGGCAATCAGCAGCAGCAGATTGCGATAGCGTTGCCCGCTCAAGTAGTACAAGCCGAGAAAGATCGGCAAGAACAGAAACAGGAACACATTGGACGAGAAAACCATCCCGATCTCTCCATGTTTAACCAACAGTCAAGGGCCAGAGCCCCCCCAAACCCCCCCACGAAAAGACGGGGAGGGCGGTACAACATTCCTACTGACGAAACTGGCTCAAAAATGTGGGAGGGGGCTTGCCCCCGATGGCGGTGTAACAGTCGCCATCTGTGTTGAATGACACCCTGCTATCGGGGGCAAGCCCCCTCCCACATTTTTTACCGAGTTCGCTCAGGAACCTTTGTTGCCTTTTTCATGCGTCGGGTCGTAGACCTTGGTCAGGTCACCCCCGAGGCGGAAGGTCTTGAACGGCTGCATGCCATGCTTGCGTTCGATCACATCCGGTGCGCAGGTGTAGAGGGTGCAGAAGGGTTCGAGCCAGGCGAATTTCATGTCCTGCTTCAGGTCCTTCATGTCCTGCTCCTTGCCGTTCTTCTGTTCGAAGATCTCCGGGTCCTTGACCCCGGCCAGCACTTTGTCGCCCAGGCGCTTGAGTGCGCTGTTGTTTTCCTGGCGCAGGTCGACACCGTTGACCAGGGCAAAACTGGCGATCATCGACAGCGGCGGCAACGCGTAGTTGTGGTACGACAAGGCACGCTGCTGACGCTTCAACTCGTTGGGCAGGAAGCCTTGGTCGTCGACCTGGTTGACGCCAACCTTGTATTCCTTGACGGCCCAGTCAAACAGGTCGCGACGGTTGGTGGCGACGGACGTTGCCATCACCGACCAGGCGGCCCAGTAGGAGTGGTTGTTGGTTTTTTCCAGCGGCAGGTTGTCCCAGTCGCTGACCACCTGATCGGCCAGTTTGTTGAACCAGGCTTCGATCAGTTGCGACTCCTGCTGGTGGTTGGCCAACGGGTGCGAGTCGGAGAACTTCAGGCGCACATAGGCCGACGCCATGCTGCCCAGGGCCCATTTGCGCATGGACTTGCCGGTGTGGTTGAAGTCCTTGGACATCAACGCATCGGCCTTGGCCCACGACACCAGCCAGTTCAGGGTGCATTCGAGCTGCTCCGGGCGACCGTCGCGCATGAATTGCATCACGCGCTTGCTGGTGTCTTTTTCCAGCTTGGTGATATCGGCGGTGCTGTCGCGAAAGGCTTTTTCCGACTGCACGTTCAGGGTCGAACGGGCTTTGTCGGAACCTTCGTACTTGCTGCGAAATTGCAGAGGCCCGGTGTAGGGCGTCGGCATGGTGTCGCAGTTTTCCTTGAAGTCGCCGGTCTTGAACGCTTCAATCGGTGCGAAGTAGCCCTGGGGCGGACGCAGCGGGGCGGCGGCGTTGACCGAACCGGCGAAGATCGCCAGGCCCAGTAACGATGGAATCCATAACTTCTGCATAAGTAACCTCATTGCCCTGTCGAGGCAGTCTGTTGACCGCCCGCTGGGAATACGTTGCGTGTGCAAATTTTCGCTTCGACCTTCTGCGCGGCAGCGCCCGCTTCGGGGCCCTGCACTTCCACGGCCAGCAAGTTCTGCGAGGCCCAGTCTTCATCGGTGCGCAGTTCAAAGGCGAAACGCCCGTCTGTTTCGGATGTTTCGGGTTTCTCGATCTTGATGTCCTCGTGGCGCCCGTTCATGTACCAGAGGGTGGCTTGCAAGGTTTTCACCGACGGGTCGGCGAAGCGGATATCAACCTGGTGATTGGCATTACGCAGGTCTTTGTTCGAACTGTTAACCAGCAATTCGTTCTTGCCCGGTTTCAATGTAGTGCTCGCGCTCATCTGGGCGGTCTTGCCTTCGCAGCCGTTGTCGAGCAGCGCCATCATCTGGCGGTAGATGGTCTCCTGGTCCAGGCGATACAGCGGCGAGAACTCCCAGATCAGGATTTTCGGCGGGCTCTTCTGGAATTCGTCGCTGCCCAGGTACTGGATCATCGAGCCTTCCAGGCCACCGCCGGGGAAGGCGACGTTGAGGATGTCGGCACCGATTTCCTGTTCCAGGAAACCGGCAAAGTTGTAGTTCTTGCCACTGTGGCTGGTGCCCACCAGGGTGATCTGCGGGTTGCCCGAATCGCCGAACAGGTCGCCGTCGCCGGCTTCGCCTTTCGGCTCGGTGGTGAACTGGTCCATGTACTGGATCGCGTAGCTGGTGCCGCACAATTGCCCGGCCATGTTGTGCAGGGTGCCGGTCTTGCCCATGCGTCCGGAGCGCTTGGTCTCGAATTCGCGCTTGGGAATATCGGCGAACTCAGGCATTGCACGCACCTTGGCGCCGACGATTTTCGCCGTGCGCTGGGCGCCGTATGGAGTCCAGTGCTGGTCGCCGCGGAAGTAGAAGTCGTGGGCCGGCAGTTCGTCCGGCAGTTGCTCGTTGGTCAACGGCGACAGGTCCGGCACCACGTAGCCCATCTTGGCGAAACGGCCGAGCATGGTCTTGTAGTTGCCCAGGGCCTTGTCGAAATCGAACGAGGCTTTTTCCGCGGGGTTGAGCTTGTTGCGGTTCACCAGGCCACGGGTCGGCTGGTAGACCACTACCAGTTCCACGCCCTTGGCCTTGAACGCGTCGTGCAGTTGTTGCATGCGCTTGTAGCCGGCCGGGCTGGTGTCGAACTCGGTGCGCAGGTCTTCCTGGGTACGGAACAGCCAGTCGCCCTGGGCTTGCACCAGGGTGGTGAAGTTCTGCTGGTAGCGCGTGGTGTAGTTCTTCGCGTCATGGGCGGCCGGGCACAGGCTGCAGCAGGGTTCGGCGGTGAAGGTCGGCGCCTTGATTTCGTCGGCGCGCACGCCCTGGCTGGCCGCGAGCAGGCCGAGGGCCAGACCCGAGAGGCTCAGCAGTTTGATCATGTGTGGGTGCATAAGGGTCATCCTCAGTCCTGCATTTCGGTCTGGCGTTCGACAGGGTCGATCAGCACGGCTTTCTGCTGGCGCACCAGCAGGTCGAGAATTTCTTCCTGGCGATCGCCCAGCACGCCGGAAAAGCTGATGCCGCTGGATTTGGTCGGCGCCAGCATCGACACGCGGTACAGCTCGATACTCAGTGGCGAGTCGATGGACAACGGCCCGCTGCCGTTACCCGCCAGTTCACCGCCGACCACGATCAGCGAGACCTTGGCGTCGAACGGGTCGAGGGCGATGTCGCGGTCGGTGTCGGTCAAATCCTTGATGTGGCCGTACACGCCGGTCAGGCCGTTGGCCATCGAGGTGTTTTCGTACAGCTTGATATTCACGCTGTTACGCACGCGGATGCCGTGGCGACGGTTGCTGATCACCTTGTTGCCCCACAGCAGGTTGTCGCCGCTCTCATAGAGGGTGATGCCGTCGGTGTGGTTGCGGTAGATCTCGTTGTCGGCGATCAGGTTGTTCACGCTGTTACGGTCGATCACCAGGCCCGAAAGCTTGTTGTCGTAGCTGCGGTTGTTGAAGATGAAGCTGTCGTTCACCTCACGGGAAATGATGATGCCGTGCTTCTTCTTGGTGCCGTAGACGGTGTTGTCCGCGATGATCAGGCCGTGGGAACGGTCATGGGGGTCAATGCCGTAGACGATGTTGTCTTTGTAGGTATTGCCCTTGATCACGAAGCCCGTGGTCTCGTAGCAGTAGAAGCCGTACCACATGTCCGAGAACTCGGAATCGATGATCCAGCCGGTCGGCTCGGGGCGCTTGAGCACCTTGGCCATGTTCGGCGTGTACTGGGAAATACTCACCCCGTACGACTTACTGTTGGCATAGCCGAAACTGGCCATCTTGGTCTTGGAGACGTAAGTCTCGGTGCCGCCCCAGGCCAGCAGGAACGGGCGGAATTCCTTGGGCGACTTGAACAGCGCCGGGCCATTGGCCTTTTCGCTCCAACCGGTGATCTTGGTGTCACGCACGAACAGCTGACCGTCGTTGATCAGGAACGAACCACCCTCCTGGGACAGGCGCAGCTCCTGGGTGTTTTTATCGATGTCCAGGATGCCCTTGCGCCCGACCACGATCGGCAACTTGGCCAGGAACACGCCCGGCGAAGTTTCGCTGAAGTACTGCTTGGGCACTTTGCCCAGCAGGTCCTTGAGGTTCATGTAGCCGTCGTCGACAAAGATCGCCTGGGGAATGCCGTGCTGGCGCACCACCCATTCGGCCATCTTGTTGTCGCCGCCGATAAAGTCCTTGAGGGCGTCTTCCTGCATCATGCGGCGGATGCTGATCTTGCCGGGCCTGGTGCGTACGATCTTCTTTTCCATCGCTGCGGCGGTATAACCCGACAGGTCAGGCAGGGCTGGCTTGGCCATTTCCAGCGGCGCGGTCGGCGGGCTGGAAATGGTGTAGGTCTTGGCCTGTTGCAGTTCCTTGGCGATGGTCGGCGCCTTGGCCGCCGTATCGGCAAACGCTGTGGCACTGGCCATCAGCATTGCCGCGACGAGTAGGCTTTGAGCATTCATTGCGCAGGCTCCCATCAGAATTTCCAGATCACGTCGACAAACGCGCGATGCATGTACGAGTCGACCTGGCTGCCATAGGCATCACCTGGCTTGAACACACCGGCACGGAACCGCACCAGGGCTGATGGCTCGTCAACCGACTGGCTGAGCGCGGCCGGCAGCAGGCCGGTCTTGAAGTACTTGGTGACGACAAGGTCCATCTCCTGGCCCAGGTCTTTCTTGCCGTCTTCAAGGGGCAGGGAAGTGCTGGACAGGATCGCGCCGGTGACGTCATCGGTGTTGTTCTGCACGGCGTCGATGCCGTTGCTGCCGACTGGCTTGTTGCCGTCGACGCGCCAGAACTTGTGGTACACCAGGCTGGCGTCGTAGTCCTCACGCAGCTGCCAGGAACCGAACAGGCTCATGGACTGCATGTTGTTCATCTCGCCACGAAACGCTTCGCCGAAACGGTGCACGCGGGACTGGGTACCGGTCCAGTTCGAACGGTTGCTTTGCAGGCCGTTCTGCTCGTACTCGGCACTGGCGCGGGCATAGGCCGCACCCACTTGCCATTGCGGGTCCAGACGCAGGCGGATACCCAGGTCGGTCGCCCAGCCACTCACGTCATCGCTGCGCTTGGCCTCTGTCGGGCGGGTGCCGTCGGCGTTCAAGGCATTGACCGAGTCGCGGTCGCCTTTCATGCCGGTGATGCTGGCCCAGTAGTTGACGGTGTTGGTGTTGCGCCAGTTGTAGGCGTCGCTGTTGGCTTCGATGCCGAGCCAGGTCAGGTCGCCGTTCTCGCGCTTGTCCAGGGAGTCGGTGGCGACGCCCGGTTCCGGGTAGTCGAGCTTGCCGTTGTCATGGGTGTGGTGGCCACGCAGGCCGATCCACTGGCCTGGCGTCCACTGGTAGGACGCGTCGGCGTAGAGGTGCTGACGGTCCTTATCCTTGGGCGACAGTTCCTTGAGGTCGGTACGGTATTCGCTGAAACGTTCGGCGACGCCGACGTTGGCCTTGAGCAGGGTGGTGTCGAAGGTCCAGTTCAGCGCTTCGATGTTGGTGTCGCGCCATTGGCCGTCGTCGTTGCGCAGGCGTTGGCGACCAAGTTTGAGGATCTCGCCGGGGTAGGGCGTGAAGCCGCTGTAGCCGACCCAGAACTCGCGCATGGCCAGGTAGTTTTTCTTGGTCTTGCGGTCGTTGTTGGTGGTTTGCTGGTTTTCGTCATCCGCCGACTGTTGCAGGGTGTCGGTCTCGATGATGTCGCTCGAAGCAACCGCCTGGCCCATGGCGTAGGCGCTCCAGTTGCCGCTTTCGCCGTAGATCCACGGGCGCAGGTCGAGGCCGATGCCGTTGACGTCGCCGCCTTTCTGGGTGCCGAGGTCGCGGTCATCTTCGGACTGGCCGGTGACTTTGACTTCCAGGCCGAAATTCTTGGCTTCGGTCAGCGCGGCCAGGGTCGGGCACGACCACAGCAGGGCGAAGGTCAGGCCGATGCCGGCCTGCACGAATGGATTGAGCTTCATAGGGATTCCTCGCCGTCTTCTTCTTCCAGGGCGTGCAGTTGCAGCGTGCTCTGGGCCAGGGTGCCGCGGGCGGCCAGTTCCTGTTGCACCAGGCGTTGGCCTTGGGCGCGTTGTTCCGGTGTAAGCGGGGCTTCGAGCTGCGTGGCCAGGTCGTTGGCCTCTGGCGTGCCCTGGGCTTTGGCCAATTGGCTGAAGACATAGGCATTCAATGGGTCGGGCTTGGTGCCCTTGCCTTGGGAAAACAATTGGGCGATGGCGAAGTCGGCGCTGTTCTGGCCGTTGCGCGCAGCGGTCAGCAGGTGGTCCAGGGCTTTTTGCGAATAGACCTGGCCCAGGTAACCACGGCGGTAGATCTGACCGAGGTAGTAGTCGGCAGCCACTTCGCGGCCCACGGCTTTCTGGAAGTGCGCTTCAGCCGCCTTGGCGTCCGCCGGCACCCACTTGCCTTCGTAGTAGAGCTTGCCCAGCAACAGCTCGGCGCGCGGCTGGTCGGCGGCGCGGCCGTTGTCCAGGTACTTCATCATCTGGTCGACGTCGCCCAGTTCGGGGAAGTCGTAGAGCAGTTGCGCCAGGCTGACCCAGGAAGCGGGGTAGCCGGGGGCGATTTTTTCCAGCAGGGCCTGGGCGGTTTTCTCGTCGGTCTTGCCCAGCGTGGCGTCGCCCAATACGCGGGCGACGCTGTCGACGCGTTGGGCGGTGACGGTGCCGCGGCTGTAGCCGGCTTCCATCTGCTTGAGCAGTTCGGCCTGTTTTTCCGGCTGGGCTTTTTTCTGGTAGACCGTGGCCAGCTCGACATAGCAGATATCGGTGGTGTTCAGCGCGGCCTTGCAGATGCGCTCCACATCATCCAGATGCTGGTCGTAGGTGTCCTGGGTGCGATACAGCAGGACCTGGGCCAGGCCGGCTTCCGGGTAACCGGCGGCCTGCCACTTGCTGATCTGCTGCTGGGCATTCACGTTGGGAAAGCTGTGGGGGTATTGCAGGTACAGCATCGCCAGCGGGATCAGGGTGTTGCCTTCGCCATTGGCAAAGGCTTTTTTCAGCAGGCCTTCGGCTTCATGGTGTTCGGCTTCGGTGGAGCCTGGCTTGGCCACCAGCAGGCGACCGAGGCGGGCCTGGGCGCGCGGCGAGGTATCCGCCGCAGCGCGGTAGGTGGCCTCGGCCTGTTTGATTTGCGCCGGATCGCGGGTGCCTACCTGGATATCGGCCAGGCCCACCTGGGCCTCGCTGTAACCCAGTTCTGCCAGTTGCTGGTAATTCTGCTGCGCGGTGACGGTGTCGCCACGCTTGAGCGCTTCATTGGCCAGGCGTTGGTCGGGCAGGCCGGCGCAACCGGCGAGGGCGATGGCCAGCGCCAGGGGCACCGGCAGGGTTCGAAGGGCGCTCATGATTAAAGACCCGCAGCCATGGCTTTATCGATCAGCCAGTTCAGGGATGGGCCACGGTCGCTGGTCACTTCCACCGGGCGGCCGGCGTAGGCGCTGTCCAGCGGGGCGTCAGGCTTGATCTGTACGCGGATGTCGGAGGACAGGTCGGCGCTGTTCAGGCTGGTGCTGCTGACGATGGTGCCGGTGCGGGTCTGTTCTTCGTCGGCCACCTGGAAGCTCACCGGGGTGCCTGGGCGCACGTCACCGAACTGGCGATAGGTAAAGCGAGCTTCGACGTTAGCCTGGCTGCCGCGTGGCACCAGTTGGAAGATCACGTCGCCTTTGCTGGCGTACTGGCCGTCGGCGACCAGTTGCTGGGCGACCACGCAATCGCATGGCGAGGTGAGGGTGCCGGTCATTTGCTTGCCGAACAGCTCTTCGACCTTGGCCGGCTGCAGCTGGTCTTCGTCCAGGTGGCCCTTGAGCACATCCAGCATGCTGGTGCTGAAGGTCGCCAGTGGCGCACCTTTGGCCGCCACCGCGTCACCTTTGAGCAGGCTTTGCACGGTGCCGTCGCGGGGCATGGTCACGTTCATGCCGGGCACGCTGACCAGGCCCGCCTGGGCGTGGCTGACGAAGTACATGCCGTACACCGATTTGAACACGAAGCCGAAGGCTGCCAGGCCGACGAGGAAGATCGCCAGGCTGAACGTCACGGCGCGCAGGCGACCGAAGGCGCTCATGTTGCTGCCGCTGTCCTTGACCTTGCGCGCCTTGGTGAAGTTGTCGCGTTGCAGGGTCGCCAGCACGTCACCCATGGTCACGATGTCGCCGGACAGGTGCGAGGTGATCAGGTGGCGCAGGGTGGAAATATCCTGGGCGTCGAGGTTCTGGAACTGGCAACCGGTGCGGCCGGTCTGGCGGTCGTAGGAGCGGATCTGCAGCTCCACATCCATGGCCAGGCCGAGGTTATCGATGACGAACTGCAGGCGACCCTTGTGCACTTCACCCACGGTCAACGGCTGGGTGGCGGTGAACGCCAGGCCGCCGGCGGACAGGTCGATCACCCGCGCTTCGGTCTGGGTGCGGTCAGTGTTGAAGAAGCGCAGCTTGGCCGGGATTTTGACCCGGGCATGTTGACGCTGGGCTTCGGACTCGTGGACAACGTTGGCATTTACTTGGCTGTTCATGACGGTGTAATTCCTTGGTTAATTCAGGCTTGGCAGGGTCAGACCATCATCAGCAACACGGCAACGAAGATGCTGCCGGCGGAGAAGGTCATGGTCCGAGACGACCAGGTGTTGAACCAACGTTGAAAGCTGGCCAAATCGCGGGTCAGTTTGGTGTCCTGGCGGGTCCAGGACTGTTGATCAAGGCGGAAGAACACGTAGATCTTCACCAACGCGCCCATGATCTGGTTGTAATAGAGAATCGCCGGGTAAGCCGGGCCGATCTTGTGGCCGGAGCACGACAGCAGCAGGGTCAGGATCAGGCGGGTGATGCCGATCCACAGCAGGTACGCGAGGATGAACGCGCCGCCGTACTTGAAGGTGGCGATGATTGCCACGGTCAGGCCGAGCAGGGAGGTCCACATCGACACACGCTGGTCGAACAACACGATGCTGGTGAACAGGCCCAGCCGACGCACACCCAGGCCCAGGGCTCGGGAGTTCTGGCGCAGGTTGTTGCCGTACCAGCGGAACATCAGCTTGCGGCTGGCTTTGATAAAGCTCTTTTCCGGCGGGTGTTCCACGGTGTGGATCGCGGCGTCCGGCACGTAGAAGGTGTCGTAGCCCAGGCGCATCAGGCTGAACCAGCTGGACTTGTCGTCACCGGTGAGGAACTTGAAGCGGCCCAGGCGCCAGTGCTGCAGCGAGTCGCTTTCCACGTCGGCGATAAAGCCCGGGTCAGTCACGACGTTGGCGCGGAACACCGACATGCGGCCGGTCATGGTCAGCACGCGCTTGGACAGGGCCATGGAGCACATGTTGATGTGGCGCTGGGCGAAGCGCAGTTTGTGCCACTCGCTCATGATGTAGCCGCCGCGCACTTCGCAGAATTCGTTGGTGGTCAGGCCGCCGACGTTGCCGAACAGCTGGAACCACGGCACGGTCTTGCGCACCACGCCTTCGGCGAGCACGGTGTCGCCATCGATCACGGCAACCACGGCGCGGTCGTCCGGCAGGTGGCGAGAGATGGCGCGGAAACCGAAGGCCAGGCCGTCGCGCTTGCCGGTACCGGCGATACGCACGAAGTCGAGCTTGACGTGATCCGGCGGGTTCATGCGTTCCCAGAGGCTCTTGACCAGCAGCTCATCGGACATTTCCACCAGCGAGCAGACCACGGTGGTGGGGAAGCCGCATTCGATGGCCTCGCGAATCACCGAGCTGTAGACCTGCGCGGTGGTCAGCGCATCGATACGGAAGCTGGTGACCATCAGGAACACGTGGGACGGATCGGCAGCCTTGCCCAGCTTGCGCACTTTACGGCGCAGGTGCGGGTAGACCACGTACAGGAACAGCATGCCGCGAAAGAAATGCGTAGCACCCATCGAGTAGCGCCAGATACCGACAGCGCCAATCAGGAAAATAAAATTCTTCGACTCGGAGTCGAACGTACTCGCCGGCAACAGCAGGGCGAGACCCATCAGCAGGCTCAGAAAGAACAGCCAGCCGGCGGATTGGAGCAGTACGTGTTTTAACTTGGACATAAGCGTCATCCGAAGGTGAAGAAGGCTTCGAGCTGCAAGCGCTGGGGATTGGTACGCCTGCAGCTCGAAACTTACCGTTGCTGTTACCAGCAAATGCCTTCGGTACGGCCTGTCGTACTGGTGGCCTTGGACATGAAGCCCACCAGGTCGATCACTTGCTTGCCGTGCGGTGCGTTCTGCGCCAGGGCGCGGAACTTCTCGTCGCGGTTACCGAGGATGATCACGTCGGAGTTGTTGATCACATCATCGAAGTCCGAGTTGAGCAGGGACGACACGTGGGGGATCTTGCCTTCGATGTAGTCCTTGTTGGCACCGTGGACACGGGCGTACTCGACGTTGCTGTCGTAGATGCTCAGGTCGTAGCCCTTGCCGATCAGCATTTCCGCCAGCTCGACCAGCGGGCTTTCGCGCAGGTCGTCGGTACCGGCCTTGAAGCTCAGGCCCAGCAGGGCGACTTTGCGTTTGTCGTGGCCGGCGACGATGTCGAAGGCGTTCTGCACCTGGGACTCGTTGCTGCGCATCAGCGAGTTGAGCAGCGGCGCTTCCACGTCCAGGGAGCCGGCGCGGTAGGTCAGGGCGCGCACGTCCTTTGGCAGGCACGAGCCGCCGAAGGCGAAGCCTGGGCGCATGTAGTACTGGGACAGGTTGAGGGTCTTGTCCTGGCAGACCACTTCCATCACTTCGCGACCGTCGACGCCGACCGCCTTGGCGATGTTGCCGATCTCGTTGGCGAAGGTGACCTTGGTGGCGTGCCACACGTTGCAGGTGTACTTGATCATCTCGGCTACGGCGATGTCCTTGCGGATGATCGGTGCGTCGAGTTCTTCGTACAGCGACTGCAGGACATCGCCGGAGGCTTTGTCGAATTCGCCGATAACGGTCATCGGTGGCAGGTCGTAGTCGGCGATGGCGGTGGATTCGCGCAGGAATTCCGGGTTGACCGCAACACCGAAGTCGACGCCGGCTTTCTTGCCGGAGCAGTCTTCGAGGATTGGGATCACCACGTTGGCGACGGTGCCCGGCAACACGGTGCTGCGTACCACGATGGTGTGGCGGGTGGTCTTGTCACGCAGGACAAAACCGATCTCGCGGCATACCGATTCGATGTAGTTGAGTTCCAGGTCGCCGTTCTTCTTGCTCGGCGTACCGACGCAAATCATCGACAGGTCAGTATCACGGATGGCGTCGGCGAAGTTGGTGGTGCCGCGCAGTCGACCGTTTGCGATGCCCTGGCTCAACAGTTCGCCCAGACCCGGCTCGACGATCGGCGATTTGCCGGCGTTGATCAGGTCGATCTTTTCCTTGGAGATGTCTACGCCGACCACTTCGTGGCCACGGGCAGACAGGCAACCGGCACACACTGCGCCAACGTAACCCAAACCAAATATGCTGATGCGCATCGCAATTACCTCTGTATTTAAATCATGCCATTAGATGGCCGGAGTTCATGTTTGCAAACGTCACAAATGCCGCGAAAGTTGGGCGAATAGACGCCGACTTGCCGCGTACAGGCATGTTGAATAACGAGTGACTAACTATTGCACTCAAGTTGTGCGCAACTTGGCCTTGTTATTGGGGCCTGCCCTGAAATGCAGCCAGCCTTCCTGGGAGAAGGGCCTGGCGCCAGTGCCGCAGGGCCTTGATAGAGGCTGTAAGCCTTTACATATCAATGCCTTGGGTTGTCTCACTGACCCATTAGGGTAAGCACAGCCTTGGCCTTATAGTTCGTGGCAATGGATCCTTATCGCCGCTCTCAACTAATCGGTTGGTAATGTGACCACTGAGTCAAAGTTGAATATGACAACTTCGCTACTTCCGTTGGTCCGCCTTGTAAGTCATCTCCTACAGAAACAGAGAATTTCGTTACCGGTGGTATGAGCGGCGCTTCAGGACGAAGTTCCGGGCCGCTCATCCTGTTTCCCGAAATTTCTTGAAATATAGGTAAAGATGGCACTGGTACTATATTGATAGCACTTGCTATCTGGGCCAGTAGTTACGGGTAGTTGGCGCGAAGGGATAGTTTTGTGCCACTAGTGTTTTAAAAAAGTGGTGCCACTACGAAAAAAAATCGGAAAAGTCGAGTGAAAGAAATGTTAGGGATGTGTCTGGATATTTTTTGACGTCAAATAAATGACGATTCTTGGTGTGAAGCGCGGACAAAAATGTGGGAGGGGGCTTGTCCCCGATGGCAGTGCATCAGTCGATAGATTCGTGACTGAACCACCGCAATCGGGGGCAAGCCTCCTCCCACATTTGGATGTCATTGTCTGAAAGAGGTTGGTACGGCCTTATTCCGGTGCGTGATCGCGCAGGAACACCAGATTGTCCGGCTTGGACTGCTCCGCATTGAAGCGGTAACCCTGCACATCGAACTGCTTGAGCCTGGCCGGATCGTTGATGCGCTCTTCGATCACGAAGCGGCTCATCATGCCCCGGGCCTTTTTCGCGTAGAAGCTGATGATCTTGTACTGGCCGTTCTTCAGGTCCTTGAACTCGGTGTTGATGATCCGCGCGTTCAGGGCCGTGCGCTTGACCGCCGAGAAGTACTCGTTGGAGGCCAGGTTGAGCAGCACGTCGTCGCCTTGTTCGGCCAGGGCTTCGTTCAGCCATTCGCTGATGCGCGTGCCCCAGAAGGCGTACAGGTCCTTGCCACGGGCGTTGGCGAGTTTGGTGCCCATCTCCAGGCGGTACGGCATCATCAGGTCCAGGGGGCGCAGCAGGCCGTATAGGCCCGAGAGCATGCGCAGGTGGTCCTGGGCGTAGCTGAAGTCGGCATCGCTGAAGGTCTCGGCGTTGAGGCCGGTGTACACGTCGCCCTTGAACGCCAGCAAGGCCTGCTTGGCATTCTCGGGGGTGAAGGCCGGGGTCCAGCTGCCGAAGCGGGCGGCATTGAGGCCACCGATCTTGTCGGACACGTGCATCAATTCGCTGATCTGCGCCGGGCTCAGCTCGCGCAGTTGCTCGATCAGCACCTGGGAATGGTCAAGGTACTGTGGCTGGGTAAAGCGCTGGGTCACCGCTGGGGTCTCGAAATCGAGGGTCTTGGCGGGGGAAATCACCATCAGCATGAAGTCGTCTCCTGTAAATCGTGCGGGGATTCTAGGGGGTTGGGCGTTTTGACTCCACCTATGATGGCGATAGGCGCGATCCGCTATGATGGCCGGTGACTCTGGAGAGGGAGACCCCTGCGTGCGAATAGCGCTTTTATTGTCGGCGTGCCTGCTGTGCCTGAATGCCCAGGCGGCGCCGGTGGATGTAGCCAGCCTGGACCGTGGCACCTGGCCGGAAAAACTCAGCAGTCCCGCCCTGTTCGACGTGGCTTCGCGTGCGGAAATCCTGATGTTCGCCCACAGCCTGCTGGCCAGTGAATCCCAGGATGAAACCGCACTCAAGCAGCGCCTGGGCTTGAAGATCATCAACCTGGCCGCCATCGACGATCTGCGTCGCGAGCTTTGGCAGCGCCTGCTGGAGAACTACACGTTCGCCCAGCAGAGCTGCGAAGTCGACGCCTCGTTCTGCTACCTGGTGGAGAACATGGACGACCTGCGCGAGCAGGCCGGCAAGCTGGCGATCAGCGAAGACTCCTTCTATATAGGCTGGGCCGCCCCCAGCCATGCTTTCCACGAGCGTTATCTGGACGAACTGCTGCGCAAGGCCGCGCTGTTTCCGCAGATCAGCAGCGAAGTCGCGCGCTTTGGCGACCATGAACGCAATGGCGATGAGTTCAACGACCGCCTGTTCCTGCTGACCTTCGACGGCGGTCCGGCACCGGTCAGCGGCAACACCGACTGGCTCGCCGACTACCTGCGCAAGCAGAAGATGAACGCCACCTTCTTTGTCCTCGGCAGCAGCCTGCAAAACCGTGTGGAGCGCAGTTCTGCCGCTGAGGTGGAGGCGTTGTACCAGGGACAGTGCGTCGGTACCGAGGGCTGGCAGTACCGTTCCCACAGCCATTGGGTGGACTGGCAGAGTTCCATCACCCGCAGCGCGCAGTTGGTGCAGAACCTGATGCCGGAAAACTACGTGCCGCTGTTCCGCCCGCCTTACGGGCAGCGGCGCGCGGACAGCCAGGGGTTCTTCCAGTCCCAGGGCTTGCAGGTGGCGTTATGGGACATCGATTCCCAGGACGAGCCGGGCAAGCTCAAGGCCGATGAGTCGGCGCAACGGGTGCTGACGTTGATGCTGTTGTGGCGCAAAGGCGTGATTGTGTTTCACGACACCCAGGACAAGGCGCGGGTAGCACTGCCGATGTTGCTGCAGGCAACGGCGCAGAGTGGGCTGGGTTGGCAGGACTGCCGGGAGGCGTTTCGTTAAAAGGATGAAGTGCCCGGCCCTGTTGGGTTGGAGGCATTTTGGCGCTGATTTTGTGCGACATTTCGATGCAGGCGGACTTCCGACTTTAACGGTGCGTCGGGCACTCGGCTAGTGCTATTCGTCATCCTGAAAAATAAACTTCAAAAAAGCGTCAAAGTACTTTTTCCTGTCATGGGTTTTGCGGTATTACGAAGTCAGATCGCCGAAACCTGCAACACAGGTGGCGTCTTCCAAGACTCCTCATGTGGGCACTGCGCTTGACGTCACTCAGGTGCAGTCGGTGGTCGAATCGAGGCGCAGCACTGTTGTGGTATTGCGTCGACTGGCTCCCACAAAGGTGACCGAGTATGGATGATCATGGACGTAACCCTTCTTCCGACCAGCCAATCCTTTATGTGCTTGATACCAATGTACTGATCCACGATCCAAACGCACTGCTTAACTTCGAAGAACACCACGTCGCCATCCCGATGATCGTGCTTGAGGAGCTCGACAAACTCAAAAGCGGGCACCACAGCGTGGCTGCCGAATGCCGCCAGGCCATCCGCCTGATCGACAAGACCCTGGGCGAAGCGTCACCCGAGGACGTTGAGGTCGGCGTGCCGATCCAGCGCGGCAAAAGCGGGCCCAAGGGCTTGCTGTCGATCCTGATGAGCAAGCGCAGCGAGCCCAACAGCCTGCTGCCGGAAAACCTGAACGACAACAAAATCATCAACCAATTGATCGACCTGCACGCTCGTGACAAGGACCTGCGCGTGGTGCTGGTGACCAAAGACATCAATATGCGCCTCAAGGCACGAGCGTGTGGGATCGCTGCCGAGGACTACAGTACCGACCAACTGGTCGACGACGTGTCGATGCTGTCCCGTGGTTATCACATGATGACCGGCTCGTTCTGGGACCGTGTCAGCAAGGTCGAAACCCGTCAGGACCATGGCCGTACCTGGCACCAGGTACAACTGATCGACAACCTGCCGGCCGTGCATATCAATGAATTCATTGTCGACGAACAGGGCTTCGTGGGCTGGATCAAAGAGATCCAGGTCGACAAGCTGCTGATCCTCGACCTGCATCAGGAACCCCTGTTGCACCAGGAAGCCTGGGGCCTGAAACCGCGTGACATCTACCAGAGCCTGGCGTTGTATGCGCTGCTCGACCCGGACATCCACCTGGTCAACCTGACGGGCGCTGCCGGTTCCGGTAAAACCATCCTCGCCCTGGCTGCCGCCATCGAGCAGACCATGGTGACCAAGCGCTATCGCCGCATCATCGCCACCCGCTCCGTGCAGGGCCTGGACCAGGAAATCGGCTTTTTGCCCGGTACCGAGGCGGAAAAAATGGAGCCGTGGCTGGGGGCGATCACCGACAACCTCGAAGCCTTGCACATGGATGACGAAAACACCCATGGCAGCGTCGACTACATCCTCAGCAAAGTGCCGTTGCAGTTCAAATCCCTCAACTACATCCGAGGTCGCAGCTTCCAGCAGAGCCTGATTTTGATCGATGAATGCCAGAACCTGACCCCGCACCAGATGAAAACCATCATCACCCGTGCCGGCGCCGGTTCCAAAGTGGTGTGCCTGGGCAACCTGGCACAGATCGACACCCCTTACCTGTCCGCGACCAGCTCCGGGCTGACCTACCTGACGGAACGCTTCAAGGACTTCCCGAACGGCGTGCATATCGCGCTGCAAGGGGTGCCTCGCTCGATTCTGGCTGAATACGCAGAGTCGCACCTGTAACCGTTGGAGCGGCGGTGCGTCGCACCGCTGCTCCCACATTTATTGCGTGTTGGGTTTACAATCGCCGCTCCTGATCAGGAGTATCCCTGTGCTGACTCATCTCGATTCCCAAGGTCGCGCCCATATGGTCGACGTCACCGACAAGTCCGTGACGTTCCGGGAGGCGGTGGCCGAAGCGCGGGTGCGCATGCTGCCCGAGACCCTGCAAATGATCGTCGACGGCGCCCATCCCAAGGGCGACGTGTTTGCCGTGGCCCGCATCGCCGGGATCCAGGCGGCGAAAAAAACCAGTGATCTGATTCCCCTGTGTCACCCGCTGATGTTGACCGGAGTCAAGGTCGAACTGAGTGCCGATGGCGCAGACTCGGTACACATCGTCGCGCGCTGCAAGCTGTCCGGGCAGACCGGCGTAGAGATGGAAGCGTTGACGGCGGCCAGCGTCGCGGCGCTGACGATCTACGACATGTGCAAGGCCGTGGATCGCGGCATGACCATCGAAAACATCCGCCTGCTGGAAAAGCTTGGCGGTAAGAGCGGGCATTTCAAGGCGGATGGACAATGAGCATCAACGTACTGTTTTTCGCGCGTTACAGCGAAAAAATAGGCCTGGATTCACTTGAGATGGAAGGCGAATTCGCCACGGTCGATGCCGTGCGCCAGGCGCTGGCCGCTGATCCGGGCTTTGAAGTGCTCAACGAAACCAGCTTGATGTGTGCTCGCAACCAGGAGTTGTGTGCTCTCGACGAGCCGTTGCAGGCCGGTGATGAAGTTGCGTTCTTCCCGCCCGTGACCGGAGGCTGAACATGGCCATTCGTGTACAGGTCGAACCGTTTGACCCCGGTGCCGAGGTCAACGCGATGCACGCGGCGAATGTGGGCGTGGGCGCGGTGGTGAGTTTCGTCGGCTATGTGCGCGATTTCAACGAGGGCCGAGAGGTGTCCGGGATGTTTCTCGAACACTATCCGGGCATGACTGAAAAAGCCTTGGCCAAGATCGCCGTCGAAGCCGAGCAACGCTGGCCGCTGCTCAAGCTCGAAGTGCTGCATCGTATCGGTGCGCTGGAGCCTGGCGAGCCGATAGTGTTCGTGGCCGCCGCCAGTGCCCATCGCCAGGCCGCGTTCGATGCCTGTGCGTTTGTGATGGATTACCTGAAAACCCGTGCGCCTTTCTGGAAGAAGGAAAACACCCGTGAGGGTGCGCGCTGGGTGGAAGGGCGGGACAGCGACCACGCTGCGGCGGATCGCTGGAAATAACCAGCCGAACACTTAACCAAATGTGGGAGGGGGCAAGTCGAATCGTCGCACCGCCCCTCCCACATTTTTATCGCTTTTCAGCTTACGGGCGTTTGCGTTCTACAGCCCGCAGTAAGTGCGTCGGCGGAGTCTCGCAACTGATCTTGCGGCCCAGCAAGGTCTCGATCGACGGCAACTGATACGAGTCATCCTCCCCGGCAAAGCTGATCGACACGCCCGCAGCCCCCGCCCGGCCGGTACGGCCGATGCGGTGCACGTAGTCGTCCGGCACTTCCGGCAGGGTGAAGTTGATCACGTGGCTGATGCCGTCGATGTGAATCCCGCGCCCGGCCACGTCGGTGGCCACCAGCACGCGGATCTTGCCTTCGCGGAAGCCTTCCAGGGTCTTGATGCGCTTGTGTTGCGGCACATCGCCGGACAGCTGCGCGGCATTCACGCCATCGCGCACCAGGCGTTCCTCGATGCGGCGCACTTCGTCCTTGCGGTTGGCGAACACCATCACGCGTTCCCAGCCGTTGTCGTTGACCAGGTTGTAGAGCAGCTTGTACTTGTCGGCACCGGCCACGGCATAGATGTGCTGTTCGACGTTTTCGCTGGCGACGTTTTCCGCTTCGATCTCGACGATGGACGGCTCGGTGGTCCACTGCTTGGCGAGGTTCATCACGTCTTCGGTGAAGGTCGCAGAGAACAGCAGGGTTTGGCGCTCGTTTTTCGGCGGGGTCTGGCGAATGATCTGGCGCACTTGTGGGATGAAACCCATGTCGAGCATGCGGTCGGCTTCGTCCAGCACCATCACTTCGACCATGTCCAGGTGCACGTCGCCGCGCTGGTTGAAGTCCAGCAGGCGGCCGGGGGTTGCCACCAGGATGTCGCAGTGGCGGGCTTCGAGGTGCTTGAGCTGCTTGTCGAAGTCCATGCCGCCGACGAACGTCATGACGTTGAGGCCGGTGTACTTGGTCAGGTCGGCGGCGTCCTTGGCGATCTGCACCACCAGTTCACGGGTAGGCGCGATGATCAGCGCACGCGGTTCACCCATGTAGCGTTCTTTCGGCGGCGGCGTTTGCAGCAGCTGGGTGATGATCGAGATCAGGAACGCGGCGGTCTTGCCGGTACCGGTCTGGGCACGACCGATGGCATCTTTGCCGGCGAGGGTAAAGCCCAGTACCTGCGCCTGGATCGGCGTGCAGTACGGGAACCCCAGGTCCTGGATGGCGTGCATCAGTTCCGGGGCCAGTTTGAAATCATGGAAGCGGGTCTTGCCTTCCTGGGGCTCGACGACGAAATCCTCGAGTTTCCACGGGATCACCGGCGGTTTGGGCGCGCGTTCCCGGCGAGGCTTGGGGGCGGGTGCGGCTTGGGTCTCGGGTTTTGCCTGTTCGGGCGGTGTCACCGTCGGCGTCTTCGGCTGGGCGACAGGTGCAGTCCGGCCTGGCTGTTGACCGTCATTGCGGCTGCCGGAGGAGGGGACAGGAGCACTGGGAACAGGCGCGAGCGGCTCAGCCTCGCTTTTGCCGAACATCTTCTTGAGTGCTTTGAGCACGGTGATCTCATTAATTGGTTAAGGAATGTACGCCGGCCAGTGTAATGCAAGAATCGGGCGCGGCGTAGTGCGTCTGTCATACGGCTACATAAACTTGGGGTTCAGCCCAGGCGAGCGGTCAACCAAGTCCCTATATCGTGAATCTCCTGGGGTAACACTTCGTGGCCCATTGGGTATTCCTGCCATGTCACGGTGACACCACGGGTTTTCAGGTGCTCGTAGGCGCTGCGGCCCATGGCGTTCTGTACCACCTCGTCGTACTGGCCGTGCAGGCACAGCGTTGGAATGCGTTGTTGGCTGGCCGACAATTCAAGCTCATCGCTGAAGGTGGGCGCGTAGGTGGAGAGGGCGATGACGCCGCCCAATGGCCCCTCCCAATTCAGGAACGCGGTGTGGAATACCACGGCGCCACCTTGGGAAAAGCCCGCGAGGAAAATCCGCGAAGCGTCTATTCCGGTTCTCTTCTGTGCTTCGATCAGATCGGTCAGCATTTTTGCTGACACTTCCAGCTCTTCCAGGCTGATCGAGCGGGCCGGGCTCATGGCCTTGATGTCGTACCAGCTGGGCATCTCGTAGCCACCATTGATCGTCACCGGACGGGTCGGTGCCTGGGGCAAAACAAAGCGGGTGGACAGCAAGCTTTCCTGCAGCGCCTCGGCCACCGGCAGGAAGTCGTAGCGATCGGCACCCAGGCCATGCAACCAGATTACGCAGGCGTCTGCGGGCTTGGCGGGCTGAAGAATCAAGGGTTCGGTCATGTCTGCTCCATATATGTGCGTGCGCTCCGATTGGGTGCGTCGGAACGGTGCGCGACAGGTTGATCTGTTAAGAGAATGTCGCAAGGTTGAATCTTTTTCCATTGACGAGGGGCTGAAACGACTCAGCCGCCACTCTGGTACGCGCCTTGCTATGTGTAGGTCGATGTCAGAACTTTCCCTGGACGGTAACACTATCAGTGACTGCCGCTTCTGGGATAGCCGCTGGAATTACCGCGAAAGCCTCATGCCGCTTGACCCTAAAAAAAGCCAACACGGGTCGATATCGCCTCATAAGGGTGCGCTGAGGTTGGAGCTTCGACACAACAAGAGCAACTGGAGGTTTGAATGAAGGTATTGAAATCCACCCTGGCCATCGTTAGCGCGGCGGCTGTACTGGGTGTCAGTGGTTTCGCCCAGGCTGGCGCCACTCTGGACGCCGTGCAGAAGAAAGGCTTTGTGCAATGTGGCGTGAGTGACGGCTTGCCGGGCTTCTCGGTACCGGATGCCAGCGGCAAGATCCTCGGGATCGATGCTGACGTTTGCCGCGCCGTGGCCGCTGCCGTTTTCGGCGACGCCACCAAGGTCAAATTCAGCCAGTTGAACGCCAAGGAGCGTTTCACCGCGCTTCAATCCGGCGAAGTCGACATCCTGTCGCGCAACACCACCATGACCAGCTCCCGCGATGCGGGCATGGGCCTGAAATTCCCGGGCTTCATCACTTACTACGACGGCATCGGCTTCCTGGTTAACAACAAGCTGGGCGTCAAAAGTGCCAAGGAACTGGACGGTGCAACCATCTGCATCCAGGCCGGTACCACCACTGAGCTGAACGTTTCCGACTACTTCCGTGGCAACAACCTCAAATACACCCCGATCACCTTCGACACCTCCGATGAAAGCGCCAAGTCGCTGGAATCCGGTCGTTGCGACGTACTGACTTCCGACAAGTCCCAACTGTTCGCCCAGCGCAGCAAGCTGGCCTCGCCAAAGGACTACGTAGTTCTGCCGGAAACCATTTCCAAGGAACCGCTGGGCCCGGTCGTGCGTAACGGTGATGACGAGTGGCTGGCCATCGTGCGCTGGGTGGGCTACGCCATGCTCAACGCTGAAGAAGCCGGCATCACGTCCAAAAACGTTGAAGCTGAAGCCAAGTCCACCAAGAACCCGGACGTTGCGCGTCTGCTCGGTGCTGACGGCGAATACGGCAAAGACCTGAAAGTGAAGAAGGATTGGGTCGTACAGATCGTCAAGCAAGTCGGTAACTACGGTGAAGTGTTCGAGCGCAACCTGGGCAAGAGCACCCCGCTGGAAATCGACCGCGGCCTGAACGCGCTGTGGAACAACGGCGGCATTCAATACGCACCGCCTGTGCGCTGATCGCTGATGGTTCTGTCACCCGGTGGGCCAACCGCCGGGTGATGTTCTGTTCCATTCTTTCCGGGGCACTTCATGCAAAAACAAATCGGCGCACCAAATCGGAAGCTCAGCTTCAGCGATCCCAAAGTGCGTGCGTGGCTCTTCCAGATCATCACGATTGTGGCGGTGATCTCGCTGGGCTGGTACCTCTTCGACAATACCCAGACCAACCTTCAGCACCGGGGCATTACCTCGGGTTTCGACTTTCTTGAGCGCAGTGCCGGCTTCGGCATCGCGCAGCATTTGATCGACTACACCGAATCGGACAGCTATGCCCGTGTCTTTGTGATCGGGCTGCTCAACACGTTGCTGGTGACCTTTATCGGGGTGATCCTGGCGACCCTGCTGGGCTTCATCATCGGCGTGGCGCGCCTGTCACCGAACTGGATGATCAACAAGCTGGCGACCGTGTATGTGGAAGTGTTCCGCAACATTCCGCCGCTGCTGCAGATCCTGTTCTGGTACTTCGCGGTGTTCCTGACCATGCCGGGGCCGCGCAACAGCCATAACTTCGGTGACACCTTCTTTGTCAGCAGCCGTGGCCTGAACATGCCCGCAGCGCTGGCCGCTGACGGGTTCTGGCCGTTTGTGGCCAGCATCGTGGTTGCCATCGTGGCAATCGTGCTGATGGCGCGTTGGGCCAACAAGCGCTTTGAGGCGACCGGCGTACCCTTCCACAAGTTCTGGGCGGGCCTGGCGCTGTTTATCGTGATCCCGGCGTTGTGTGCCTTGATCTTCGGCGCGCCGCTGCACTGGGAAATGCCAAAGCTTTCAGGTTTCAACTTTGTCGGCGGCTGGGTACTGATCCCTGAACTGCTGGCCCTGACCCTGGCGCTTACCGTGTACACGGCAGCGTTTATCGCCGAGATCGTGCGTTCGGGCATCAAGTCCGTCAGCCACGGCCAGACCGAAGCTGCGCGCTCCCTGGGCCTGCGCCCTGGGCCGACGCTGCGCAAGGTCATCATCCCGCAAGCCCTGCGGGTGATCATTCCGCCGCTGACCAGCCAGTACCTGAACCTGGCGAAGAACTCGTCGCTGGCCGCCGGTATCGGTTACCCGGAAATGGTTTCGCTGTTTGCCGGCACGGTGCTCAACCAGACCGGCCAGGCCATCGAGGTTATTGCCATCACCATGAGCGTGTACCTGGCGATCAGCATCAGCATTTCCCTGCTGATGAACTGGTACAACAAGCGCATTGCGCTGATCGAGCGGTGAGGAAACGCACATGAGTTCGCATACTTTCAAACCTGATATGCCGCCGCCGAGCAAAGTCTTCGGACCGATGGCCTGGATGCGCGCCAACCTGTTCTCCAGCTGGCTCAATACCCTGCTGACGCTGTTGGCGTTCTACCTGATCTACCTGGTGGTGCCGCCGATCCTGCAGTGGGCCATCCTCGATGCCAACTGGGTCGGCACCACCCGCGCCGACTGCACCAAGGAAGGCGCGTGCTGGGTGTTTATCCAGCAGCGCTTCGGGCAGTTCATGTACGGCTACTACCCCGGCGACCTGCGCTGGCGTGTGGACCTGACCGTGTGGCTGGCCATCGTCGGCGTGGCGCCGTTGTTCATCTCGCGTTTCCCACGCAAGGCGGTCTATGGCCTGAGCTTCCTGGTGCTGTACCCGATCATCGCCTACTTCCTGCTCCACGGCGGGATCTTCGGGCTGACCAATGTGGCAACCAGCCAATGGGGCGGCCTGATGCTGACCCTGGTCATCGCCACTGTCGGCATCGCCGGTGCCTTGCCGCTGGGGATTGTGCTGGCCTTGGGGCGGCGCTCGAACATGCCGGCGATTCGTGTGGTCTGCGTGACCTTCATCGAGTTCTGGCGCGGCGTGCCGTTGATCACCGTGCTGTTCATGTCCTCGGTGATGCTGCCGTTGTTCCTGCCCGAAGGCATGGGCATCGACAAGCTGCTGCGGGCGTTGATCGGCGTGATCCTGTTCCAGTCGGCCTACGTGGCCGAGGTGGTGCGTGGCGGTTTGCAGGCGATCCCTAAAGGTCAGTACGAAGCGGCCGCGGCGATGGGCCTGGGTTACTGGCGCAGCATGGGCCTGGTGATTCTGCCGCAAGCCCTGAAGATGGTGATCCCGGGCATCGTCAACACGTTTATCGCCTTGTTCAAGGACACCAGCCTGGTGATCATCATCGGCCTGTTCGACCTGCTCAACAGCGTCAAGCAAGCCGCCGCCGACCCTAAATGGTTGGGCATGGCCACCGAAGGCTATGTGTTTGCCGCCCTGGTGTTCTGGATTTTCTGTTTTGGTATGTCGCGCTATTCCATTCATTTGGAACACAAGCTCGACACAGGCCACAAGCGTTAGGAGTTGATGTTATGAGCGAAGCGATCAAACAGCCTGTGAGCCCTGAAGGCATTATCCAGATGCAGGGCGTCAACAAGTGGTATGGCCAGTTCCATGTGTTGAAAGACATCAACCTCAACGTCAAGCAGGGCGAGCGTATCGTGCTGTGCGGCCCGTCGGGTTCGGGCAAGTCCACCACCATCCGTTGCCTCAACCGTCTGGAAGAGCACCAGCAGGGCCGCATCGTGGTCGATGGCGTGGAGCTGACCAACGACCTCAAGCAGATCGAAGCGATCCGCCGTGAAGTCGGCATGGTGTTCCAGCACTTCAACCTGTTCCCGCACCTGACCATCCTGCAGAACTGCACGCTGGCGCCGATGTGGGTGCGCAAGATGCCCAAGCGCAAGGCCGAGGAAATCGCCATGCACTACCTGGAGCGTGTGCGCATCCCGGAGCAGGCCCACAAGTTTCCGGGGCAACTGTCCGGCGGCCAGCAACAGCGCGTGGCGATTGCCCGCGCCCTGTGCATGAAGCCGAAAATCATGCTGTTCGATGAGCCGACCTCGGCCCTCGATCCGGAAATGGTCAAGGAAGTACTCGACACCATGATCGGCCTGGCCGAAGACGGCATGACCATGTTGTGCGTGACCCACGAAATGGGTTTCGCGCGCACCGTGGCCAACCGTGTGATTTTCATGGACAAGGGCGAGATCGTCGAACAGGCGGCGCCGAATGACTTCTTCGACAACCCGCAGAATGACCGGACCAAGCTGTTCTTGAGCCAGATCCTGCATTGATCGATGCCTGAAAAAATAAACCCGGCCTGGCCGGGTTTATTTTTGTCTGTTCAGGAGGCCTTGAGCGCCTCCTGCCCTGTGTTCGCGGTATGGGTGAAGCCCCGCAGGTCAGCGCCTTCGGCCAAGACCCTGGCGTCGGCGAGCAGGTGAGGGTAACGGTCCAATAGTCGCATCAACAGAACCAGTGGCTTCGGTGGCAGAAGCTCACCGCGTTCATAACGTGAAAAAGCGTTGTGACCGCCACCGGACAACAGTTGCACGGCTTCTTTCTGCGTAAGGTGCAGCTTGCGACGGATGCGTTTCATCTCGTTGCCGATCATTGTCCGCGCGGTACGGACCAGTTCATCGCTGGCGGCGCTATAGCGGTCGGAGCTGTCAGGGTCATGCATGCCGTCGCCGCACAGTTGGCATTCCCAGCCAGACAGGTCATCGACACGCCGTTCCATACCGTTGACACGGAGGGTTTCGCTGCGGCTTTCGAAGCGCCTCATGGCGTCGGGTGCACCGCAAATGAAGCAATGTTGAGTGTTCATGAGCTCTTCTTCTTGAAGGAGATCACTGGAGGGTTACCGGCTGTGCAGTAAGTGACCTTGATGTAAATCTCCAGACCGTGTGAATTGATGTGGTACACGTCCTGCCACACCCGGTGATCGGCATACGTGGTCATCGATTTGTACAACATCCTGTTTTGTAGTTCGAAAACGACCTCTTGCATCTCCTTGATATTCAGACCGAGCCGCGCGCCTGTTTGCTTTGCTGCGAGCGTGAATGCCCGGCCTCCAAGCCGCCTGACGTCCGCCTTGATCACCGCCAGATCGTAATGAGGTGTGTACTTTTCCATAAGACACCTGAGCCGAATAATTACCCTTTGAGGGTAATTTTACCAATCGAAAATACTGCTCCTTTTCCTGCCTAAGAACCCTAGTGCGTTGCCTTTGTAGGCAACTCTGAATAGGCTGTAGGAAAATTCATCCTATGATTGGACGAAAGCCTGCATTCCATGACAGACATCGCCCCCTTGATCAAACGCTCCCTGGTGGACCAGGCCCTTGAGCAATTGCGCTGGCGCATCAGCGAAGGCCGGTGGGCCATCGGCGAACGCCTGCCCACCGAGCCGGAGCTGGCCGCCGAGCTGGGCATCAGCCGCAACACCGTGCGCGAGGCCATGCGCGTGTTGGCGTTCTCCGGGTTGATCGAGATCCGCCAGGGCGACGGCAGTTACCTGCGCTCGATGACCGACCCGCTGGGGGCCATGCGCGCGTTATCCCACTGCACCCTGGAGCAGGCGCAGGAGACGCGGCAGATCCTGGAAGTGGAGGCCGTCGGGCTCGCGGCGGTGCGCCGTACCGACGCCGACCTCACCGCTTTGCATGAGGCACTCAAGGCCAGCGCGGTGCTGTACCACGGTGACCTCGAGGCCTATATCAGCGCCGACCTGCTGTTCCACAAACGCCTGGTGGACGCCGCGCACAACCCGGCGTTGAGCGAGCTGTACCAGTACTTTTCCGCCATCGTCGGCGCGCAGTTGCGCCAGACCCTGAACATTTCGCCGCGTCGCCAGGCGGTGTTCGACCTGCATATCGCCCTGCTCGCAGCCGTGGAACACCAGGACCCGGAACGCGCCAAATCCCTTTGCCGGCAGTTGATCAATGAACCCTGAAACCAAGCGTACGAGCGAGTTGGACGAACTGTTGATCGACGCCGAGGCCGACGACGACGTGGTGCAAAGCAGCCACCCGGTGGTGAGTCGCCCCTGGTTGCTGCTGCTGGGCCTGATCCTGGTGGCCTTGAACCTGCGTCCGGCGTTGTCGAGCGTGGCGCCATTGCTGGCCGACGTCTCCAGCAGCCTGGGGTTGTCGGCGGCCAAGGCCGGTTTGCTCACCACCCTGCCGGTGTTGTGCCTCGGCCTGTTCGCACCCACGGCGCCGATCCTGGCCCGGCGGTTTGGCGCCGAGCGGGTGGTGTTGGGGATTTTGCTGACCCTGGCCGCCGGCATCATCCTGCGCAGCGCTTTTGGCGAAGTGGGCTTGTTCGCCGGCAGCCTGATCGCCGGTGCGAGCATCGGCATCATCGGCGTCTTGCTGCCGGGCCTGATCAAGCGTGATTTCGCCAGGCAGGCCGGTGCCATGACCGGCGTCTACACCATGGCCCTGTGCCTGGGCGCGGCGTTGGCCGCCGGTGCCACGGTGCCGCTGAGTCATTACTTCGGTGACCGCTGGACCATTGGCCTGGGCTTCTGGATTCTGCCGGCGTTGGCGGCGGCGTTGTTCTGGTTACCGCAGGTCGGCCGCAGACACGCCACCCACCAGGTCGCCTACCGAGTGAAGGGCCTGCTGCGTGATCCGTTGGCCTGGCAGGTCACCTTGTACATGGGCCTGCAATCGTCCCTGTCGTACATCGTGTTTGGCTGGCTGCCGTCGATCCTGATCGGTCGTGGCCTGAGCGCCACCGAAGCCGGGCTGGCGTTGTCCGGCTCGATCGTCATGCAATTGTTCAGTTCCCTCGCCGCACCCTGGCTCGCCACCCGTGGCAAAGACCAGCGCCTGGCGATCGTAGTGGTGATGCTGCTGACCCTCGGCGGTTTGTTCGGTTGCCTGTATGCACCGCTGGACGGCCTGTGGGGCTGGGCGATCCTGCTCGGCCTGGGCCAGGGCGGTACGTTCAGCCTGGCGCTGACCCTGATCGTGCTGCGCTCGCGCGACTCCCATGTGGCGGCCAACCTGTCTAGCATGGCCCAGGGCTTTGGCTACACCCTGGCGTCCATTGGCCCATTTGCGGTGGGCCTGGTGCACGACTGGACGGGCGGCTGGTCGGCCATCGGCTGGATTTTCGCGGTGATCGGCCTGGGCGCCATCATTGCCGGGCTGGGGGCGGGGCGGGCGCAGTATGTGCAGGTCAGCAGCGAGAAAGTCTAGAGGTACACCACCTCCAGCGTGGCAAGGCCGTCGAGTCGTGTGTCGCTGCTCAGGTCCAGGTTTTGCGTGGCATTGATCACGGCTTCGACCTTGACCGTGCTGATCAGCTCCTGGATTGCCGAGGGCCCGGCCGTGCTGCCGGCGATGTCGGTAAAGCCCAGGTAACTGTTGGCGCCGATATTGATCGGGTTGAGGTTGGCGGTGCGCCAGGCCACGCCGCCGGTGGTGGATTCGGTGCCGTACACCTGCGTGGTGCTGTCGACCAGGGTTTGCCTGGGGTCGAAGGTCATGGCGTACAGGCCGATACGGTTGCCGCTCCTGTCCAGGCCCAGGCCGTAGTAAATCTCGCTGTTGACCATGGCCGAACCGTCGCGATTGTCGTGCATGCGCAAGGCAAAGCGGTTCGAGGCGTTGCAGGCGATGCTGACTTGCAGCAGCTTGACCGGCAGGCGCGTGTTTTTGTCCGTGTTCAGGTCCTGGTGGGAGATCTTGCCGTAGTCGATCAACGCGCCGTTGGACAACTGCGGGGTGCAGGCGGTGGGCGTGATGCGGCCCTTGACCGCCAGGTCCACGCGCGAGGCGGCCTGTGCGGGGAGCGCGCTCCCCAGTAACAGCAGGGAGAGCAGGGTGATGCCGGGGGTTTTCATGGGGCGGGTTCCAATGGGTTACAGGTAGATGATTTCGAGGGTGCCGGAGCCGTTGATGTACACCACGTTACGCAAGTCCAGGGCCTGGGTCGGCGCCAGGTAGGCCTTGAGGCGCACCGTGCCGGCCAGGTGCTGGATCGGTACCGGCCCCAACGTGCTGGCGGCGCGGTCGGTGAACCCCATGAGGCTGTTGGCGGCGATGGGGATCTGCCGGGCACTGGAACTGCTCCAGGCCACCCCGCCGCTGGTGGAGTCGGTGCGATACAGCGTGCCGAGGGCATCGGCGCTGAACTCGGCCGGGTCGATGTTCAGGTAGTAGCGCCCGATCTTGTTCTGGCTGGCGTCCAGGTCCAGGCCGTAGGCGGTTTCGTCGATGCCTCCGGTCGCCGAGCCGTTGCGGTTGTCATGCATCTTCAAGGCGAAGGGGGTGGCGGCGTCGCAACTGACAGAGAACTGCAAGGTGCGGGTGGGCAGTGGGGTTTCGTGGGTGGCGTTCAGGTCTTTGGCCGCCAGCGTGCCGTAATCCTCCAGCCCTCCGTTAGACAGCTGCGGTACACAGGCCACGGGAGCGAAATGCGCCTGCAGCGTCAGTTCGCGGTAGCGATCGCTGGGACGGTGGTAGACCGTGCCGGAAACTTCCCAGGTGGTGGCATCCCTGACGCGGGTGGCGGCGCTGTCGGCCCAGGCGTTGACGCTCAGTTGCAGCGAAAAGTGCTTGCCCCTCAGCAGCGTACCGTTCTGGACCGGCGCAATCCCGTGGCCCGGCCGCCAATCCAGGCTGTTGCCTGTGGCGACGGCAGGCTGGCCACTGGCGGGCAGCAATCCCAGGGCCACCGCCTGGCCATCCAGTACAGCGTCGCTGGCGTTGAGGGTGTAGCTGCCCTGCTCGGTAAATTGCCAGCGCTCTGGGCTTGCCGCCAGGGCGCGATAGAACAGGCTCGGGTCGGTGGGGTGCGGGCACGTGAACGTCAGGCTCAGGCGCCGCTCGCCGAGCAAACGCTGTGGGGCGCTGTCGCGCTGGGCGGCGCGGTTCATCAGGCCAAAATCCAGCAACGCCTCGCTGACGTTCAGGCGGCATTCGTCCTGGGCCAGGGCGCTATTGAGCGCGCCCATCAGCACGCAGGCGATGCCTAGTCGTAGGGCTGTCATCGATCATCCTCGGGGGTATGGCAGAGGGCGGGGGCGGTTTCGTAATACACCGTCGGATTCGCCTTGGCCGGCAATTCAAAGCGCAATTCACAGCGTTGTTTGCCTGCGGTGCCGACCCACAGCGTGGTGTGCTCCAGCACATTGGGCAGGAACACCTGGCTGCCGTCCTGGACCAGGGTGACGAATTCACCCTCGGCGGTGCTCACCGTGGCCCCACGGGGCAACGGCTGGTCCTGGTCGGTGCGTACCGTCAGCAGCAAGCGGCGCGTCAGCGCTACGCCGAACTCGACGCGATCCACCGCACCACGCCCGGCCGAGATCATTGCCAGGCCATTGTGGATATCGGCGTTGCGTGGCAGCGAGCGGGTCTGTACCTCGACCGGGCTGCGTCCGTACGCATTGACCTGGGAAACCACCGCCTGGCCTTGCCAATCGGTCCAGACCGGGCCGCTGGGGGTGCTGAGCTTGATGCCGCTCATGTCGCCCACCGACACCAGGGCGAAGGTGTCGCGCACCGGGTACGGCGAGAACGTCATCCCGCTGCCATGCACCACCATCGCGCCACGGGCACCGCCCTGGTAACTCGAGCGTTCGGCGTCGCTGCGGCTGTAGCTCAGGTCCAACTGGCTGTAGCGCGGCAGGGCGGACAGGCCCACGCTGGTCTCCACCTGGCGGTCACGGCTGTCGTACTCGGCGCTGACCCGGTAGTTGAGTTGGTCGTTGACCTGTTCGTTCAGGCCGAGCCCGGAACGGTGCTCGCCGCCCGAGTTGCGCACCCAGGCGCGGGCCCGGCGACTCTCGCCCAGGGGCAGGCTCAGGTTCAGGTACACCGCATTGTCCTGTTGCTGGCGCCCGCCCATCTGCCATTCGGCACTGGCCGACAGCGACACGCCGTTGACGCTCGTCCCCCAGGACGCCAGCGCGCGGCTGCTGTTGGCCCCGTCAAAATTGCTGGAGCGCGAGAGCCCGGCGCTGAATGCCCCGAGCCACGGGTGCGACCAGCCCAGGGTGGCGCTTTGTTGATCGCGATAGCGTGTGCTGCGGTGCCGGTCGGGTTGGGCTGCGTAGGTGGCTTCCTCCAGCTCGCGGTAGCCTGGGGTGCGCCAGGAGTTGGCGAGACTGAATGACCATTGTTCACCCAGGCGCTGGGCCCAGGAAAGATCGGTTTGTACACCCTGTGCCTTGTCGCGGGCCTGGGCATCGGAGAGTTGGCTGGCCAGCTGCAACTGGCTGTCCAGCCCGGGCAACCAGGCCATGCTTGCTCCCACTCCACGGTATTGGCTGGCGGCCAGCACGCCACCGCCCACGGACAATTGCGGATGCACGGCGCCGTTCCAGCCCGCACTGACCACCCACGGATCGTCACCTTGAGCGTTACCCATATTGCGCACGCGTCCTGCCGCCACCGAGTAACCGGCTGCCGGCAGCCCCAGGCCAAGCATCGCCGCCGGGACGGTGAAGCGCCGTTCGCCGCCTGTGCTTTCCTTGACCGTTACCTCCACATCCGAGCGGGTGTTCAAGCGCCGTACATCGGTGAGGGCGAACGGGCCGGCGGGGACCACCGTCGAGTGGATCAGCGCGCCGTTCTGCCGCACCTCGACCTGTGCGGGGCTGTTGGCGATGCCCTCGATGGTCGCGCCCTGCTCCTGGTCTTGCAGGGCTTGTTCGGTAAATACCTGCACGCCGGTGATCTGGGCGCCGGACAACACCGGGTTGTAGAGGCTGACTTGCCCGGCCTGCAGCACCGTTTGATAACGGGCAAAGGTGCGTTGGGCATAGGCTTCCAGGTGGGTGCTGCGTGACAGGCCATCCTGCCAGGTCTGCACCTGGCGGCTGCGCACGATCCAGTCGCCCGCATTGAAGCCGACCTCGGTATTGGCCGAGCCGAAACGGCTGGCGTCGTCGCCGAAGCGGTTGTAGAACCCGCTGAGGTCGTAGTTGAGCAGGCCCGCGACGCCGCCGGCCTGGTACTCCGAGATGTCCTGCTGCAGGGGGCGCAAGGCTTCGCTTGGCACCACCAGCGATACGGTAAGGCTGGCCGGGTCCGGCTCGACCAGGCTCTGCGGGAAGCGGGCGAGAAAGTCATGGCACGGGCCGCTGTCCGCCGGGACCCGCAGATTGGCGGTGTCCAGCAGCGCGCGGTCAAAGCACAGGGCGCCGTGCTCATCGAAACGTGCCTGCAGGCGGCCGCGGCGTTGCCCGTTGACCCGCAAGGTCACGGCGTGTGTGCCTGCCGTGAAGCGCGGGGCATCCAGTAGCAGGCTCGCCAGTTGCGGGTCGATGCCGCGCTGGTCCAGGGTCTTGGTATCAAAGCCTGCGTACTCGTCGGCCCGTACCTCTTCGGGGAACAAGGCAAAGGTCAACAGCAGCACGGGTAAGGCAAGGCGGGGTGGGGCGGCGGGCACGGCGTTGCCGTCACGATCATTCACGACTGTTTTCACCAAGGCATTCGAATATTGGGCGGCTGCGCGTCTTAGCGGCGCTTGTCAGGCCGTCACGTCGTCTTGCGTCAGGGGAGGGTGAGCGGCGCGTCGTAGGCGGCGACGGCGAAACCGTAAAGGGTGGCCGGTTGCAGTCTTACGGTGCGGGCGCCGGAGGCGGTTGCCGGTACACGCAGGCGCTCACCCGGCAACACATAGGTGCGCGGCAGCATCGCCTTGCCGTCGCCGGGCAGCAGGCGCAGTTCCTGGGCCAGCCGCACCACATACGGCGTGTCATTGCTGACCAGCAATTGGTTGTTTTCCAGGGACCAGGTCAAGCCGGTCCAGGGCGTGCGATTGGGCGCCAGGCCCTTGGGATGAATGATCACCGGCAGGTTCTGGCGCACGGTGACACCCACCCGTGCATGTCCGGCCTCGGCTGCGGGGCGGCCCTTGGGCATGCCTTCGAAAATCACGCGTTTGAGGCGCTGGCTCTTGAGCGGCAAATGATCTTGCAGGATGAAACGCACCAGTTGCGATTTCGTCGGTTCCACCCGCGACAACGGCGGGGTGACTACCAGCAAGGGCTCGTTGTCTTCCGGGATATCTTCCAGGGTCACGTGCAGCAGGGCCAGCTGACTGTCGGTGTTGGTCACCGAAACGCTGGCTTCGCCGTCGCTTTCGTAGACGATCACCACGGAGGTGTCGGGGACCATGCCATCAGCCCGGGCATTCATGCTGAACAGCAATGCCAGGGCGGCAATATTCAAAAGTAGCGTCGTCATGACGAGAGTTCCGTTGGGCAGGAGAGGAGTCAGAGGTAGCGCAGATCCAGGACGATGGAGCCATCCAGCGGCACCTCTTGATCCAGGGTCAGGTAGTTGGAAAAGTTGATCGAGGTTTCGATGTGCAGTTGGGCGCTCAGATGCCTGATGAAGTCCGGCTGGCGATCCCCCGGCAGGGCAAAACCGGTGTAGGCCTTGGGCGCGGCGTTGGGACGAGGTGTCCAGGTTTCACCGTTGTCGAGGGACATCAGCACCTGCATGGGTTGTGCGTCGCCCAGTGGGTTGCGATAGGACAGCGCCACGCCGCCGAGGCGCTCTTCAGGGGCATGGATGTTCCTGCCCAAGCCGAAGACCCCTGGGGCCAGCGCCGACTCCGCACGGTTGTCCAGGCCCACCAGTGCAAACAGCATGGGCCGGGCGCACTGTACGGACAGCTCCAGGAGTCGGCTCGGCATCAGGGTGAATTCATCACTGCTCAGCGTATGGGAGGGAATCTTGCCATGGTCGACCATACCGTCTTCCGACAGCTCGACGTGGCAGGCGTCCGGGGTCAACCGGCCGGTCACGGTGATATCGACGATAGAGGCGGCCCACGCCGGGGCGGCGAAGGTCAGTGTCAGCAGGGCAGCGAAAAGCGTGGCGGGCGTGTTCATAGGGCATCACTGGCTGGGAGACGTTGGCCGATCTGTAAGGGAGGCCATGGCAGAGCAGGCCTGGCATGGCATCCCCGGCATCACAGGTACTTCACTTCCAGGGTGGCCGACCCGTCGAGGGTGACCTCGTTGCTCAGGTCCAGGCTGTCCGTGCGGGCAATCGAGGTGCTGACCTCCATCTCCATGACCAATTCCTTCACGGGCACCGGCTGGGTGGTGTCATCCGTGGTGGCGACCGACATGTACAGGCCCGGGTCCCAGAACTTTTCCTTGTACCAGGTATTGCCCCCGTCGCCGGAAGCGATGGTTTCCACCTGTACGCCGTCGGCGACGGCGTTTTGCAACATCAGGTCGAACCAGCCCAGTTTTTGCGTACCGTTGATAAAGCCCAGTCCGAAGAGACTCGCCATTATTGCGGAGTCCGCGCGGTTATCGATCGCATTCAGGGCAAACGAGGTCGCACCATCACAGACCACCGCAATCGTCATGACGTTCTTACCGATGTGGGTAGGGTTGTCCGGGCGCAGGTCCTTGGCGGAAATCTTCCCGTGGTCGATGACGCCGCCGCCGGACAGGTTGGGGGTACAGGCGCTGGGCACGATCAGGCCCTTGACGGTCAGGTCCACGGTGGAGGCGGCATGGGCGGTGGCGCAGGTGAGCAGCATCAAGCTGGTGGCAGCGGCACTGAACAGGGTTTTCATGGTGAGCGAACTCCTTTCGATAGGCGGAATTACAGGTACTTGAGTTGAACGGTGGCGTGCCCGTCGATGGGGACTTCGTCCAGCAGGGTCAGGCGGTCGGCGGGGGCGACGTGGGTGTACAGGCGGATCTGCGCGTCAAAGTCGCGGACGGCGATGGGCACCAGGCCATTGCTGCTTGCAACGGCGGTCAGCCAGATATGGTTCAACTGGTTGGTGGGGGCCCAGCTCACCCCGCCATCGCTTGACGTAATGATGCGTACAGCCGCGCCGTCGGCCACGGGGGTGTAGAGGTGGAAGGTCGAGCCGCCGATCTTTTCATCGTTCGGGGTCATGCCCAGGCCATGCCAGTGATCATGGTTGGCCGAAGAACCGGCGCGGTTATCAATGGTGTTGAGGGTGAAAAATGTCGGCCCTTCGCAACGGACGCTCAATTGCATGTTCTGGTTGGGCAACACGGTGTGTTGCTCGGCATTGAGCGACTTGGCCGACATTTTCCCGAAGTCGACCACGCCGCCCCCGGAAATCAGTGGTGCGCAGGCGCTGGGCGTGATGCTGCCCTTGACGGTGAGGTCGGTATTGCTGGCGGCAAACACCGCTGGCGTAAACAACAGCAACAGTGCTGCGCGAGTGACAAATAGGTTCATAGGGGCAATCACCATTTGAGCAGGGTCGATGGACGCGGGGTAAGCACTACAGGTACTTCACTTCAAAGGTCGCAGAACCATCCAGTGCCACCTCGTTGGTGAGCGTCAGTGTGTTGGCCGGCGCGATCGCGGTGTTGAGCACAATCTCCACGCTCATGTCCTGCAGCGGGTGAGGCTGCCAGCCAATCGTTTCGTCCAGGCCTCCCAGTGCAATCAGGTAGTTGGGCTCAACGGTGTCGTCTTCTGCGAGCCACGTCCAACGGCCTTCGGTGTACGACACCAGCAAGGTCGACGGCTTGTCGGCGACGGGATTGCGCATGGTCAGGAAGTACCTGCCCAGTTTCTCCGTCTCGTTGATCAGGCCCAGTCCGAACGAGGCGGGGCGGGTAGAGGAGCCGGCACGGTTGTCGAAAGGCTTGATGGCAAACAGCGTCGATGCCTCGCAACTGACGGACAGTTGTACGGTTTGTGTGGGCAGCGGGGTCTGGCTGTCGAGGTTCAGGTCTTTCGCGGAAATTTTTCCGAAATCCACTGCGCCCGGCAGGTTGGGCGTACACGCACTGGGCGTGATCAAACCTTTGACCGTCAGATCCACCGTGCTGGCAGCCAAGACAGGCAAGGCACTGGTGAGCAACAGGGCGGCGCTGAACAGGGTGAGGGACTTGCTCATTTCTATAGGTTCCACTAAGGGGCTGGCTGATAAAGGCTTGCGCACGGCATCGTCCGAGCTTTTTGTGGAAGGCGGCGAGCAGGGCGGCGGGTGGTGTCTTGCTGGGATCGACGAAACGGGCCGATCCATCCCCTCTTTGGGGGTGGCGGCAATTTAGCCGGGGGGAGTGGCGAGGGAAATACAACTATTACGACAATCGGAGTAGTCAGTATTTGAGTGCAAGTTCGTGGGAATTAATGTTTTGGATTGTAGGAAAGTTGGGTTTTTCGTAGTTGTTGTATCGTCTTTTCCCTGTCCGCAAGGCTATTCATTGTTGCTTATGACAGTCACATGAGTGCCATGGGGATGTTGCACGCTGTTCGTTGATTTGGCTGTTGCAGCTTCCCGCTCCTGTTCAAGTGGATGTTGAGGAACTCATGGGCTGAGCAATCAATGTAAGCACAGTGAGGTGACCATGGTGACAAGGGTATTTTCCAAGCGAGTACCTGTCCTGAAGTTGGCACCCTCACCCTTGCCACCGTTGGTGGAGGAGCCGGTTCGTCGTCCAGGCACGATTGCATGGCCGACGCGAGCCAGCCTGATCGAGATTTTCGGCAGTGATGAGATGGTGAATCGGGCGGTGGCCAGCCTGATTGAGGAAGCACGGGAAGACGATACCTGGCTGGACCTGGCGCAGGCCCGCGCCGATGCGCCCTTGCTGGTGGAGCGATTGCACCGCTTGGTGGGCAGCCTGGCCTTCGTCGGCGGAGTCGACCTGGAGCGTTGCGGCGAGCAGTTGATTGCGCAGGTCCAGGCCGATGGTGTGGTGGCGAATACGCCGCAGTTGCAAGCCTTCCAGCGCAACTTGCGGGGGTACATGGCTTATCTGAGCCGGTTATGAGTCTTCGGGACTCAAAGGTTTGTAGGAGGTTATTACTGTGGGTTGGAAGTTTTGGGTGTAGGTAATTTCTTTTTATTTTGTAGGCGTAAAGTTGCCATCTATCAAACGCTGGGCGCGGTCCGGAACCGGCTGCATCGAGTGGTTGTTGAGACAAGAGGACACAGGTATTTTTGCGCCAATTCCAAGTTGCCATCATTCGTGGGTATTTATGTTGCGTGTAATTATTGCCGACGATCATCCCATTGTGCGCATCGGGCAACGGGTGGTGATTGAGGCGGGCGGTAGATGCACAGTGGTCGGTGAGGCCGACGGTCCCGATGAATTGCTCAAGTTGCTGGGCAGCGTGGCGTGTGACGTGCTGGTGACTGACTTCGCCATGCCCGGCGGCCAGCAGGCCGACGGCTACGGACTGCTGGGGCTGTTGCGGCGCCAGTACCCGACTTTGCCGGTGATTCTGGTCACCATGTTCGCCAATGTGGCGACGCTGCGTGCGTCCTTTGCCCACGGGGCACGGGCGATTGTCGCCAAGAGCGCCTCGGCCCGGGAGCTGCCCACCGCTATCGCGACAGTGACCAGGGGCGAGACGTTTGTCAGTGAATGCCTGCGCGCGCAGTTGGTGGAGGCGGGCACCGGCGATCAGCTGCAACAGCCGCAGCTATCCGGCAAGGAGCGCGAAGTGGTCAGGATGCTGGCCAGCGGCATGACCGTCAGCCAGATTGCGGCCCGGGTCAATCGCAGTATTTCCACGATCAGCAAGCAGAAAAGCACGGCCATGAGCCGGCTGTGCATCTCCACCGATGTGGACCTGTTTGCCTACGCCCGCAGCTGCGGCATGGTGCCGTAGCGCCGGGTGGGGCATTCCCGGTGTAAATGGCGATAGAGTTTTACCGGCGCCCGGACTATCTTGGACGGCTTATAACCCCTGGTCTGGAACCTGCCCATGAGCGACGCACACAACGCCCTGATCACCGAGTTCTACAGCGCTTTCCAGCGGCTGGATGCCGAGGCCATGGCGGCCTGCTACACCGAGGATGTGCTGTTCAGCGACCCGGCCTTCGGTGAGTTGCGCGGGCGTGACGCCGGCGATATGTGGCGCATGCTCACCACCCGGGCCAAGGATTTCTCCCTGACGTTCGACCATGTGCGCAGCGATGAAACCACCGGCAGCGCGCATTGGGTCGCGACCTACCTGTTCAGCGCCACCGGTAACACGGTGGTCAACGATATCGGCGCGCGGTTTGTGTTTCGCGATGGCAAGATCTGCGAACACCACGACCACTTCGATCTGTGGCGCTGGTCGCGCCAGGCCCTGGGCCTCAAGGGCCTGTTGCTGGGCTGGTCGCCGGCCCTGAAAAACGCCGTGCGTGCCCAGGCGCTCAAAGGTCTCAGGGCATTCCAGGCCGGTCGTTGATAAGCTTGGCGCTCTTCTGGTTTGCCGAATCGACCCGTGACTGATCCTTCTGAACCCAAACCCTGGTTTGTGTACCTTGTACGCGCCGCCAATGGCGCGTTGTATTGCGGCATCAGCAATGACCCGGTGCGCCGTTTTGCCGCGCATCAGAGCGGCAAGGGCGCACGGTTTTTCCTGTCCAGCCCGGCGGTCGCCCTGGTGTACACGGAGCAATGCGCGAGCAAAGGCGAGGCGTTGCGCCAGGAGCGCTTGATCAAGAAGTTGAAGAAAAGCGCCAAGGAGTGCCTGGCCGCAAGTGGCTCATTGATTTGACTGATGGGTTCCCATCGTCCCCGCCCGGGGTTTTGCAGGCTAAGCTAGCCGCTCACCTATCGAGCGGAGCCTGGCATGTCTGAGTTGATTCTCCACCATTACCCGCAGTCCCCTTTTGCTGAAAAAGCCCGCCTGATGCTGGGCTTCAAGGGCTTGTCCTGGCATTCCGTGCGCATCTCGCCGGTGATGCCCAAGCCTGACCTCACCGCCTTGACCGGCGGCTATCGCAAGACGCCGGTGCTGCAAGTCGGTGCCGACATCTACTGCGACACCGCCTTGATCGCCCGCCGCCTGGAGCAGGAAAAATCCGCCCCGACGCTGTTTCCCCAAGGCCTGGAACTGGTTACCCAAGGCTTCGCCGCCTGGGCCGACTCGGTAGTGTTTTCCCATGCCGTGGCGCTGGTGTTCCAGCCTGAATCCCTGGCCGTCAAATTTGCCAAGGTACCGCCGCAAATGCTCCAGGTGCTGGTGGCTGACCGCAGCAAATTGTTCAGCGGTGGCACCGCCGCCCGCGTGCAACTGGACCAGGCCAAGCATCAATGGCCGGCGATCATCCATCGTATCGATCAGCAATTGCAGCACCCGACGGGGGACTTCCTGTTTGGTGAACCGTCGATTGCCGACTTTGCCCTGGCCCATCCGCTGTGGTTCCTCAAGGGCTCATCGGTGACTGCGCCGTTGGTGGATGCGTATCCCGCTGTGGCGGCGTGGCTGGACCGCGTACTGAGCTTTGGCCATGGCACTGCCAGTGAGATCAGCGCCGAGCAAGCGCTGGAAGTGGCGCGTAACGCTACGCCCACTGCGCTGTCCGATGAGGTTTTCGAGGACTTGAACGGCTTCAAACCCGGCCAGCAGGTGACCATCTCGGCCACTGACTACGGCACCGACCCCGTGGCCGGTGAACTGCTGTTTGCCGGGCGCGAAGAGCTGATCCTGCGTCGCACCGATGAACGCGCCGGCACCGTGCATGTGCATTTCCCACGCTTGGGTTTTTGCATTCAGGCGCAATAAATAAAAATATTTGCAAATAAAGGTGAGGTAAACCGTCAGTCCATCCGTGTAGTGCTTGAAACTGCGATCTATTCGCATTAACAGCGTTTTCTACACGGGTTCTCACAGCATGAAGTCGACGGCGGGCGGTTTGGTTAAACAGTGGCTGGGAGCCTCGGTATTGGCGGTGTCGGGGCTGGCATTGCTGCCCCTCGGCGTGGCGCAGGCGCAGGCGCAGCAAAGCGCCCGGTTCACCTTTGCCCAGGCTGCCAAGCCGCTGCCCCAGGCCTTGAGCGATTTCAGCCGGGTCACCGGGATCAGCGTGATCTACACCGATGAAGCGCCCTATGGCCTCAGTGCCCCGGCGGTCAGCGGGCAAATGAGTGCGACCCAGGCCCTGCAACGTCTGCTGGGCAACTCCGGTTTCACTTTCCGCCAGATCGATGCCCGCACCCTGGCTCTGGAACCCGTGCCCACCGAGGGCGCGCTCAACCTCGGCGCGACCACCATCAGCGGTGTCGGCCAAACCGAGGACAGCACCAGCTACCAGCCCCCGCCCACCAGCTCGGTGATGCGTTCCCGCGCGTTGCTGCTGGAAACCCCGCAGACCGTCAACGTGGTCCCCGCCCAAGTGTTGCGCGACCAGACCCCGCGCAACCTGGATGACGCCCTGGCCAATATCAGCGGCATTACCCAGGCCAACACCCTGGCCAGCACCCAGGACGCGGTGATGCTGCGCGGCTTCGGCGATAACCGTAACGGCTCGATCATGCGCGATGGCATGCCGGTGGTGCAGGGCCGGGCGTTGAATTCAACCGCAGAACGGGTCGAAGTGCTCAAGGGCCCGTCGTCGCTGCTGTATGGCATCCAGGACCCGGGCGGCGTGGTCAATATCGTCAGCAAAAAACCGCAACTGACCCAGGCCACGTCCCTGACCGTGCGCGGCTCGACTTTCGGGGATGGCAAGAACGGCAGCGGCGGCAACCTCGACACCACCGGCCCCATCGGCGATTCGGGCCTGGCCTATCGCCTGATCGTCGACCATGAAGACGAAGACTACTGGCGCAATTTCGGCACCCACCGCGAGTCGCTGGTGGCGCCGTCCCTGGCCTGGTACGGCGATACCACCAAGTTGTTGTTCGCCTACGAACACCGCGAATTTCTCTCGCCGTTCGACCGCGGCACGGCCATCGACAAGTCCAACCACCCGCTGGACATCCCGGCCACTCGTCGTCTGGATGAGCCGTTCAATAACATGGAAGGCCGTTCCGACCTGTACCGTTTCGAAGCCGACCACGACTTGAACGACGACTGGAAAGCTCATTTCGGCTACAGCTGGAACCGTGAAACCTACGACGCCAGCCAGGTGCGCGTCAGTGCGGTGAACACCAACGGCACCCTGACCCGCAAGATGGACGGGACCAAGGGCGCGATCACCACTGACCGTTTCGCCACAGCCAGCCTGGAAGGCAAGGTCAATGTGCTGGGCATGCAGCATGACCTGGTGTTCGGCCTGGACGACGAGTACCGCAAGATCTACCGCGCCGACCTGATTCGCCAGAACTCGCGCGGCACCTTCAACTACAACAACCCGGTGTACGGCAACGAAGTCGCGGGCACCACCGTCAGCGCCGCCGACAGCGCCCAGACCGACCTGTTGCGCAGCGACTCGCTGTTCTTCCAGGACGCGATTCACCTGACCGACCAGTGGATCTTCGTGGCCGGTGCGCGCTATCAGATGTATGACCAGTACGCCGGCAAAGGCGTGCCGTTCAAGGCCAACACCGACGGCAACGGCCAGGCCTGGGTGCCGCGTGCCGGTCTGGTGTACCGCTACACCGATGAGTTGTCGTTCTACGGCAGCTACACCGAGTCGTTCAAGCCCAACTCCACCATCGCTGCCTTGGCCGATGGCAGCACGTTGACCGGCGACCTCACGCCGGAGGAATCCAAGTCGTGGGAGCTGGGCGCCAAGCTCGACATCCCCGGGCGCATCACCGCCAGCGCGGCGTTGTTCACTATCGACAAGCGCAATGTGCTGGTGTCGGTGGGCTCCGGCGCCAACACCATCTACAGCATCGCAGGGCAGGTGCGTTCCCGTGGCCTGGAACTGGATGCCAGCGGCCAGTTGACCGACAAGTGGAGCCTGATCGGCAGCTACGCCTTCACCGACGCCGAAGACATCAAGGACAACGACCCGACACTGGAAGGCAACCGCCTGCAAAACGTGGCCAAGCACACCGGCTCGCTGTCGGTGGCCTACGACTTCGGCAACATTTTCGGCGGCGATCAGTTACGCGTGGGCACCGGTGCGCGCTATGTCGGCGAGCGCGCAGGCGACGCCGCCAACGACTTCAACCTGCCGGGCTACACCGTGGCGGACGCCTTCGCCACGTACGACACCAGGATCGACGGGCAGAAGGTCAAGTTCCAGGTCAACGTGAAGAACCTGTTCGACCGCGTTTACTACACCTCGGCGGCCAGTCGCCTGTTTGTGTCCATGGGCGATGCGCGGCAGGTATCGGTGTCCAGCACCCTGGAGTTCTAAAACCTGGCGGGCTCCCTATGGCAAGTGTGCTCCTTGTGGTGGGCAGGCTTCCTCTGGTAAGCGGGCCTCCTGTGGTGAGCGGGCTTCCTCTGGTGAGTGGGCCTCCTGTGGTGAGCGGGCTTCCTCTGGTGAGTGGGCCTCCTGTGGTGAGCGGGCTTCCTCTGGTGAGTGGGCCTCCTGTGGTGAGCGGGCTTCCTCTGGTGAGTGGGCTTCCTGTGGTAAGTGGGCTTCCTGTGGTGAGCGGGCTTGCCCCGCGTTGGGCTGCGAAGCAGCCCCAAAACAGACTCTGCGGTGCTCCTGAAAAAACACGACGGCATCAGTAAGGGCGGCTTCGCCACCCAACGCGGGATAAGCCCGCTCGCCACAAAGGTACGGAGCTGTTAGCGTTGCGGCCACCCATGGCTTTGCGGAACACGTTACTGATGCATTTTGGAAGATGGCTGCACCTGCTGTGCCTGAGCGTTTTACTGGGCGGCTGCGCGAGTGTTTCGCAGCCATCCACGCCTTCAACCCTGGATCAGCTGTTGGCCGATCCAGTCCTCAACGGCGCCACGGTTTCCGTCATGGTGCGCGACGCCCGCAGCGGCAGTACCCTCTATCAGCACAACCCGCGCACCCGTCTGATTCCGGCGTCCAACCTCAAGTTGCTCACCACCGCTGCGGCGATGGATGTGCTGGGGCCGCACTACCGTTTTTCCACCCAGCTGTTGAGCAACGGCACCCAGCAAGGCGAGCGCCTGGCCGGTAACCTGTACCTGCGTGGCTTGGGCGACCCGACCACGCAATTCGCCGATTACCAGGCATTGGCGGCCCAGCTGGCGAGCCGGGGCGTGCGCCAGGTGCAAGGCGACCTGGTGTTCGACGACACCTGGTTCGATGCCGAGCGCCTGGGCGTGGATTGGGCGCAAGACGATGAGACCACCTACTACGGCGCGCAGATTTCGGCGTTGACGGTGTCGCCGAATGCGGATTTTGACGCAGGCACCTTACTCGTCACGGCAAAGGCTCCCGTCGCCCTCGGCCAGCCAGTGAACGTGGTGGTGAGCCCGCCCACCGACTACGTACAACTGAGCAACCGTGCCGTCAGCGGCCCCGGCAACAGCTACGCCATCACCCGCCAGCACGGCACCAACCTGCTGCAACTCAGCGGCGCGCTCGCCCCGGGCAAGCAAAGTCGGCAGTGGGTGAGTGTGTGGGAACCGACGCAACTGGTGGCCAATCTGTTTGAGCAGGCGCTGGCGCAGCAAGGTATCCAGGTGCTCGGGCGGCGCGTGATCGGGGGGGCCAGCCCTGGGACGGCGACGGTGTTGGTCGAGCATCAATCGGCGCCGTTGCAGGACTTGATCACACCGCTGCTCAAGCTCTCGAACAACAACATGTCCGAAGCCCTGCTCAAGGCCATGGGCCGCAAAACCGCCAACGCGGGCACTGCGGCAGCGGGCGTGGCGGCGGTGGCGGCGTTCATGCAGCGCCAGGGCCTGGCCCCGGCGACGCTCAGCCAGGTAGATGGCTCAGGCTTGTCGCGACGCAACCTGGTGTCGGCGCAGAACCTGACGGACCTGCTGCTGGTCACCGCCAGGCAACCCTGGTTCGACGCCTGGTACAACGCCTTGCCGATTGCCGGCAATGCCGACCGTATGACCGGCGGCAGCCTGCGTTATCGCCTGCGCGGGACGGCTGCCGAAAACAACCTGCACGCTATGACCGGCTCCATGACCGGCGTATCATCGTTGAGCGGCTATATCACCGATGCCGAGGGGCGACGCCTGGTGTTTTCGATAATCAGCAATAACTACCTCAGTGACGCAGCCCCTGTCCGCGCCCTCGAGAACCGCCTGGCGCTGGCCCTGGCCCAGTGGCACGACTAGTTCAGGGCTGGTAACCCATCCGCCAACTCACGGCTCGGGTCGCCGCCAGCAAGCGTTGCGCCGCCGGGCCATCTTCGTCGGCGTGGAACAGCGAGGTGGGGCCGACCACGGTCATCACCGCCGCCACGTGCCCGACCGCGTTGAATACCGGTGCCGACAGCGCATCCACCCCCGGCATCAGCAGGCCATGCACAAAGTGCAGGCCACGGTTGCGGATTTGTTCGCAGGTGGTGGCGTAAGCCTGGTCGTCGGCGAGGGCATGGGCGGTGCCGGCCTGGATTTCACGCTCACGCAACTCGACGGTTTCCCGCGACGGCAGGAAGGCACTGAACACCAACCCGGTGGATGAACTGAGCAGGGGCAACACCGAACCCAATTGCGTCACCACTGTCACGGCGCGCACGGCCGGTTCGATCTGCACCACCGTCGCGCCCTGGTTGCCCCATACCGCCAGGAAGCAGGTTTCATTCAACTCGTCGCGCAGCTCTGCCAGGGGCATCGCGCCGACTTTCAGCACGTCCATGCTGCCCAGCGCGGCCAGGCCCACGCGCAACGCCTCGCGTCCCAGGCCGTAATGGTTGGTGGCGGCGTTCTGTTCGGCAAAACCCGAGGCGATCAGCGCCTGTAAATAACGGTGCACCTTGCTCGCCGGCATCTGCACGTGGTCGGCCAGCCGCGACAACGACGTGGAGGGCGACAGTTCGGCCAGGGCCTTGAGGATATCGGTGCCCACTTCGGCCGAGCGGACTTTCTGTTTACCGGTGTCGCGGGGCTTTTCCATGGAGGGGCGAGAATCCGAGAGATGAATGGGCGTCTTTATAGCTTGACGGTCGATAGTGATCAAATTACGTTATGCGTAACTGGATTACGATAAAAACAACTTCCGCCCTGAGGATGATCCATGAACCTCGAATACCTGTCGGGCTTCGGCAATGAATTCGCCAGCGAAGCCCTGCCCGGCGCCTTGCCGGTCGGCCAGAACTCCCCGCAAAAAGCCCCCTACGGGCTGTATACCGAGCTGTTTTCCGGCACCGCCTTCACCATGGTACGCAGCGAAGCCCGCCGCACCTGGCTGTACCGCATCCAGCCATCGGCCAATCACCCCGCGTTTATCAAGCTGGAGCGGCAGCTGGCCGGCGGTCCGTTGGGCGCGGTGACACCCAATCGCTTGCGTTGGAACCCGTTGGATATTCCGAGTGAGCCGACAGACTTTATCGACGGCCTGGTCGGCATGGTAGCCAACGCCGGGTCGGAAAAACCCTCGGGCATCAGCATCTATAACTACTGCGCTAATCGCTCCATGGACCGCGTGTTCTTCAATGCCGACGGCGAACTGTTGATCGTCCCCGAGCAGGGCCGCCTGCGCATCGCCACCGAACTGGGGGTACTGGACGTCGAGCCGCTGGACATTGTGGTGTTGCCCCGTGGCCTCAAATTTCGTGTCGAGCTGCTGGATGCACAGGCGCGCGGTTACGTCGCCGAAAACCATGGCGCGCCCCTGCGCCTGCCGGACCTGGGGCCTATCGGCAGCAACGGTCTGGCCAATCCGCGTGACTTCCTCACCCCGGTGGCCCACTACGAAGACCTCAGGCAACCGACCACGCTGGTGCAGAAATTCCTCGGTGAGCTGTGGGCGTGCGAGCTGGACCATTCACCGCTGAACGTGGTGGCCTGGCACGGCAATAACGTGCCGTACAAATACGACCTGCGCCGCTTCAACACCCTCGGCACCGTGAGCTTCGATCACCCCGATCCGTCGATCTTCACCGTATTGACCTCGCCCACCAGCGTGCACGGCCTGGCCAACCTCGACTTCGTGATCTTCCCGCCGCGTTGGATGGTGGCCGAGAACACTTTCCGTCCGCCGTGGTTCCACCGCAACCTGATGAACGAATACATGGGCCTGATCCAGGGCGCCTACGATGCCAAGGCCGAAGGCTTCCTGCCCGGCGGCGCGTCGCTGCACAGTTGCATGAGCGCCCACGGCCCGGACGGCGAGACCTGCACCAAGGCCATCAACGTGGACCTGGCACCGCACAAGATCGATAACACCATGGCCTTCATGTTCGAGACCAGCCAAGTGCTGCGTCCCACTCAGTTCGCCCTGGAGTGCCCGCAACTGCAACCTTCCTATGACGCGTGCTGGGCCTCGTTGCCCGTCACCTTCAACCCGAACCGGAGATAACCCATGACGCAGCCAACCCTTACCCGCAGTTGGGTAGCCTCCGCCAATGGTCACCGCGATTTCCCCCTGCAAAACCTGCCGCTGGGCGTGTTCAGCATCAACGGCTCGGCCCCGCGCAGTGGCGTGGCGATTGGCGACGCGATCCTCGACCTGCACGCCGCCCTGGATGAGTTTGAGGGCGAAGCCCGCCGCGCCGTTGACGCGACTGCGGGCGGCCAGCTGAACGCCTTTTTCGAGCTGGGCCGTGGCCCGCGCGTGGCCTTGCGCGAGCGCCTGCTGGAACTGCTTGCCGAGGGCAGCAGGCTGCAGGCCCGTGAAGCGCAGGTGCTGCACCGCGCCGCCGATTGCCAGATGCACCTGCCGGCGAAGATCAACGACTACACCGACTTCTACGTCGGCATCGAGCACGCGCAAAACGTCGGCAAACTGTTCCGCCCGGATAACCCGCTGCTGCCGAACTACAAGTACGTGCCGATCGGTTATCACGGCCGCGCCTCGACCATTCGCCCCTCGGGTGCCGACGTCCGTCGCCCCAAAGGCCAGACCTTGCCGGCTGGCCAGACCGAACCAACCTTCGGCCCCTGCGCACGCCTGGACTATGAGCTGGAACTGGGCATCTGGATCGGCCAGGGCAATGCCATGGGCGACTCGATTGCCATTGGCGATGCGGCCGAGCATATCGCCGGTTTCTGCCTGCTCAATGATTGGTCGGCGCGGGACATCCAGGCCTGGGAATACCAGCCGCTGGGGCCGTTCCTGTCGAAGAGCTTCATCACCAGCATTTCACCGTGGGTGGTCACGGCCGAAGCCCTGGAACCGTTCCGCAAAGCCCAGCCGGCGCGGCCCGAAGGCGATCCGCAGCCGCTGCCGTACCTGCTGGATAAGCGTGACCAGGCCGCTGGCGCCTTGGATATCGAGCTTGAGGTGCTGTTGACCACCGCCGCCATGCGCGAACAGAACCTGCCGGCCCATCGCCTGGCCCTGAGCAACAGCCTGCATATGTACTGGACCGTCGCGCAATTGGTGGCGCACCACAGCGTCAACGGCTGCCAACTGCAGGCCGGTGACCTGTTTGGTTCGGGCACCTTGTCCGGCCCTGAAGCCGGGCAGTTCGGCAGCCTGCTGGAGATGACCGAAGGCGGCAAGAAGGTCATCGAACTGCCTTCCGGCGAAGTGCGCAGGTTCCTTGAGGACGGTGACGAGGTCATCCTGCGCGCCCGTTGCAACCGTGAAGGCTTCGCCTCCATCGGCTTCGGCGAATGCCGTGGCACCGTGGTCGCGGCGCGCTAGGAGGGCAGGGCGATGGAACTCTATACCTACTACCGCTCTACGGCGTCCTACCGGGTTCGCATCGCCCTTGCGCTCAAGGGCCTGGATTTCACTGCGGTGCCCGTCAACCTGCTGGTGCCGGCGGGTGGCGCCAATCGCCAGACCGAATACCTGGCCATCAACCCCCAAGGTCGTGTGCCGGCCTTGCGCACCGATGACGGCGAGCTGCTGATTCAGTCCGCGGCGATCATTGAATACCTGGACGAACGTTATCCACAGGTGCCGCTGCTTTCCAAGGACATGGCCACCCGTGCCCATGAGCGCGCAGTGGCGTCGATCATCGGCTGCGATATTCACCCATTGCACAACTCCAGCACCCAGAACTTGTTGCGTCAGTGGGGACATGACGAGGCGCAGGTGCTGGAGTGGATCGGGCATTGGATCAGCCAGGGGCTGGGGGCGGTGGAACAGTTGATTGGCGATAAGGGGTATTGCTTCGGCGAGCAGCCGGGGATGGCCGATGCCTTCCTGATTCCCCAACTGTATGCGGCGGAGCGCTTCAAGGTGCCGTTGGGGGCGTATCCACGCATCGGCCGGGTGGCGGCGTTGGCGGCGCAGCATCCGGCATTTATCCAGGCCCATCCTGCCAATCAACCCGACACTCCTGAGTGATCGTGCCCGCGCGGAGCGTGAGCACAATAATAAAAACAGGTACCTTGCGATGCACAATCAGATTGCCAGCTTTCGCGCGGCACTCGATGCCCGTCCGGTGTCGCGCTACCAGTGGTTGATTCTCCTGTTGCTGGCCTTGTTGCTGGTAACCGATGGCTACGATGCCCAGGTGCTGGGTTATGTGGTACCGGCGCTGGCGTCGGATTGGGGGCTGGAAAAGGCCGCGTTCGGACCGGTGTTCAGTGCCAACCTGCTGGGGCTGACCTTGGGCTCGTTGCTGGTGACACCCCTGGCCGACCGCTTTGGCGTTCGCCGCATCCTGCTGGGCTGCGTGCTGATCTACGCCAGCCTCACGGTGTTGATGGTCTTCGCCAGCTCGCTGACCACGCTGATGGCGGCGCGCTTTATCTGCGGTATCGGCATGGGCGGCGCGATGCCCAGTGCCATGGCGTTGATGTCGGACTATTCCCCGCCACGCCTGCGCACCTTGATGGTGACGTTGGCGGCGTGCGGCTTTTCGTTCGGCGGCGCAGCCGGTGGGTTTGTGGCCGCAGGATTTATCGACGGCTTTGGCTGGCAGGCGGTGTTTCTTGCCGGCGGCGTGACGCCGTTGCTGCTGTTCCCTTTCCTGATGTGGCTGCTGCCGGAATCCCTGCCGCGCCTGCTGCGCGATGCGCCGCCGTATGCACGCTTGCATAAGGTCACCGCGCGCATGTTGCCCGGGTGGCGTGCGCCGCTGGCGGGCGAGGACGAAAACCGCCGCGAGCAGGGCAGCCCGTTGACGGTGGTGGAGCTGTTTCGCCATGGCTATGCACGCCCGACCGTGCTGATCTGGGCGACCTTCTTTGTCAGCCTGATCCTGCTGTATTTCATGATCAGCTGGTTGCCGTCGCTGCTGCTGGAAAGTGGCCTGGCGTTGAGTGAAGCCAACCTGGTGACCTCAATGTTCCTGTTCGCCGGCACCTTGGGGGCCATCGGCATGGCCTGGTTTGCCGATCGATTGAAGCACAAGGTGCGGCTGTTGTCCGGCGTGCTGGCGGCAGCGGCGGTGTGTACCGTGCTGCTGGGGCTGAACCACGACAATCCGCGCTATCTGGTGGCCTGTGTGTTTGCCGCCGGGTTTTGCATCATTGGCGGGCAACTGACCCTTAATGCTTTCGCCAGCAATTTTTATCCGGCGCATGTACGCGCCACCGGTACGGGTTGGGCATTGGGTGTAGGGCGCTTCGGCTCAATCCTGGGCCCGTTGCTGGGCAGCATGCTGCTGGCGATGCATATTCCGGTGCAGCAGATTTTCTTCTTCTGCGCGATTCCGGCGGTGATCGCGGCGTTGTTGATCATTCAAGTGCGCTCGCCCGCGACTGACGCGCCGAAGAGCCCTTTGCATGGCGATATCCTCAAGGTGCCGGCCAATCACTGAAGATGTTGCATCTACATCGAGCAGGATCACTGTGGTGAGCGAGTTTCTGTGGTGAGCGGGCTTGCCCCGCGCTGGAGTGCGAAGCGCTCCCAGGATTTTTGGGGCCGCTACGCAGCCCAGCGCGGGGCAAGCCCGCTCACCACAGAAGGCCGCTCACCACAGGGAAATAGGCGCTTGAGAGCAGTGGGTTCAATGCACCACGGAGTTGGGTGGCAGGTGCCCCAGGCGTTCAGTCAGGCGCAGGCGTTGGATCGGGTCTTCGCTGAGCATCAACGCGTGTTCCAGGTCGAAGCGCTCGGCGTTGGGGCAGTCCAGGCGTTGATACAGGCTGGCCCGCGCGAGGTAATCGGCAGCGCTGGCATTGCCCAGTTCCAGCACGCGTTCGGCGTCGATCAGCGCGGCCAGGGGGTTGTCATTGGCCAGGTGCAACTGGCGCAGGTTGCGGGACAACCGTTGCAGGATCGAACGGGGTTCGGCGGTGTGCAGGTGATCGGCCTGCAACTTGAGGTTGGGACCATACTGGCGTTGCAGCAGCTCGCGGCAGTCGTTGGGGTACAGGCGTCGCCCGCCGCAAGGGTCCAGCAAGTGATCGGCACCGGGCACCCGCAGCAGGAAGTGGCCGGGGAAGTTGACGCCGACCATGGGAATGCCCAGGCGTCGCGCCAGCTCCATGGCAATCAACCCCATGGCCAGGGGTTGCCCGCGTTTGCGTTGCAACACCTTGTCCAGCAGGGCGGCGGCGGGGCGCAGCGGGGTGAAATCATCCTGGGCGAAGCCGAGGTCATTCATACCTCGCAGCAAGGGTTGGCCCAGTTCATCCGCTGGCAGCAGGGGCATGCCCAGGCTGACCTGTTGCTCGAGCAATTTCAGGTCCTGCATGATCAACGCCGGTTGCACCGCCGGGTCATGCTCGGCGGCGATCCACAGCGCGGCTTCAAACAGCGCGGGGGGCGAACGTTCCAGGCAGGCGAAAAAAGCGTGACGGGGATTCATTGCATTCTCCGGCGAATGCCCCCGTTTTAGCCTTGCTGGGAATTTTCGTCCAGTGGCTTAAGAAATATCCTATCCGCTTATGTCACAAGACCTACAAAACCGGACGGCTTATTCCAGCGCACTTCGGCAGTTTTCTGCCGCAAGCCTATACTTGGCGACACAAGAAGTGATTCGGGAGCTCGACGATGTTTGCTCTCATGCACAGCACCCGCCTTGAATCGCTGCACCTGAGCATCGACCCGGTGACGGGGTTGAAGGCGGTCATAGCCATCCATAACAGCCGCCTGGGCCCTGCCCTGGGTGGTTGTCGCTACCTTGCCTACCCCGACGATGAAAGCGCCGTGGCGGACGCCGCGCGCCTGGCCCAAGGCATGAGCTACAAGGCCGCCCTGGCCGGGTTGCCGGTGGGGGGCGGGACGGCGGTGATCCTGCGCCCCGCCCATGTGGAAAACCGTGCGGCGCTGTTTGAAGCCTTTGGTCGTTGCATCGAGCAACTCGACGGTCGCTACATCACCGCCACCGACAGCGGTACCTCGGTCGCCGACATGGACTGCATCGCCCAGCACACTCGCTTCGTTACCAGCACCACCGCCGCCGGCGACCCCTCGCCCCATGCCGCCATGGGCGTGTTCGCGGGTATCCGCACCACCGCCATGGCCCGCCTGGGCAGCGACAACCTCGAAGGCTTGCGCGTAGCTATCCAGGGCCTGGGCAACGTGGGCTTCGCCCTGGCCGAACAACTGCACGCCGCCGGCGCCGAACTGTTGGTCAGCGACATCGACCACGGCAAGGTGCAGCTGGCCATGGAACAGCTCGGCGCGCACCCTATCGCCAACGACGCCTTGCTCAGCACCCCGTGCGACATCCTCGCGCCCTGCGGCCTGGGCGCAGTGTTCAACCGCCAGAGCGTCGGCCAGCTCCGCTGCGCCGCCGTCGCCGGTTCCGCCAGTGCGCAACTGACCAACCTGCAAGTGGCCGACCAACTCGAAGGCCGCGGCATCCTCTACGCCCCGGACTACGTGATCAACTCCGGCGGCCTGATCTACGTCGCCCTCAAGCACAGCGGTGCCGAACTGCCGACCATCACCGCGCACCTGTCCAACATCGGCACGCGCCTGACTGAAATCTTCGCCCACGCCCAGGCCGAAAAACGCTCACCCGCACGGGTCGCGGACGAGCTGGCCGAGCGCCTGCTCTACAAATAGGCATTAAAAAGGCCCTGAATCATCGACTCAGGGCCTGTTCAATTCGGGCTTATTCCGCCGGTGCGTTCAGCAACTCGGACAATGCATCCGGTTGGCTCTTGAACGCCTTGGCAAACACATCGCGATTCTTCGCCATGTAGATCCCGGCTTCCTCCACCTGCTGCTCGCTCAGGGACGGCACGGCTTTTTGCAACACTTCTGCGAGCAACTCAGCGAGTTCAAGCATCTTGTCATGACGGTCAGCTTCGGCTTTATCCATGAACAAACGCTCCAGATCTCGGCTGCTGCGGTATACCACTTCGACGGCCATTCACCACCTCACATGCCTTCACGATAGTTGTCTTTTGCGACTACTGTATTTATATACAGCGAAAAGGGTAAGCCAAACCGTGGGGTTTGGGTAGCAGTTTTTTAATGTAGCCCGTAAATACAGGCCAGGCGTGCCTCATGTCACCCCGCCATCATCTTATACCCGCCTCTGGCCTTTTTTCTGCATGCAGAACAACCGTCACGTCCAACCCGCATTATCCGGTCGAACCGACCTAAGGAAGCACCATCGTGAAATTTAATTGGGCCGAAAAGCTGCGCCATCAAGTCCATGGGCTGGCCGAGTCCCTGGGTAACCTGTTTGTCGAGTCGTTCCATTACCTGGCGTTGTTCGCCATCGGTGCGGTGACCGCCTGGGCTGCGGTGATGGAATTCCTGGGGATGCTGGAGAACGGGCACATCAAGATCGACGACATCCTGCTGCTGTTCATCTACCTGGAATTGGGCGCGATGGTCGGGATTTATTTCAAGACCAACCACATGCCGGTGCGCTTCCTGATCTACGTGGCGATCACCGCGCTGACGCGCCTGTTGATCTCCAACGTGTCCCACCACAATCCGCCCGACCTCGGCATCATCTACCTGTGCGGCGGGATTCTGCTGCTGGCGTTTGCGATTCTGGTGGTGCGCTACGCGTCGTCGGCGTTCCCGTCGGTGAAGGTCGAAGGCCCGCGTCGCAAGGGCGAGGCGAGCCTGGAGACCGAGAAGGGTGAGCTTTAAAGCCCGACGCTGAAGGGCAGGGCGCGGGTCGGCGGCCGCTGCAACAATTTGTGGCTGTCGCCGTCCGTCATCACCGCCAGGATCTCCATGGCGCTGTGGCCCTGCTCGATGGCGATGCCGAATTGAATGCTTTGCACCAGGCGTTTGAGCCGTTGCGGGTCGTTGCGTTGTTCGGCGCTGATCATGCGTTTGGCCACTACGCCCGTCTCGTCCGAGAGGGTGAGCATGATGCTGCCGTCGAGCCGTTGGATGCTCAGGTTGACACGGTATTTTGGGGTGAAGGTGTCGGTGATGATCTGAAAAGGATTGTCCATGGTGCGTTACCGCCTGATAAGAACATGCAGTCATTGACGACCGGTGTCGTGATTAGTTCGCGTTGCCTGACCACCGGCCACTCCGTCGCTGAGGTGGTACAAATTCCGTTTACCTCATGGGCTGTACAGCAAAGGGCGTGCCGTACAGCGATCTGTCAAACAATGAGCTCCTTATGGGGGAGGGGGCTTGCTCCCGATAGCGGTGCATCAGTCAATGAATACTTGGCTGATGCACCGCTATCGGGAGCAAGCCCTCTCCCACATGGGTTCTATGTTGTTATTGGTGTTGGTGATCCGTTTCAGGGCAACACGGAAAAAACGATCGCAGACAGCGCAATCAGCCCGATCAGCACCACAAACACATTCGACACCTGGCCCGAATACTGGCGTAAAGCTGGCACGCGATGGATGGCGTACATCGGCATCAGGAACAGCAGGCAGGCGATGATCGGCCCGCCCAGGGTTTCGATCATGCCCAGGATGCTCGGGTTGAAGGTGGCCACGGCCCAGCAGGTCAGCACCATGAACAGCGCGGTGCAGCGTTCCAGCCATTTGGATGACATCGAACGGTCACGCCCGCGCAGGGATTTGACGATCAGCCCCTGGAAGCCTTCGCTGGCGCCGATGTAGTGGCCGAGGAAGGACTTGGTAATCGCCACCAGCGCGATCAACGGCGCGGCGTAAGCGATCACCGGCGTCTGGAAGTGGTTGGCCAGGTACGACAGGATCGAAATGTTCTGCGCCTTGGCCGCTGCCAGGTCAGCCGGCGACAGGGCCAGCACGCAGCTGAAGCAGAAGAACATCACCGTCAGCACCATCATGCCGTGGGCCGTGGCGAGGATGCCGCTGCTTTTGCGTTCGGCCAGCGGGCCGTACATGCGCTTCTGGTCGACGGCGAAGGCGGAGATGATCGGCGAGTGGTTGAATGAGAACACCATCACCGGGATCGCCAGCCATAGCGTGTTGAAAAACACTGGCAGGGGCATGCCCTCGCTGGCGGAGGCGAAGAAGGCGCCGTTCCAGTTGGGGATCAGGCTGAGCGCCAGCAACAGCAAGGCGGCGACGAACGGATAGACCAGCACGCTCATGGCCTTGACGATCACACCCTGGCCGCAGCGCACAATGGCCATCAGGCCGAGGATCAGTACCAGCGACAGGATCGCCCGGGGCGGCGGCGCCAGGTGCAGTTGGTGCTCCATAAAGCTGCCCAGGGTGTTGGTCAGTGCCACGCTGTACACCAGCAGGATCGGGAAGATCGCAAAAAAATACAGCAGGGTGATCAGCTTGCCCGCACCGACGCCGAAGTGTTCTTCGACGACTTCGGTGATGTCGCCGGATTTGCCTGACAGCACAAAGCGCGTCAGACCACGGTGGGCAAAGAAGGTCATCGGGAAGGCCAGCAGCGCCAGCACGATCAACGGCCAGAAGCCGCCGACGCCGGCATTGATCGGCAGGAACAAGGTGCCGGCGCCGATGGCGGTGCCGTAGAGGCCGAGCATCCACGTGGTGTCGTGTTGGGTCCAGCCAGTGGTAACGGTAGTGTCTAAAGCAGGATTTTCAGCCGCAGGTGTACGTACATCGGTCATCGTTATTGCCTCGTTATTATTTTTGCGCGGGCTCACGTTGGGGCGGGACGAAGTGCTCCGATCAGCACTCCACCCAGCTGACCGCCAGGCCGCCCCGTGAAGTTTCTTTGTATTTGTCGTGCATGTCGGCGCCGGTATCGCGCATGGTGCGGATCACCCGGTCGAGGGAAATGAAGTGCTTGCCGTCACCGCGCAGGGCCATTTGCGTGGCGTTGATGGCCTTGACCGCGGCGATGGCATTGCGCTCGATGCACGGCACCTGCACCAGGCCGCCGACCGGGTCGCAGGTCAGGCCGAGGTTGTGTTCCAGGCCGATTTCGGCGGCGTTTTCCAGTTGCTCGGGGGTGGCGCCGAGGATGTCGGCCAAGCCGGCGGCGGCCATGGCGCAGGCTGAACCGACTTCGCCCTGGCAGCCGACTTCGGCACCGGAGATCGAGGCGTTTTTCTTACACAGAATGCCGACGGCTGCGGCGGCCAGGAAGAAATTGATCACATCGTCGTCAGACGCGTCGGCATTGAACTTCATGTAGTAGTGCAACACCGCCGGGATGATCCCCGCTGCGCCATTGGTCGGCGCCGTGACCATGCGCCCGCCTGCGGCATTTTCTTCGTTGACGGCGAGGGCGAACAGGTTGACCCATTCCATGGCCGACAAGGTCGAGGTGATCACATTGGGTTTGCCGATTTCCAACAGGCTGCGGTGCAATTTCGCCGCACGCCGTGGCACGTCCAGGCCACCGGGCAGGATGCCTTCATCGCGCAAGCCTTGTTCCACACATTCGCGCATCACCGACCAGATATGCAGCAGGCCGCTGCGGATCTGTTCTTCGCTGCGCCAGGCGCGTTCGTTGGCCATCATCAATTCCGAAACCCGCAGGCCGTGCTGGTTGCACAGGGCCAGCAGCTCGACGGCGCTGGAGAAGTCGTAGGGCAATTGCACATCGTTGGCCGGCGCGATGCCCGAAGCCGCTTCAGCGGCTTCGATGATGAAACCGCCACCCACCGAATAATAGGTCTGCTCGCTGAGCAGGCCGTTGTCGCCGTAGGCGTGCAGGGACATGGCGTTGGGGTGGTAGGGCAGGCTTTCGTCCAGCAGCAGGAGGTCTCTTTGCCAGTTGAAGGCAATTTCCTGTTGACCGGCCAGCAACAACTGTCCGGACTCGCGCAGCTGTTGGATTCGCGTGTTGATCGAAGTGGGATCGACCTGATCCGGCCATTCGCCCATCAAGCCCATGACGCAGGCGCGGTCGGTGGCGTGGCCGACACCAGTGGCGGACAGCGAGCCATACAGGCGCACTTCGACCCGGCGCGTTTCACTCAGCAAGTGCTGGTCGTTCAAGGCCAGGGCGAAGGTCGCCGCCGCGCGCATGGGGCCGACGGTATGGGAGCTGGACGGGCCGATGCCCACTTTGAATAGGTCGAAAACGCTGATAGCCATGCTAAAGCCTTACAAGCAATGGAGTAGGAATCGCTGCCATGTTTTGTAGGACGAGCGCAATTGGCGCGATATTGAGCCTCTGGATCGGCACTGACCAACGAATTATCCTAAGACACCCTTTAGCAGGACTAAACCCTATGGCTCGCCCTCTCCATGGCCAGACTTACGTCTGGTTGCACGTGTTTTCCTGCGCTGCCCGGCATCTGTCGTTCACCCGCTGCGCCGAAGAACTGCACATCACGCCGGGGGCGGTGAGCCAGCAAATCCGCCAGTTGGAGGAGCGCCTCGGGTTTCGGCTGTTTCATCGACGGGCACGGGGGGTGGAGCTGAGTGCCGAGGGCCAGCGCCTGGCGGCAACGGTGGGGGAAGCCTACGGCAGCATCGACGCCGAGTTGCAGCGGTTGGATGCGGGAATGATCAGCGGCACGCTTCGCCTGCGCTCGATTCCATCATTTCTCGGCAAGTGGCTGACCCCACGCCTACCGCGCTTGCAGCAGCGCTTCCCGGATATCCAACTGCGCATGGTCGCCGAGGACAGCAGCATCGCCCTGCACGAAGGCGACTTTGACCTGGCCATCGACCTCAATGACGGCAGCTACCCTGGCCTGTTATCCACAGCCCTGCTGGATGAGCAGATTTTCCCGGTCTGCGCCCCCAGCCTGTTGCGGGGTCGACCGCCCTTGCACGGTCCGGCCGATCTCGCGCATTTCCCGCTGCTGCACGACATTACCGCCTGGCGTGGGAGTTATGAGTATGCGGAGTGGGAGTTCTACCTGAATGCCATCGGCTATCACGTCGCCGATGTACGCCGTGGCCACACCTTCAATCGCAACCACCTGACCATCGAAGCCGCCATCGCCGGCATGGGCGTGGCGATTGCGCGACGCACCTTGCTCAATGATGAGCTGGAACGTGGCACCTTGATCGTGCCGTTCGGCCTCGCGGTGCCCAACCACAAACGTTATGTGCTGCTGTATGCGCCGGGCGCCCTGAACCATCCGGGCGTGCGCGCGGTGCATGACTGGCTGGTGGAGGAAGCAGGCATTTTTCGCGCCTTGCACCCGCTGGGGGAAGGGCAATTGTGAGGGGCGCGGAGCGTAAGAAGATGTAACTAACTCCCCACCCTAACAGTGTTTCTGCTTGTCGTCAGGGTTAATTTGTAATGTGGGATTTATCTTTGCAAAGGGGTTGAAATGTTTCTCTGACTGCTCAATTGTGTAATCAAGAGGTCATGGTTTCACCACCCCGGTGTTGCAGTTTGTGACCTCTCGCGAGCTAGCTGAAATAAGGGAAGAACTATGCAAATCCAAGTCAATAGCGATAACCATATTGAAAGCAGCATCCGACTGGAGGAGTGGGTACGTACTACCATTGAGAGCACGCTCGAACGTTATGAAGAAGACCTGACCCGAGTGGAGGTCTACCTGCGGGATGAGAACGGCGACAAGCCCGGTCCCCACGATTTAAGTTGCCGACTGGAAGCGCGGCCAAAAGGCCATCAACCGCTGTCGGTGTCCGCCAAGGGCGATACCCTGGAACAAGCGATTGACAGCGCGGCCACCAAGCTGGATCACGCATTGGAACATCTGTTTGGTCGACTGCAAGGCAAGCCCCGCGCTGCCGCGAAAAACCAGCCCATTAACAAAGTGAATGAAGACGCGCTGGAACAGGAATTCCTGGAAAACGAAAACGCGGTCATCAACGGCTGACGTTCTTTTCACCCCCTGCAAACGGGCCTGCATCTGCAGGCCCGTTTTCGTTCAGGCGCCGCGTCGGAAAAAATACCGGCTCAACAGCGCCAGCCCCCCAGCGCCCAACCCGGCAAACAGCATCGCCCAACCGGCGCCGTGGCGCAGTGCCGCCTTAGCATCGTTGGCTGCCAGCCCCATCGACTCCAACTTTCCTGCGGCAATGTTCTGGCTGATGGCCGGCCACTCCATTGACGTGGTGGCGGGCAGCATCTCGGCCAGCTGATGGCTGATCCCCAGCAACAGCACCAGCCCCATCAGGGCAATGTTGAGCGCCAGGGTGATCAGCCGCGCACTGAAGTCGATGCCGGAGGCCATGCCCGCGCGGTCGGCCGATACCGAGCCGGTGGTGGTATTGGTGGTGGGCGAGTTGGTCAGCGCCAGGCCTGCGCCGGCGATCACGCAGCTGAGCAGCACCAGCCCGATACGTGGGTGCTCGGCGCCGTTGACGGCGGCCATGGCGAGAAAGCCCGCGCCCATCAGGCCCAGGCCGAGGGGGATGATGCGTTCGGCGCCATAGCGCAGGGCCAGGCGCTCGGCCAGCGGCGGTACCAGCAAGGTCGGCAGGGTATAGGCGAGCAGCGCGGCGCCGGTGGTCAAGGTGTCGTAACCCAGGCCCGCCTGAAAGTACAACGGCAGGTAGATCATGAACGGCCAGAAGCTGAAGTTCATGCCGATCGAACCCATCAACGCACCGTTGAAACGCGGGATGCGGAACACCGAGAAGTCGAACATCGGGTGCGCACTGCGGAGCTCGACCGTGATGAACAGCAGCAGGCCGAGCCCCGACAACGCCGCCCAACCGAGCATGGCCGGTGTGCCGAAACCGTGCTCGCTGCCTTGGGTGATGAAGTACACCAGGGCAAACACCGACAGGGTCAGGGTGAGCATGCCGGCGATGTCCAGGCGATGGGCGGCCGGGTCGCGGGACTCCTGCACGCTGATGCGCAGCAGCACCAGGGTGAACAGGGTGAGCGGCACATGTACGAGGAACACCCAACGCCAATCCGCCACCGCCAGGATCAATGCGCCGATCATCGGCCCGAAGCCCAGGCCCACGCCGGCAATCACGCCCCATATCGCAAACGCCCGTGCCCGTGCTGCCGGTTCGCGGAACAGGTGCGAGAGGATGGCGAATTGGCAAATCATCATCGCCCCGGCACCGATGCCCTGGATAAACCGCGCCGTGATCAGCAGCGAAGAATCCTCGGCCAGCCCGCAGGCCAGTGAAGCCAGGCCAAACACCCACAGGCACAGCACCAGCATGCGGCGACGGCCAAAGCGATCCGCCAACGTGCCCGCCGCCATCAGCACGCTCGTGCAGGCCAGGGTGTAGGCGTTCATGATCCACTGGGCGTCCTGGAAGCCCGTGCCCAACTCCCGCTCGAGCGTCGGCAGGATCACCGGCACGCTGGAAATCTCCAGGCCGAACATCAGGGCGACAAGGCACACGGCCGTGAGGGCCAGCCCATTCCTGGCGGTACGCGGGGGGCTGGCGGTGGTTAGCGTGGCGGCGGGTGGCATGGGATTCTCCTGTGGATGAAGTGTCGCGTTATTTTCAGGGGAATCTGTTTCGTTATTCGTGATAAGTTTTCCGCTGATAAGGGAATTCAGGGCGACAATCGAGCCATGACGACACCGCGTTTTGATGGCGTTGAGCTGTTTCTGCACATCGTCGAAAGCGGCAACCTGACCGAGGCCGCCGAACGGCTGAACCTCACCCGTTCGGCGGTCGGCAAGGGCCTGGCGCGATTGGAAGCACGCCTGGGCACGTGCCTGTTGCAGCGCTCCACCCGCCGCCAGCGGCTGACCGAGGACGGCCAGGCGTACTACGAGCATTGCCTGCGCGCGTTGGCGGAACTCGAGGCGGCCGAATCGGTGCTGGAAAGCGGCCGGCAACAGCCACGCGGCCGTTTGCGGGCCAGCTTGCCACTGGCCTTCGGGCATCACTACGCAGCCCCTGCATTGTGGGGGTTGATGGCGCGCTATCCGGAACTGGAGATCGAGATCAGCTTCGCCGATCGTCTGGTGGACCTGGCACAGGAAGGCTTCGACGTCGCCGTGCGGATCGGCCCGCTGCCCGACACCGACCGCCTCAGTGCACGTCGCCTGGGCGAACAGGCCGTGGAGCTGGCGGCGTCACCGGCGTACTTGCAGCGCGTCGGGCCGATTGAATGCATCGAAGACCTTGCCGGCCATCGCGGCATCGCCTATCGCAGCACGACCTCGCAGCGCAATCCCGTGGTCTCGCCGTTGATGATGGACGACCTCCAGGCCGTGGCCGATGCCGCCATCGCGGGCGTCGGCCTGGCCTGGTTGCCGAGTTGGTTGATTGCGCACTATGTGCTGCGTGGGCAGTTGGTCGCGGTGTTGCCCGGCTATCGCGAGCAACCCGCGCCGATCCATGTGATCTGGCCGACAGCCGTGCATATGCCGGCCAAGACCCGTTGTGCAATCGACGCTCTGGTCGCCGCCACCCCCAGTTGCCTGGCGGGCAGTTAGAACGCGATAGAGGTCTGCACGTACAGCGTACGCGGCTCACCCACGTATTTGCCCTTGTTGTTGTCGTCGAACGAGCGGGTGAAGTACTGCGTGTTGAAGATGTTCTTCACGCCGACCGCCACATTCAGATCCGACAGTTGCGGGCCGAAGTCATAGGCTGCGCGGCTGCTGAACAGCATGTAGCCGGGGATTCGACCGTTGGCGCCGTCAGCACTTTCTGCCTGGGTGTTGGCGTTGTCGGCGAACTGGCTGCTCTGATAGCTGCTGTCCACATTGAGTTTCCAGCGCCCTTCGGTGTAACCCACGCCGAGGGTGCCCTTGTGCTTGGACGAGAAGGGCACGCGGTTGCCTTTGTTCGGGCCGTCTTCGCGGATGGTGGCGTCGACGTAGGCGTAGGTAGCGTACACATCGAAACCGGCCAGCGCCGGGCTCAAGCCATCGAGGGCGTAGTTGACGCTGGTTTCAATACCCTGGTGGCGCGTTTCGCCGCGGGCGATCACCGAGTCGTTGGTCTGGTTGCTTTCATACTGGTTGTCGAAGTTGATCAGGAACGCGCCGATCTCTGCGCGCAAGGTGCCGTCGTCATAGCGGGTACCCAGTTCCCAGGTGCGGGCTTTTTCCGGTTTCACTTCACCGCTGGTCACACGGTTGGGCATCTGGCTGTACTGCACGCTGCCGAATGAACCTTCGGTGTTGGCGTACAGGTTCCAGTCGTCGGTCAGGTGATAGAGCACGTTCAACGCCGGCAGCGCGGTGTTGTAGTCGCCTTTGTATTTGACGTTGGTCAGGTTGTTGCTCTGCTGGGACTCGATCATCTCGTAGCGGATGCCCGGGGTGATGGTCCATTTGCCGATATCAATCCGGTCATCGACGAAGAACGCATTGGCTTCGGTGCCGCCACGGGTGTCGCGGTCGTTGCGGCTGTCGGTGCTGGGGATTTGCTGGTTGTTGGCGGAAATCGGCGTGCGGTAGCGCAACTCGTGGCCGGCTTCGTTGATGTAGCGGTAGCCGACGCCCACTTCATGGCTGGTCGGGCCGAGGTCAAAGCCCTGGGCGAAACGGGTTTCCACGCCGCGCACCCAATACTCACGCGGGGACAGCGACAGGAACGTGCCCTGGTCCAGGTAGCCGCTGCGCAGGGTCTTGGTGAAGAAGCTGTTGACGGTGAATTCGCGGCGGTCCTGCTCGTATCGATAGCCGACGTTGAACATCGTACGGCGGCCCCAGAATTTGTCGTAGGGGCGGGTGGACTGATACGGATCGGCCTTGTAGTCCGCGACGTTCAAGCCCCCAGGCATATCGGCCTGGCCTTCGTAGTACTGCGCCATGGCGTTGAAGCTGTTGGCGTCGTCGAGCTGGTATTTGCCTTTGAGGATCAGGTCGTCGATGCGCGTGTTGCTGTTTTCGCGCCAGTCGCCGCCACGGGTGCCGGAATACAAAATCGCGCCGCCCAGGCCATTCTCGGCAGTGCCGCCGGCCAGCAGGTTGCCGGTGGTCTTGAAGCCGTCATGGCTGGAAGACGGGCTGGTCTCGGTCTGCAAGCCACCTTTGACGGTGGGTGCATCCGGGATCGCGCGGGTCACGAAGTTGACCACGCCGCCGACGTTCTGCGGGCCGTAGCGCACTGCGCCGCCGCCACGCACCACGTCCACGGCGTCCATGTTGCCCATGCTGATCGGTGCGAAGGACAGCTGCGGCTGGCCGTACGGCGCGAACGGCACCGGGATACCGTCCATCAGCACTGTTGAGCGCGAGGCCAGGCGCGGGTTGAGACCGCGAATGCCGAAGTTCAGCGCCATATCGTGGCTGCCGGTGCCGTTATTGTCCGGGGCGTTGACGCCGGGGATGCGGTTGAGCACGTCCTTGGCCTGGGTGGCGCCCTGGCGTTCGAACGCTTCGCGGCGGATCACGTCACGGGCGCCGGGGTGTTCGAAGACATTGGTTTGCGCCGCATCGCCGAGCCAGTCGCCGACCACGCTGGAGGTCGCCAACTCGACAGCCGCCGGCGCCGTTGCCGGTTGCAGGCTGTAGGCGTTGTCGCCTTCGGCACGGGCTTGCAGGCCGGTACCTTCCAGCAGCTTCTGCAGGCCTTCGGCGGCGCTGTAGCTGCCGGACAAACCACGGCTTTGCACGCCCGCCGTGACTTCGGAACCGAAGGAAATCAACACGCCGGCTTCACGGCCAAACTGGTTCAGGGCTGCTTCCAGCGAGCTGGGCGCGATGTGATACGGCTTGGCATCGGCCGCCATCACGCAAGGCAGTACGGTCAGGCTGAGGCTGGCGCCCAGCAGCAGTTGGCGCAAGGTGCGGGCGAGAAGGGTGGGGTGCTGGGGCATGAAGGGCGGTCCTGAGAAGGAAGGATCAAGGTGGCTTTCCTTCTCTGTCACGCGAGGTGCGGAAAACGGCTCACGGTGGCTGAAAATAATTTACGCACGGGCCTGGACGCTCACCCAATAGCGGGTAAAACGCCGCACCTTGACCGGCAGGCTGACCTCCAGCAGGTCGAGGATGCGTTCGCTGTCGTCCAGCGGGTAGCTGCCGGACAGCAGCAGGTTGGCGACCTGCGCATCGCAATGGAGCTGGCCACGGCGGTAGCGGCCCAGTTCGGCGAGAAAGTCCTCCAGGCGCATATGCGCGGCCACCAGCATGCCGTCGGCCCAGGCGCCGCTGTTGGCATCGGTAGCTCGCGGGGTGTCCCAGCCCTTGCGGGTGAAATTGACCTGGCGTGCCGCGTCGACCGTCAGGGGCAGGCCGCTGTAGGTATTGGGCATCACCTCGACGCGGCCGTCGAACACCGCCAGTTGGGTGTGGTCGTTGAACTGGCGCACATTCAGGCGCGCCGCCTGGCTGCTGAGCAGGCCCTGGCCGGTCAACACCTGCAGCGGCGTGCTGCCGGCATTGGCGGTGAGCAGGATCTCGCCTTCGAGCAGGCGGATCAGCCGTTGCCGACCGTCGAAGTGCACATCCACGGCGCTGCCGGTATTGAGTTGCAACTGGCTGCCGTCGGCCAGTTGCACCTTGCGCCGTTGGCCGACGGGGCTGCGGTAGTCGGCGCTCAGCGGCGGCAGGATATGCTGCTGGCGCAGGCTCCAGGCCGCGGCCGAACCGGCGCCGAGGATCAGCAGCAACTTCATCGCCTGGCGCCGGCTGCTGGACTTAGGTGCGTTCAAGGCCGCATGGGCCAGGGGCGAGGGCATGCCGCGCAGGCGCTGGTTGACGCGCTGGATATGGTCCCAGGCGCGCTGATGTTCGCTATGGGCATTCAGCCAGTGTTGCCAGGCCGCCTGCTGGCGTGGGTTGAGCGCGCCTTGCTGCATTTCCATCAGCCAGTGCACGGCCTGTTCGGCAACCTGGGTCGAGACATTCATAGGGCGAAATAGCAGCGCATGGCGGCTTTATTCAGGTGGCGTTTGACGGTGGCGATGGAGATGCCCAGTTCGGCACCGATCTGCGCATACGTCAGGCCGTCGAGTTGGGCCAGCAGGAACGCGCGCTTGACCAGCGTGGGTAAGCCGTCGAGCAACTGGTCCAGCTCCAGCAGGGTTTGCAGGATGATCGCGCGCTCTTCTTCGGATGGCGCTACCTGTTCAGGCATCTGCGCCAAGGCGTCGAGGTAGGCGCGTTCCAGGTCCTGGCGGCGGTAGAAGTTGAACAACACGCGCTTGGCGACCGTGGTGAGGAACGCGCGGGGCTCGACCAGCGTCGGCGCCTCCCGTGCGGTCAGGATTCGGATGAAGGTGTCCTGCGCCAGGTCTGCTGCACTTTCCGGGCAGCCGAGCTTGCGTCGCAACCAGCCGGTGAGCCAGTGGTGATGGTCGTTATAGAGCACTTCGACAGTGTTGGACGGCTGCAACGCGATCTCCCTTTTGTGCATGCCGGCAAAATCTCGGCATGCTTTAGAGAACAAGAATTGTTCGCATTGTAGGGGGCCGCCAACCGTTCGGCAATGTGCGAAGGCAGGTGTTTCATCCGTTCTGTTTTGCTTATGAGAATATTTATCATTAATATTGCGCGCTGATGAACCTGGCGCCTCCCGCATGAAAAGCAAAACCTCACTGCCTGCTTCCTATCGTCTCGCCGTTACGTCGCGCGTGCTGGCTGCTGTCGTCGGCGGTTACCTGATGGCGTCCCTGGCCAGCATCTGCCTGGCGCTGTGGATGCCAACGTCCCGCGCCGATGCGGTGATTACCGGGATGATGAGTTCGTTCGTGTTCTACCTGTTGGCAGTGCTGTGGTGCTTCGCCTGCCGTACGGCATGGCGCGCGTGGTGCGGCGTGATGCTGCCGAGTGCGGCGTTTGCCACCCTGGCGGGCGTGGGCTTGTGGATGGCACGCACATGAAAGAGGGCTTTCGCCAGGCCATGGCCTGGTTGCACACCTGGGCCGGTCTGATCTTTGGCTGGCTGCTGTTTGCGATTTTCCTGACGGGCACCCTGGCCTATTTCAAGGATGAGATCACCCACTGGATGCAACCCGAAGTACAGGCCCATCCCCTGGATGACGCGCGCAGCCTGAGTGTCGCCCAGGACTACCTGCAGAAGGTCGCACCCACGGCCGCACGCTGGTTCATCACTTTGCCGGATAGCCGCGACCCTGGCCTGTCGGTGATGTGGCAAGACAAAGTCGACCCCGGCAAACGCGGCAATTTCATTCAGAAAACCCTCGACCCCGTGAGCGGGCAAACCGTAGAGGCCCGGGAAAGCATGGGCGGGGATTTCTTCTACCGCTTCCACTTCCAGCTGCAAATGCCTTACCCGTGGGGCCGCTGGCTGTCGACCATTGCAGCGATGGTGATGTTCGTGGCGTTGATCACGGGCATCATCACCCACAAGAAAATCTTCAAGGACTTCTTCACCTTCCGCCCCCGCAAAGGCCAGCGTTCCTGGCTCGACGGGCATAACGCGGTGGGTGTGCTGGTGCTGCCGTTCCACCTGATGATCACCTACAGCAGCCTGGTGATTTTCATGAGCATGGTGATGCCGGCGCCGATCGTGGCCTCCTATGGCAACGACACCCGGGCCTTCTTCAATGACGTGTTCCCCGCCACCAACAACGCGCCGGCGCTGGGCCAGCCCGGCCAATTGCTGTCATTGCTGCCGATGTACGAGCAGGCGAGGGCGCAGTGGGCGGGTGGGCATGTCGGGCGGTTGGCGGTGAACAACCCGAGTGATGTAAACGCTTCGGTGAACCTGTTCCGTGCCAGCTCCGACCGCGTGGTGCATGACTTCGGCAGTACCGTGTCGTTCAACGGCAACACCGGCGAGTTGTTGCGGGTCAGCGCTGAACAATCGCTGCCGGCGGCGATCGGCGGCAGCTTCTATGGCCTGCACATGGGCCATTTCGCCGGTCCGGTGCTGCGCTGGTTGTACTTTATCTGCGGCCTGGCGGGCACGGCGATGATCGGCACGGGGCTGGTGATCTGGCTCGGCAAGCGGCAACTCAAACATGCAAAAAGCGGCGTGATGCCGTTTGAACTGCGGTTGGTGGAAGTGCTGAACATCGCCAGCATGTCCGGGCTGTTGATCGCCATTGCAGCCTTCTTCTGGGCCAACCGTTTATTGCCGGTGGGCTTTGCCGAGCGCTCCGATTGGGAAGTGCAGGCCTTCTTTATCGCCTGGGGCCTGAGCCTGTTGCACGGGATCCTGCGCCGGGGCCGCCAGGGTTGGGTTGAGCAATTGAGCTTCGCAGCACTGCTGTTTGCTGCAATCCCGTTGCTCAATGCCCTGACCACATCGCAGCACTTGGGCGCTTCACTGGCGACGGGCGACTGGGCCATGGCCGGCTTCGACCTGACCTGCCTGGCCAGCGGCGTGTTCCTCGCCTGGGCAGCCTGGAAGATGCAGCACCGCAAGGCCCCGCAGCCCAAGACCGAACGGGCGCGGCCGCTGCAGCTCAAGCAGGAGGCGAACTGAATGCTCCTCGCGCTGCTGATGTGTTACGCCGGGTTTACCGCCTTGTGCCTGTCCACCGACCGTCACCACGGCGAACTGCTGCACAGCAAGCCATCGCCTCGGCGGCGTATTGCTTTGCGCGTCATCGGTTGGCTGCTGCTGACCGTGTCGATCTGGCCCGCCGTGGCTGTCGCCGGTTGGGGCCTGGGCCTGGTGGAGTGGTGCGCGGTGTTGATGCTCAGCGCCCTGTTGCTGGTGCTGTTGTTGCCGTATCGGCCAAGGCTGGCCTTGCTCCTGGCAGGCGTCGGCCTGCTGGCCAGCCCTGTTGCCGCCTTCGCAACGTTCTGAGCCGCGGCCATGATGATCAGCACCCCACCCGATTCCCAGGACAGCCCGCAGGCTGACGCGGCGGGTGGGCGTGCGCATTTCCTGCAGGTGTTCCTGTCCCAGCGTTCGCAGATGGAAGCGTTGGTGAGCCGACGTGTCGGGTGCCGCGCCACGGCGGCCGACCTGGTGCAGGACCTGTTCCTGCGGTTTTGGCGTCGGCCATTGGTGCAGGTCGAAGAACTCAGCACCTACCTGTTGCGCTGCGCCGGCAATATCGCCATCGACCACCTGCGCAGCGAAGGCGCGCGGGTGCGCAGCAGTGAAGGCTGGCTGCCGGAGCAGCAGGATAACCAGGGCTCAGAGCCCCAGGCGGCGCTCGAGGCGGGCAACGACCTGCGGCATGTCGAAGCCGCCCTGCGCAGCCTGCCGGAGCGCACCCGGCAGATCTTCCTGCTCAACCGCATTCACGGGCGCAAGTACGCGCAAATCGCCAAGGCCATGGGCCTGTCCCAAAGCGCCGTGGAAAAACATATGATGCGTGCCCTCGAAGCCTGCAAAGCCAGCCTTCGCGAACCATCGCCATCGCGCACGCCAGGGAAAGCACCGTGAATCCGACCCCCACGCCAGACCAGGAACAAGCCGCACTGGCCTGGCTGAGCCTGTTGCACGACCAGCCCAGCAGTGGCGACCAGGCCACGTTCAGCCGCTGGCTACGGGCCGATCCTGCGCACGTCGAAGCCTATGCCCAGGCCCAGGTGCTTTGGGAGTTGAGCGAAGTGCCGGCACGCCAACTGGCGGATGAGGATGCGCTGGCATTGCAGGGCTACCTTAATGCGATGAACACCCCTAGGCGCTCGCGGGTGGTGCGCTGGTCCGGCGCACTGGCCATGGCGGCGTGCCTGGTGTTGATGGTGTCCATGGGCGCCGGTTGGCAGCCTTCGCGGTGGATCGATGATTTCGGCGCCGATTACGTGAGCGCACCGGGAGAAGTGAAGACCGTCACCCTGGCTGATCAATCCCAGGTCACGCTGGATGCGGACAGCGCCATTGCCGTGGACTTCAGCCACGGTGAGCGGCATATCCAATTACGTCGCGGTGCAGGTTTTTTCAGCGTCACCCACACCGGCGAGTCCTTTGTGGTCGAGGCGGGCGGCGGCGAAGCGCGGGTGCTGGGGACGCAGTTCGAAGTGCGCCTGCAACCGGCAGGGGCCGAGGTGACGGTGTTGTCGGGGCGGGTCGGCGTGACCGCGTCGAAACAGGGCCCACAGCAAATTCTGACGGCGGGCCAGCAAGTGGCCTACGCCGATGGCAGCGCCGATCCCTTGCACGCGGTCGACAGCGAATCCCGCCTGGCCTGGCGGGATGGCTGGCTCAACTACTACAAGGCACCGCTGGCCGATGTGGTCAAGGACCTGGGGCGTTACTACCCTGGCCGCATCCTGCTGCTCAGCGAAGAGATGGGTGCCAGGCGCGTCAGCGGCAGCTTCCCGAGCAAGGACCCGCAGGCGGTACTCAACGCCTTGCAAGCGGTATTGGGGTTCGAGCAGCACAGCCTGTTGGGGCGGGTGATCGTGGTCCGCTGATTACTTCAGCGCGGCCATGATCGCGTCAGGGTTGTAGTCGCGAATCAGCGTCCCGTTGACGTCCACAAACGGAATCCCGCCACCGCCCAGCGCTTCATACGCCTTGCGCGCCTGGGCGTCCTTCTCGATATCGACGGCCTGGTACGGAATACCCTTCTGGTCCAGGAAGCGGCGGATCTGCTTGCAGTAGCCGCACCACTCGGTGGCATACAGCACCACCCGCGCTGATGCTCGCGTCTGCTCCGGCACCACCTGGGAAGGGTTGAGCAGCCGCTCGACCTTGCCCCAGTTCTGGATAACCACCACCACCAGCAACACCAGCAGGACTTTCTTGAGGACCCCGCCGAGCATCAGTTACGGCGCTTGAGCTGGTCGGTCAGTTGGGTCGGCAGGCCCTTGATGATCAGGGTGCCGGCGGCTTCGTCGTACTCGATCTTGTCGCCCAGCAAGTGTGCTTCAAAACTGATGGACAAGCCCTCGGCGCGCCCGGTGAAGCGGCGGAACTGGTTGAGGGTGCGTTTATCCGCCGGGATTTCCGGCGACAGGCCGTAGTCCTTGTTGCGGATATGGTCGTAGAACGCCTTGGGCCGATCTTCATCGATCAACCCCGACAGCTCTTCAAGGCCCATGGGCTCGCCGAGCTTGGCCTGGCTGCTGGCGTAATCGACCAGGGTCTTGGTTTTTTCGCGGGCGGATTCGTCCGGCAGGTCTTCGCTTTCGACGAAGTCGCTGAAGGCCTTGAGCAGGGTGCGCGTCTCGCCCGGGCCGTCGACGCCTTCCTGGCAGCCGATGAAGTCGCGGAAGTATTCCGAGACCTTCTTGCCGTTCTTGCCCTTGATAAACGAGATGTACTGCTTGGACTGCTTGTTGTTCTGCCACTCGGAGACGTTGATACGCGCTGCCAGGTGCAGTTGGCCCAGGTCCAGGTGGCGCGACGGGGTCACGTCCAGCTCGTCGGTCACCGCCACGCCTTCGCTGTGGTGCAGCAGGGCGATGGCCAGGTAGTCGGTCATGCCTTGCTGGTAGTGGGCAAACAGCACGTGGCCGCCGGTGGAGAGGTTGGACTCTTCCATCAGTTTTTGCAGATGTTCGACGGCGGTGCGGCTGAACGTGGTGAAATCCTGGCCACCCTCGAAATATTCCTTCAACCAGCCGCTGAACGGGTGCGCGCCGGATTCGGCATGGAAGAAACCCCAGGCCTTGCCTTGTTTGGCGTTGTAGCTCTCGTTGAGGTCGGCAAGCATGTTCTCGATGGCGGCCGACTCGGCGAGCTCGGAGTCGCGGGCGTGGAGAACTGCGGGTGTGCCGTCGGGTTTTTTGTCGATCAGGTGGACGATGCAATGACGGATCGGCATGGGCTTCTCGGCTGGTTGAAGGGGAGCGGTCGGCCTCCCCGAAAAGTCGCCCAGTGTACCGCACCCATTGGTCAAGACACGCGTCGAAGGGCATTTTGGATGCTCTCGGACGAGGCATATGCCTTTTTTTCACGGTTTAGAGCGATAAAGCTGACCAAATGGGTAGGTAGAAGCGGATATTTCCCCGTCTCTGTGCTAGTTTTGCCCCGTCTTACGCCAAGTCTCGGCGATAAGCGTGCATTCAGCATCTGTCAGGTCGAACCAATCCCCGTTTCAAGCATCTATAACCCCGATCTCCGTGGTTATAGCCGGGGGTGCCAGGCCATGACGGTCGGGCTCGACGGCTGACACTGCACTCTGCAATCCATATGAATTTGATAGGGAAGGAACACCACAATGGCTATTACTAAAGACCAACTGATCGCTGACCTGGCTGAAGCAGTAGACGCACCGAAAACCACCGTGCGCGCACTGCTGGACCAACTGAGCCAAGTTGTTGCTGACCAGCTGGAAAACGGCGGCGAAATCACTCTGCCAGGCGTTGGCAAACTGAAAGTGACCGAGCGTCCTGCCCGTACTGGCCGTAACCCTTCGACTGGCGCTGCCATCGAAATCGCTGCCAAGAAAGTTATCAAGCTGGTTGTGGCCAAAGGCCTGACCGACGCTGTTAACAAGTAAGACGCAGCAAAAAAAAACCGTGCTCCGGAGCGATCCGGGCACGGTTTTTTGTTGCCTGGGATTTGTCTCTATCGCACCCAGCGCTGGCGCCAGATCTGCTGTTCGTTCTTGGTCTGGAAGGTCCAGGCCACGAAACGGCTCTGCTTCTGGCCCTGGGACATTTCCACCACCTGGCTTTCCAGCACGCCGGCTTTTTTCAGGGCGGTCTCGATCGCGGGCAAGTTTGACGCTTTTGACACCAGGGTGCTGAACCACAACACCTTGTGGGCAAAGTGCGCACTCTCGGCGATCAACTGCGTCACGAAGCGCGCTTCACCGCCTTCACACCACAACTCGGCCGATTGGCCGCCGAAGTTGAGCACCGGCAATTTGCGCTTGGGATCGGCCCGGCCCAGGGCGCGCCACTTGCGCTCGCTGCCCTTGGTGGCTTCGTCCATGGACGCATGGAACGGTGGGTTGCACATGGTCAGGTCAAAACGCTCACCCGGCTCCAGCAGGCCCAGCAGGATGTGCTTGGGGTTTTCCTGCTGGCGCAACTGGATGACCTTGCTCAGGTCGTTGGACTGCACGATGGCCTTGGCGGCGGCCACGGCGATGGGGTCGACTTCCGAGCCGAGGAAGTTCCAGCGGTACTCCATATAGCCAATCAGTGGGTAGACGCAGTTGGCGCCCATGCCGATGTCCAGCACCTTGACGATTGAACCGCGCGGGATCTTGCCCTCGTTGACACTGGCCAGCAGGTCGGCGAGGAAGTGCACGTAGTCGGCACGTCCCGGTACCGGCGGGCACAGGTAATCGGCCGGGATGTCCCAATGCTGGATGCCATAGAAGGCCTTGAGCAACGCCCGGTTGAACACCCGCACCGCGTCCGGGCTGGCGAAGTCGATGCTCTCTTTGCCATAGGGGTTGATGATCACGAATTGCGCCAGTTCCGGCGTGGTCTTGATCAACGCCTGGAAGTCGTAACGACCTGTGTGGCGGTTGCGTGGGTGCAGGGTAGCCTCTTTGCGCGGCGCGACGGGTTTGGCCGTGGCTGCGGTCTTAGGCTTCTTGCGTGGAGGTTTGGGCGTAGTGGGGGCGGTCATGATGATTCTGGTGTTGGCTCAAAGTGGCGGCCATTGTCACACATTCCCGAGGATAACTCGGTCAAATGTGGGAGGAGGCTTGCTCCCGATAGCGGTGGATCAGTCAAGACTAGCCTGGCTGACAGATCGCCATCGGGGGCAAGCCCCCTCCCACATTGACTGTATTGCCAGCAAGGGATTGAGAAACACCAGGCAAAAAAAGAGACCCGAAGGTCTCTTTTTTCACACGGATTGCCCCTTACAGGCTGGAAATCCGCGCATGTTGCTCCGCCAGCTTGCCCAAAGCCTGTTCGGCCTCGGCCAGCTTGGCGCGTTCCTTATCGATCACTTCAGCCGGTGCCTTGTCGACGAATGCCGCGTTGGACAGCTTGCCGCCCACCCGCGCCACTTCGCCTTGCAGGCGCAGGATTTCCTTGTCGAGACGGGCCAGTTCCGCGCCCTTGTCGATCAGGCCGGCCATCGGCACCAGCACTTCCATCTCGCCGACCAGCGCGGTCGCTGACAGTGGCGCTTCGGCGCCATCCGCCAATACGGTGATCGATTCCAGCTTCGCCAGCTTCTTGAGCAGCGCATCGTTCTCGGTGAGACGACGCTGGTCTTCGGCGCTGGCGTTCTTCACGAATACCGCCAGGGGCTTGCCCGGGCCGATGTTCATTTCGGCGCGGATGTTGCGCGTGCCGAGCATCAGGGTCTTGAGCCATTCGATGTCGCTTTCGGCCGCCTCATCGATACGTGCTTCGTTGGCCACCGGCCAAGGTTGCAGCATGATGGTCTTGCCGTCTTTGCCGGCCAGCGGCGCGAGGCGCTGCCAGATTTCTTCGGTGATGAACGGCATGAACGGATGCGCCAGGCGCAAGGCGACTTCGAGCACGCGTACCAGGGTGTGACGGGTGCCGCGCTGACGTTCGATCGGCGCGTTTTCGTCCCACAATACGGGCTTGGACAGTTCCAGGTACCAGTCGCAATACTGGTTCCAGATGAACTCGTACAAGGCCTGTGCGGCCAGGTCGAAACGGAACTGGTCGAGTTGACGGGTCACTTCGGCTTCGGTGCGCTGCAATTGCGAGATGATCCAGCGATCCGCCAGGGACAGCTCGATGGCCTCGCCGTTCTGGCCGCAGTCTTCGCCCTTGTCCAGCACGTAGCGCGCGGCGTTCCAGATCTTGTTGCAGAAGTTGCGATAGCCTTCGACGCGGCCCATGTCGAACTTGATGTCGCGACCGGTGGACGCCAGCGAGCAGAAGGTGAAGCGCAGCGCATCGGTGCCGTAGCTGGCAATGCCGTCGGCGAATTCGTCGCGGGTCTGCTTCTCGATCTTCTTCGCCAGTTTCGGCTGCATCAGGCCCGAGGTGCGTTTCTGTACCAGGGTTTCCAGGTCGATGCCGTCGATGATGTCCAGCGGGTCGAGGACGTTGCCCTTGGACTTGGACATCTTCTGGCCCTGGCCATCCCGCACCAGGCCGTGCACGTACACGGTCTTGAACGGTACCTGCGGGGTGCCGTCCTCGTTCTTCACCAAGTGCATGGTGAGCATGATCATCCGGGCAACCCAGAAGAAAATGATGTCGAAGCCGGTGACCAGCACGTCGGTGGAGTGGAATTTCTTCAGGAATTCGGTCTGCTGCGGCCAGCCCAGGGTGGAGAAGGTCCACAGGCCCGAGCTGAACCATGTGTCCAGTACGTCGTTGTCCTGTTGCAGTGCCACATCCGGACCGAGGTTGTGCTTGGCGCGTACTTCGGCTTCGTCGCGGCCCACGTAGACCTTGCCCGACTCGTCGTACCAGGCCGGAATGCGATGGCCCCACCACAGCTGGCGGCTGATGCACCAATCCTGGATATCGCGCATCCACGAGAAGTACATGTTTTCGTACTGCTTGGGCACGAACTGGATACGCCCGTCTTCCACGGCAGCAATCGCCGGCTCGGCCAGGGGCTTGGTGGACACGTACCATTGGTCGGTCAGCCACGGCTCGATCACGGTGCCGGAGCGGTCGCCCTTCGGCACTTTCAGGCCGTGGTCGTCGACGCTGACCAGCAGGCCGGCAGCGTCGAAGGCAGCAACGATCTGCTTGCGCGCTTCGAAACGGTCAAGGCCGGCGTATTCGGCCGGGATCTTGCCGTCGATGCTCTCGTTCAGCGTACCGTCCAGGTTGAACACCTGGCAGGCCGGCAGCACGGCGGCATTCTTGTCGAAGATATTCAACAGCGGCAGGTTGTGGCGCTTGCCGACTTCGTAGTCGTTGAAATCGTGGGCCGGGGTGATTTTCACACAGCCGGTGCCGAATTCAGGGTCGCAGTAATCGTCGGCGATGATCGGGATGCGGCGGCCTACCAGCGGCAACTCGACGAACTTGCCGATCAGTGCCTGGTAGCGCTCGTCGTTCGGGTTGACCGCGACGGCGGCGTCGCCAAGCATGGTTTCCGGACGGGTGGTGGCGACGATCAGGTAGTCGTTGCCCTCAGCGGTCCTGGCACCGTCCGCCAGTGGGTACTTGAGGTTCCACAGGAAACCTTTCTCGTCGTGGTTCTCCACTTCAAGGTCGGAAATTGCCGTGTGCAACTTGGTGTCCCAGTTGACCAGGCGCTTGCCGCGGTAGATCAGGCCGTCTTCATGCAGGCGCACGAAGGCTTCTTTCACCGATTCCGACAGGCCGTCATCCATGGTGAAGCGCTCGCGACTCCAATCGACGGACGAACCGAGGCGACGGATCTGACGGCTGATGTTGCCGCCGGACTGGTCTTTCCATTCCCAGATTTTTTCCAGGAATTTCTCGCGGCCCAGGTCGTGACGGTTCTGGCCGGTGGCTTCGAGTTGGCGCTCCACCAGCATCTGGGTGGCGATACCGGCGTGGTCGGTACCCGGTTGCCACAGGGTGTTGCGGCCCTGCATGCGGCGGAAACGGATCAACGCATCCATGATCGCATTGTTGAAGCCATGGCCCATGTGCAGGCTGCCAGTGACGTTCGGTGGCGGAATCATGATGGTGTAGGACTCGCCCGCGCCTTGCGGAGCGAAATAGTTCTCGGACTCCCAGGTGTTGTACCAGGAAGTTTCAATAGCGTGCGGCTGGTAGGTCTTATCCATGCGCGGCGGGACCCTAGTTGGCATATATTCAGGAAAGCCGGCAAGTATAACGGGGGATAGGGCGCAGGGCGAGGCGAAGGCGGGCTTAAGGTGCAGGCAATCAAATGTGGGAGGAGTTTGCCACCTCCCACAGGGGATCTATGGACGGTTCAAGACTGGTACTGGCTGAGCAGCCGCTCCATCCGTGCATCCATCCGGCGCTTGATCTCGGTTTCGATATGGGGGGCAAAGTCGTCGATCACATCTTGCATGATCAATTGCGCAGCGGCACGCAGTTCGTTGTCCAGGTGCAGCAGCAGGGCGTCGGGACCCTTTTCAGCCGCAGCAGGGGCAGCGTCCACCACAACGGGGGCTTCGACAACCGGTTCTGGTGCAGCTTGCTTGCTACCGACCATGTCGAACAACAGCGGAATCTGTACCTCGCCATCGGCCTGTTCGGTCAATAGTGGCGGTTGCAAGTCATCATCACCCAGCAACTGACGAATCGACTCGAGGTCGTCCAGCAGGTGGTCATCTTTTTTTGTCGGGTTGGGAGTGTCCATCATGTACTCAAAGTCGTTGTAGCCGGTGATCTTGCAAAGGATAGCCCTGTTCGCGGTAGAAACGGAAACTCTCCCGCGCGGCCTGACGAATAGCCGGATCTTCCACCACCACTTCCGCCACACGGGCGAAGGCCTTGGCAAAAGGCGGTACTTTCAGGTCCAGGTTGACCAGCAGGTCCTGGTGATTGCCGCAACTGTCTCCCAAACCCAGGGCAACCTGGCCTTCGGGTTCTGATTCTGCGGGGCCGTGGGGCACGAAGCTTTCGCCCTTGAAGCGCCACAGGCGGGCGTCGAGCTCGTCGCGTTGGGCGGCATCGCTGCAATGCAGGTAGATGCGGTGGCCCATGCGCCAGGCTTTCTCGGTGAGCTTGCAGGCGAAGTCCAGGCGCGCGAGCGGATCGGCGCTGGGCAATATATAGAAGTCGACTTGGGTCATTGCGGTTCCTGAGGCCGGGGCGGTGAGATCACCGCCCCGGCATCTTCAGTGTCAGGCTTTGGCGCGGTCCAGCAGGTATTGGGTCAGCAATGGCACCGGACGGCCGGTGGCGCCCTTGTCCTTGCCGCCGCTGGTCCAGGCCGTGCCGGCGATGTCCAGGTGCGCCCAGTTGAAGTTCTTGGCGAAGCGCGACAGGAAGCACGCAGCCGTGATGGTGCCGGCTTTCGGGCCGCCGATGTTGGCGATGTCGGCGAACGGGCTGTCCAGCTGCTCCTGGTACTCATCGAACAGCGGCAGTTGCCAGGCGCGGTCGTCGGCGGCCTTGCCGGCGCTGAGCAGTTGCTCGATCAGCTCGTCGTTATTGCCCAGCAGGCCCGAGGTGTGGGAGCCCAGTGCCACGATGCAGGCGCCGGTCAGGGTGGCGATGTCGATCACGGCCTGTGGCTTGAAGCGCTCGGCGTAGGTCAGGGCATCGCACAGCACCAGGCGGCCTTCGGCGTCGGTGTTGAGGATTTCCACGGTCTGGCCGCTGAGGGTGGTGACGATGTCGCCCGGACGGGCCGCGCCGCCGCTGGGCATGTTCTCGGCGCAGGCCAGGATGCACACCAGGTTGATCGGCAGCTTCAGTTCCAGCACGGCGCGCAGGGTGCCGAATACGCTGGCGGCGCCGCCCATGTCGTACTTCATCTCGTCCATGCCCAGGCCCGGCTTGAGGCTGATGCCGCCGGTGTCGAAGGTGATGCCTTTGCCGACCAGGGCGTAAGGCTTCTCGGACTTCTTGCCGCCGTTGTATTGCATCACGATCAGGCGTGGCGGCTGGTCGCTGCCCTGGCCCACGGCATAGAACGAGCCCATGCCCAGTTCCTTGATCTTCTTCTCGTCCAGGACTTCGACTTTCAGGCCCTTGAACTCTTTACCCAATGCCTTGGCCTGTTCGCCCAGGTAGGTCGGGTGGCAGATGTTCGGCGGCAGGTTGCCCAGGTCGCGGGTGAACGACATGCCATTGGCGATGGCCTGGGCGTGGGTCACGGCGCGCTCGACTTCAGCCTGGGCGGCCTTGATGGTCAGCAGGGTGATTTTCTTCAGGGCGCGGGGTTCGGCTTTCTGGCTCTTGAACTGATCGAAAATGTAGCCGCCGTCCACCAGGGTTTCGGCCAGCAGGCGGGTCTTGCCGTAGCTGTCACGGCCCTTGACCACGATTTCATCGAGTGCCAGTGCGGCATCGCTGCCGCCCAGGCCCTTCAGGGTGTTGAGGATGCCGCTGATGATCTTGCGGAACGGACGGTCGCCCAGTTCAGCGTCCTTGCCCACGCCCACCAGCAATACGCGGTCGGCTTTCAGGTTGGGCAGGCTTTGCAGCAGCAGGCTCTGGCCGACTTTGCCGGCCAGGTCGCCGCGCTTGAGGACCGCGCTGATCGCGCCGCCGCTGAGTTCGTCGAGCTGCCTGGCGGCTACGCCGAGCTTGCGGCCTTCGCCGATGGCGACCACGAGGGTGGCGGTTTTCAACGTTTCGGGGCTAACGCTTTTTACAACCAATTCCATTTTCGGGTCCCTTATATAAGGTCTGAGAGCCTGGCGTCTGTACGCAGGCTTTAAAGCGTGGCGGCTGTGTAAACCACCAGCGACAAAGGCCGCAGTTTGAACCTCGCCGACGGAGCCTGACAACCCTTTGTGCCTGCGCATGAGGTTGCGCAGTGACAGGCGCGGTCAATCACAGGATAATGCGCCATCTTTTTAGCCGGCCCGGTGCAAACGGGCTGACTCGGTATGCTTGCTTGTTTGGCCGCCTTAGCCTGACAACCCTGGAGTGTCTGGTTTGATCGTCTTCCGTTATCTGTCCCGCGAAGTCCTGTTGACCCTGAGTGCCGTGAGTGCGGTCCTGCTGGTCATCATCATGAGTGGTCGTTTCGTCAAATACCTGGCCCAGGCTGCCTCCGGCGCCCTGGACCCAGGCTCGCTGTTCCTGATCATGGGCTTTCGCCTGCCGGGATTCTTGCAACTGATCCTGCCGCTGGGCCTGTTCCTCGGCATCCTGCTGGCCTACGGCCGCTTGTACCTTGAAAGTGAAATGACCGTGCTCTCGGCCACCGGCATGAGCCAGCAGCGCCTGCTGGGCATGACCATGATTCCGGCGGCCGGTGTTGCGCTGATCGTGGCCTGGCTGAGCCTGAGCCTGGCTCCCCAGGGCGCCATGCAGTTCCAGCTGGTGCTGAACAAGCAGGATGCGATGACCGAGTTCGATACCCTCGAGCCGGGCCGTTTCCAGGCACTCAATGACGGCTCGCGGGTGACCTACACGGAAACCCTGACCGACGACCGCGCCAACCTGGGCGGTGTGTTCATCTCCGAGAAACGGTTTGGCCAGGACAAGAAAGACCGGGGCATTTCCGTGCTGGTGGCCGATTCGGGCCGCCAGGAAGTGCGTCCTGACGGCAGCCGCTACCTGATCCTGGAAAATGGCTATCGCTACGATGGCAGTCCAGGCATGGCCGACTATCGCGCGATCAAGTACGACACCTATGGCGTGATGCTGGCCCGCCCGGATATCAGCGACGAAGTCACCGACCGCGACGCCATCCCCACGGCGGACCTGCTCGGCAGCAAGGAACTGCGTTCCATCGCCGAGCTGCAATGGCGGATTTCCCTGCCGCTGCTGGTGTTTATCGTGACCCTGATGGCCGTGCCGCTGTCGCGCGTCAACCCGCGCCAGGGCCGTTTCCTCAAGCTGTTGCCGGCGATCCTGCTGTACATGGCTTACCTCACCATCCTGATTTCCGCCCGTGGCTCCCTGGAGAAAGGCAAGCTGTCGCCGGTCCTGGGCCTGTGGTGGGTGCACGGCATGTTCCTGGTGATCGGCCTGGGGCTGCTGTATTGGGAGCCTATTCGTTTGAAAATGATGAGCCGTCGTGGCCAGAAGGAGTTGGCTCGTGGCTAAGCTCGATCGCTACATTGGTAGCAGCGTCCTGATCGCCATCCTGGCGGTACTGGGCATTATCCTGGGCCTGGCCTCGTTGTTCGCCTTCATCGATGAAGTCGGCAACGTCAGCGACACCTATACCGTATGGGACGTGCTCGGCTACGTGGCACTGACCGCGCCGCGTCGTCTCTACGACATGATGCCGATGGCCGCGCTGATCGGTTGCCTGATCGGCCTGGGCAGCCTGGCCAGCAACAGCGAACTGACCATCATGCGCGCCGCCGGGGTGTCCGTGGGGCGTATCGTCTGGGCGGTCATGAAGCCAATGTTGCTGCTGATGCTGTGCAGCGTGCTGATCGGTGAGTACGTCGCGCCGCCGGCCGAAACCACCGCCCAGGCCAATCGCGCCCTGGCCCAGGGCTCGGGCGATGCACAAAGCGCCAAGCATGGCCTGTGGCACCGCCAGGGTGATGAGTTCATCCACATCAACGCCGTGCAACCGGGCGGGCTGTTGATCGGTGTGACGCGCTACACGTTCGACAAGGAACGTCACATGCTGTCGTCCAGTTTCGCCAAACGCGCGCAGTACGGCGACGAAAAGTGGCAACTGACCGACGTCACCACGACTTACTTCCGCAATGTCGGCCAAGGCACCAAGGCCAGCACCGAAGTGATCAATGTGCCGAGTGAAGAGTGGGATATCGCCCTCAAGCCGGAACTGCTCAATACGGTGGTGATGATCCCCGAAAGCCTGCCGATCTCCGGGTTGTGGGGCTATATCCACTACCTGAAGGATCAAGGCTTGAATAACGGTCGTTACTGGCTGGCATTTTGGGTCAAGGTGTTGCAACCGGTGGTGACCGCCGCACTGGTGTTGATGGCGATCTCGTTCATCTTCGGTCCGTTGCGCTCCGTCACCCTCGGTCAGCGGGTATTCACGGGCGTGCTGGTCGGTTTCACCTTCCGCATCGCCCAGGACCTGCTCGGCCCGTCGAGCCTGGTGTTCGGGTTCTCGCCACTGTTTGCAGTGCTGGTGCCGACGGCCATCTGCGCCCTGGCCGGGTTCTGGCTGCTGCGCCGGGCCGGCTGATACCGCGCCGTTGGATAAAAAATGCCCCGCTCGGATGAGCGGGGCATTTTTGTTCTGGTCAGCAAAGATGACGCCCGGCCTGAGCATCAGGTACAATTCCCGGCTATTTTTCAGCGGGCAATCTGCCTGCAGCCTTTTTGAGTGTTGATCCGTGAGTGATTTGAGTCATATCCGCAATTTCTCCATCATCGCCCACATTGACCATGGTAAGTCGACGCTGGCCGATCGATTCATCCAGATGTGCGGCGGCCTTGCCGAGCGTGAAATGGAAGCCCAGGTGCTGGACTCCATGGACCTCGAACGCGAGCGCGGGATCACCATCAAGGCCCACAGCGTTACCCTGTACTACACCGCCAAAGACGGTATCAAGTACCAGTTGAACTTCATTGACACCCCCGGCCACGTGGACTTCACCTATGAAGTCAGCCGCTCCCTGGCGGCCTGCGAAGGTGCGCTGCTGGTGGTGGACGCGGGCCAGGGCGTTGAAGCCCAGTCCGTGGCCAACTGCTACACCGCCATCGAGCAAGGCCTGGAAGTCATGCCGGTGCTGAACAAGATCGACCTGCCGCAGGCCGATCCGGACCGCGTAAAAGAAGAAATCGAAAAAATCATCGGCATTGACGCCACCGACGCCGTCGAGTGCAGCGCCAAGACCGGCCTGGGCGTCGATGAAGTGCTCGAGCGCCTGGTCAAGACCATTCCAGCCCCCACCGGCAACTACGAAGATCCGCTGCAAGCGTTGATCATCGACTCCTGGTTCGACAACTACCTGGGGGTTGTCTCCCTGGTACGCGTGCGCCACGGCCGTGTGAAGAAGGGCGACAAGATCCTGGTCAAGTCCACCGGCAAGATCCACCTGGTGGACAGCGTCGGTGTATTCAATCCCAAGCACACCGCGACCACTGATCTGAAAGCCGGTGAAGTAGGCTTCATCATCGCCGGTATCAAGGACATCCACGGTGCGCCGGTGGGTGACACCCTGACCTTGAGCTCCACCCCTGACGTCGACGTGCTGCCGGGCTTCAAACGCATCCAGCCGCAGGTCTACGCCGGCCTGTTCCCGGTCAGCTCCGACGACTTCGAAGACTTCCGCGAAGCCCTGCAAAAGCTGACCCTCAACGACTCGTCGTTGCAGTACACCCCGGAAAGCTCCGACGCCCTGGGCTTCGGCTTCCGCTGCGGCTTCCTCGGCATGCTGCACATGGAAATCATCCAGGAGCGCCTTGAGCGCGAATACGACCTGGACCTGATCACCACGGCGCCGACGGTTATTTTCGAGCTGCTGCTCAAAAACGGTGAAACGATTTACGTCGACAACCCGTCCAAGCTTCCAGACCTGTCTTCCATCGAAGACATGCGCGAACCGATCGTGCGGGCCAATATCCTTGTCCCGCAGGAACACCTGGGCAACGTCATTACCCTGTGTATCGAAAAGCGTGGCGTGCAGCACGACATGCTGTTCCTCGGTACCCAGGTGCAAGTGACCTACGATTTGCCGATGAACGAAGTGGTCCTGGACTTCTTTGACCGTCTCAAATCCACCAGTCGCGGCTATGCTTCGCTGGATTACCATTTCGACCGTTACCAATCGGCTAATCTGGTGAAACTGGATGTGTTGATCAACGGCGACAAGGTCGATGCCCTGGCACTGATCGTGCACAAGGACAATGCGCACTACAAAGGTCGCCAGTTGACCGAGAAGATGAAAGAACTGATTCCGCGCCAGATGTTCGACGTCGCGATCCAGGCCGCCATTGGCGGGCAGATCATTGCGCGAACCTCCGTCAAGGCACTCAGAAAGAACGTACTGGCCAAATGCTACGGCGGTGACGTAAGCCGTAAGCGCAAGCTGCTTGAGAAGCAAAAGGCCGGTAAAAAACGCATGAAGCAAGTGGGCAACGTGGAAATTCCACAAGAAGCCTTCCTTGCGGTGCTCAGGTTGGATAGTTAGGTCCTATGTCGCTAAATTTCCCGCTGTTGCTGGTCATCGCCGTTGCCGTTTGCGGTCTCCTGGCGTTGCTCGATCTGGTGTTCTTCGCCCCGCGTCGGCGGGCGGCTATCGCGTCCTATCAGGGCAGCGTCAGCCAGCCCGATGGCATGGTGATCGAGAAGCTGAACAAAGAGCCCTTGCTGGTTGAATACGGCAAGTCGTTCTTTCCGGTGTTGTTCATCGTGCTGGTGCTGCGTTCGTTCCTGGTGGAACCGTTTCAGATCCCGTCGGGCTCGATGAAACCTACCCTGGACGTGGGCGACTTCATCCTGGTGAACAAGTTTTCCTACGGGATTCGCCTGCCGGTGATCGACAAGAAGGTCATCGAAGTCGGTGATCCGCAACGCGGCGATGTGATGGTGTTCCGCTACCCGAGCGACCCGAACGTCAACTACATCAAGCGTGTGGTAGGCCTGCCGGGCGACGTGATTCGCTACACCAGCGACAAGCGCCTGTTCATCAACGGCGAGTCGGTGGCCGAGAAGCTGATCGGTTCCGAACCGAACAGCCTGGGCAGTGCCGAGCTGTACCAGGAAAAACTCGGTGCGGTAGAGCATGAAATCCGCAAGGAAATGAGCCGCTACCGTGCCATGCCTGACGGCGAGTGGAAAGTGCCGGCCGGGCACTACTTCATGATGGGCGACAACCGCGACAACTCCAATGACAGCCGTTACTGGGATGACCCCAGCATTCCCAAGGACCTGCTGGGCATGGTTCCCGACCAGAATATCGTCGGCAAGGCCTTTGCGGTCTGGATGAGCTGGCCGGAACCCAAGCTCAGCCACCTGCCGAACTTCTCGCGGGTCGGGCTGATCAAGTAATACAAGCGGCGCTGTGCACACAGCGCCGAATGCTTTTCTGGGGCTTGGACATTTCCCGTCCCCGTGCAATACCAACCAGGATTTGAATTTGAACACTGCGTCAATCGTCGATGGCCGCCGGTGCCACCACACAGATATGGGTAAACCGTGACCGTTTCTCTAAGTCGTCTCGAGCGCCAGCTCGGCTACACCTTCAAGGATCAGGAATTGATGGTCCTTGCCCTCACACACCGCAGCTTTGCAGGGCGTAATAACGAACGCCTGGAATTCCTCGGTGATGCCATCCTCAATTTCGTCGCCGGTGAAGCACTGTTCGAGCGCTTCCCCCAAGCCCGTGAAGGTCAGCTGTCGCGTTTACGCGCACGCCTGGTAAAGGGCGAGACCCTGGCCGTACTGGCCCGTGGTTTTGGCCTGGGTGAGTACCTGCGCCTGGGTTCCGGCGAGTTGAAGAGCGGCGGGTTCCGCCGTGAGTCGATCCTGGCCGATGCGCTTGAGGCGTTGATCGGCGCGATCTACCTCGATGCCGGCATGGAAGCGGCCAAGGAGCGCGTCACCGCGTGGCTGACCTCCGAGATCGAAAGCCTCACGCTGGTCGACACCAACAAGGATCCAAAGACCCGCTTGCAGGAGTTCCTGCAATCGCGCGGTTGCGACCTGCCACGCTACGAAGTGGTGGATATCCAGGGTGAACCCCATTGCCGCGTGTTCTTCGTGGAATGTGAAATCACCTTACTGAATGAAAAAAGCCGAGGTCAGGGTGTGAGCCGTCGTATTGCCGAACAGGTAGCGGCCGCTGCAGCACTGATTGCCCTGGGCGTGGAGAATGGCCATGACTGATTCAACCGCAACACGCTGTGGCTATGTTGCCATCGTCGGCCGCCCGAACGTGGGCAAGTCCACGCTGCTGAACCATATCCTCGGCCAGAAGCTTGCAATCACCTCGCGCAAGCCGCAGACCACCCGCCACAACATGCTGGGCATCAAGACCGAAGGCAGCGTGCAAGCGGTCTACGTCGACACCCCGGGCATGCACAAGGGCGGCGAGAAAGCCCTTAACCGCTACATGAACAAGACGGCCTCGGCGGCGTTGAAAGACGTGGACGTGGTGATCTTCGTGGTCGACCGCACCAAGTGGACCGACGAAGACCAGATGGTCCTCGAGCGCGTGCAGTACGTCACTGGCCCTTTGATCGTCGCGTTGAACAAGACCGACCGCATCGAAGACAAAGCCGAGCTGATGCCGCACCTGAGCTGGCTGCAGGAGCAACTGCCGAACGCCCAGATCATGCCGATCTCGGCCCAGCACGGGCACAACCTCGAAGCCCTGGAGCGCGTGATCGCCGGTTACCTGCCGGAGAACGAGCACTTCTTCCCGGAAGACCAGATCACCGACCGCAGCAGCCGTTTCCTCGCCGCCGAACTGGTGCGTGAGAAAATCATGCGCCAGATGGGCGCCGAGCTGCCGTACCAGATCACCGTCGAAATCGAAGAGTTCAAGCAGCAGGGCAAGACACTGCATATCCATGCGCTGATCCTCGTCGAACGTGACGGCCAGAAGAAAATCATCATCGGCGACAAGGGCGAGCGCATCAAGCGCATCGGCACCGAAGCGCGCAAGGACATGGAATTGCTGTTCGATTCCAAGATCATGCTTAACCTGTGGGTGAAGGTTAAAGGCGGCTGGTCCGATGATGAGCGCGCACTGCGCTCCCTCGGCTACGGCGACCTGTAAGGACACCGCAGGGCAAAAAATGTGGGAGGGGGCTTGCCCCCGATAGCGGTGGATCAGTCACTTATTTATTAACTGATCCACCGCTATCG